>DAIPYU010000037.1:0-35731 GCA_036782635.1 Nodosilinea sp. CTOTU7353
AACACCCCTCCCCACCTGCCCACCTGCCCACCTGCCCACCTGCCCCCCTGCCCACCTGCCCACCTGCCCACCTGCCCATCCACCCACCTACCTACCCATTCACCCACCTACCCACCTACTCACCTACTCACCTACCCACCTACTCCCCGCTCCGCCCCACACTGCCCTCCGCGTGGTTCAATATAGGCATAGCTGTTGTGGAGAGAAAATCTATGGGTGGCGTGATTGCCTACGTGGCGTTTTTGTCGGTGATGGTGGGTACGGCTGTCGTTCTGTACTTTGGGTTGCGGGCGGTTAAGCTGATCTAGGGGTTGGCTTTAGACGCTGGGCTGGCCGCCCAGCAGCCTATGCCCTGTATGATGCCCAGCATCAGCCAGCCCAAAATATTGATGCGGGCATCGTAGAAGGCCAAGTCAAAGAGGGCAAAGGCCACCGTGCCCCCAAAGCCGGTCAGATAGCCCGCCATTAGCGCCGGGCCATAGCTGGGCAGGGGATAACGCAGCAGGGCATAGGTGCTGCGGCCAACTACGTTGCCAACCACGGCGGTGAACCCGATGGCAACGGGCACCCCAGCTTCAGCGGCCAGCATCAGCCACAGGTTGTGGGCGTGGGGGAGAAAATCGCCTACCACTGGAAAGTCGGCGGGGTCGTAAAGCTGCTTGAAGGTGCCTAGCCCGCTGCCAAACCAGGGATGCCGGGGAATCATTTCTAGGGCCAGTTGCCACACGTTAAACCGCAGAGAAACTGTCGCAAAGGCCTCTCCTAGAGTGCGGCCACCGATGCCCCAAATTAGGGAACTGGCGGTAACTAAGGCCATGGCCCCCAGGCCCGCCCAAAAAATATAGCGATAGGGTCGCAGCAGCCCCCCAAACAGCAGCAGTTGGAGACCGGCAATCAGCAGCCCGTTGCGAGACCCGGAGCAATAGATGCCGACTAGGGCTAGGGCCGTGGCTGCACAGATCCACAGGCCCCTACGCCTGAGAACGGGGCGGTTGAGGTGGTGGGCGCAGAGACCCAGCCCCAGGCCAAATATAATTACCATGTAGTTGGCCAAGGCGTTGGGATGGCCAAATACAGCGCTGGCTCGATGGCCGTAGTTGGTCTGGAGGTACAGCCACTGAAGCCAGGGGGAGTTGGCCCACCGAGCGAGGCTGTTGGGCGCGCGCAGGTAAAACTCGGCCAGGGCGGCCAGGTTAATCGGGATGGCCGCTACCAGCAGGGCTAAACTCCAGCGATGGAGGGCTTTGAGGGGGTGCTTAAACTTTGTGATGGCGATCGCGATCGCCGCATAGAACACAAAAAACGGCACAAAATTTAGCACTTGTAGGGCCGACTCACCCGGTGCCATCGACAGCGCGACCCCAATACCTAACCCCAGGGCGAGCCACACCCAGCCCTGGTTGTAGAGCAGCCGCCAGATCTCACCACGCCAGCGACGCAGACTGACCACTAAGAAACTGGCCAGGGTTAGAATCGCGGCGTAGATCACGTAAGGCAGCGTCACCAGGCTGGCTAAAATCAGCTGCTCTAGGGTCAGCCTTACCCTGAGCTTATTCACCCTAGTAGGCTCCATCGCCAATCACAACTACCCAAATAGTCCTGAGCAATATGTAGATGTCTAGCCAGACTGACCAGTTTCTCACATAGTAAGCATCGAGGTTAACCCGCTCATCGTAGGACACGTTGTTGCGCCCTGACACCTGCCACAGCCCGGTGAGGCCAGGCAACACCTTAGCGTAAAGACTGTACTTGTCGGCGTAGCGAAAAATCTCTTCCTGCACAATGGGGCGCGGGCCGACTAGACTCATCTCTCCCCGCAGCACGTTCCACAGCTGAGGCAGCTCGTCTAAGCTAGTGCGCCGCAAAAACCGCCCGATGCCGGTGATACGGGGGTCGTAGCGAAGTTTGTGGTCGCGCTCCCACTGCGATCGCAGCGCCGGATTTTCTTCAAAGTAGCGCTCTAGCACCTGGTCGGCGTTGGGCACCATCGACCGAAACTTCCAGGCCGTAAACGGCACGCTGTTTTGCCCCAGGCGCGGCTGACCGTAGAAAATTGGCCCCGGCGCATCCAGCTTCACCAGAATGGCGATGGTGAACACCAGCGGCAGTGTGGCAACGCCCACTATCAGAGTCAGCACAATGTCGAGCAGCGCTTTGATCAGACGGGGCCCGGGCAACAGGAGTTGCTGACGAATTTCCAACCCTAAAATCCCCCCGAGGTCTTTTGAGCTGACCCATAGACTGGCCACCCCAAACAGGTCGGGAATCATCATCAGGTGGGGAAAGGTACGGCCATAGCGCTCTACGATCTTTAGCAACTGCTCCCGCTCGACCCCGGGCATGGCCACAATGGCGTAGTGAATGTCGTGCTTGCGGGCGAGACGGGGGGCGATCGCCAGCGACCCCAGCACTGGCACGTCGCCAATCGCACTGCCGGGGGGGAGTTCATCATCGAGTACGGCCACCGGTTTGAGGCCGAAACTGGGCTGATTTTTGAGCGTCTGAATCACCAATTCCCCCGTGCGTCCGCCCCCCAAAATCAGCACCTGATAGCCCCACCACGGGCAGCGGGCAAACACCTGCCTGACCAAAAAACGGCCCAGCAGCACCAGCAGCAGCGACAGCACCCAGGTGATTAAGAACACCCCCCGCGAATAGGTTTCGCTCTCACGGGTCAAAAACAACCCCGCCCCCAGCACCAGATAGGTAAAGGTGGTAGACAGGCAAATCCGGCGCAGCTCGTCCACTGGGCTGAGCCCCACCGCTGGGTACAGCCCCGCCGCTGCGTAGGCCAGCAAAAACACCGTCAAAATCGGCCACAGCTGCCCGTAGAGACCGGGTAAGTAAGCTCCCCCCAGGGCTAGGCGCAGATAGACGCCCGCGGTGCCTGCCAGTGATAGGGCGAGCAAATCAGCCGCCCCGAGCAGTCCCACCATCGGCAGCGATCGGGTCGACATCCTCAACGACAATAGGACCGGCTGAATTGTGCGTTCTAGAGGAAACATAAATTTCCCCAATACTCCTGCAACACCGACACTACTCTAATTCATCGCCCCGCTGAAATTTCAGCCACTTTTGGCTCAAATAGGCCGTTAATTCTTGGCGGAACCTTAGTTCAGAGAAAGCTTCGGCCCGCTGACGAATGGGCTCAACGGCAAATATAGCCCGATGCTGGTCAAAATACTGCACCGCCTGCACCAGGTGCTCGACGCTCTGGTGGTGAAACAGCACTCCGGTTTTACCGTCTAGGACTGTCTCTGCACAGCCCCCTTTGCCGTAGGCAATTACCGGTGCCCCCGCTGCCTGGGCCTCCACCACCGTGATGCCAAAATCTTCTTCCGCTGGAAACACAAATCCTCGGCAGCGCTCCATATAATCTGACACCACCGCGTCAGTCGGGTTCCGCAGAAAGCTAATGTTGGCCTGGGCGACTTTTTGTAGCTCCCCCAGGGCAGGGCCATCGCCAATCACCACCAGGGGCAGACCCAGCTGGTTAAAGGCCGCCACAGTGAGGTCAACTCGCTTATAGGGGACACAGCGCGACACCGTGAGGTAGAAGTCTTCCCGTGGTCGATCCCAGCGAAAGCGGTCGATGGCCACAGGCGGATAGATCACCGTGGCGGGGCGACGGTAGGTTTTCCAAATCCGGCGGGCTACGTAGCGGGAGTTGGCGACAAAGCAGTCCACCCGGTGGGCCGCAGCCAGATCCCACAGGCGCAGGTAGTGCAAAATCAGCCGGGTGAGACCGCCTTTGACGCCGCTGGTCAGCCCTGCCTGCTGTAGGTACTGCTGCTGCAAGTCCCAGGCGTAGCGGATGGGGGTATGCACGTAGCTGACGTGGAGCTGGTGGGGGCGGGTGATCACCCCCTTGGCGACGGCGTGGTTGCTGGAAACCACCAGGTCGTAGGCCGAAAGGTCAAACTGCTCGATTGCCAGGGGCATTAGCGGTAGGTACTGGCGAAAGTGCCGCCGCGCCCAGGGCAGGTTTTGAATGAAGGAGGTATGAGCCTCGGTACCGGGGGGCAAGAGCGATCGCGCCTCGGGCTCCAGGAATTCCACTAGGCTGAACACATCAGCCTGGGGACACACCTGCAGCATTTGCTCGACCACTTTTTCAGACCCGGCGCGGCTGACCAGCCACTCGTGCACCACCGCTGTAGATGTCGGTAAAGGGGAAGAAGCCATCGAAATAGGCGAACCGATGGATAGGGGTAGGGAGTAGTAGATTAAGGGCGCAATCACCGATTATTCGGGATTGGGCTCGCCAGCGGTCGTCTCGCCCCTCAACAGGTGGTGAAGCCGAAGTATTGCTTCATCGTAGGTAAGGCCAGTTGCCGTGTCGGCGAAGATGTCATCGAGCTCGGCCTGGGTGACCAAACCGATAGCGGTTGCCTGCTCAACTATCTGCCTCAGGGCGTCTAAATCCTGCGGATCCGGGGGGTTGAGGTCTTCAGTCATAGCCCTAGCCTTCGATTCGTAGCTCGCCGCTGGCCACCTTGGCGGAAACGAGCTGCCGCACAATCTCTAGCTCTTCGTAGGTGACTTTACCGTCGGCTTTCATGGCGGCGGTGATGGCATCGCGCTCGGCTTGGGTGAGCACCCCATCGGCGATCGCCTGTTCAATTACCTGCCGCAGGTTGTCTAGCTCCTGCTGCTCTTCAGGGTTTAATTCTTGGGCCATGGGGACTCCTGCTTTGGGGCGGCACGCTCCAATCTTATCAGCGCGGCGATCGCAAGTGCGCCTTTAGCGACAAGTGCCTGTACCCTCGATGCCTTCATAATCTATCGCCACCTCCGAGCCGCTGCGGGGGGTGCCCCCCGACAGATCGGTCAGCTCTATGGGATAGCTGCCGCCGGTGGGTGGGCTCATGGTGCCCTGGTAGAGAGGCTGCCCCTGGTTGCTGCTGCCCTGGCGTTGGAGGGTGCCGTCAAAGGTGTTGCGCGTTTCTAAATTGACAAAGCGCACCAGGTGAAAGCCATTGGCGTCATAGAAGGCGGTGAAGGTCATGGCTTCCATCAACCCTTCGCAGGTGCTGCTCTGGCTGGCCCGATCTGACAGGGGGGTCGCCCGCCCAGCGGTGTTGATAAAGTCGCTGCGAATCCAGCCCTCGGCCCCAGATTCGTCAAATTTGACAAAATACCAGGTGCCGTCGCTGCGGTCGACTGATCGCAGCAGTTGTACTGGGTCGCCTACTACCCCATAACCCCTGGCATCGGAGGAAGTGGTGGGCTGCGATCGCAGATTGATCTGGGACCCGGGCTGGCTGGCGATCAGCTGCGCCGCCTGGGGCGGGTTCACCGCCTGGCCCGTGCCCCCAACCCCAGGCTCTGGCGGACTCGGGGTCGGAGCTGCGCCTGTCCCTGGGGCTGGAGCTGTTCCTGGGGCCGGCTCTGCGGGGTCGATCACCACCGGCTGCTCCTCAATCTGTTCCTCTGCAATAGGGGGCACCCCCTCGGTGGTACCGTTGCGCTGTCCGTAGACAATTGCTGCCAGTGCGACAACAACACTACAGATCGCCACTGCCATCCATGCTTTGGACTTAGTCATAGCTTTGCCCCCTCAGGAAACCCAGAGATCTAGCATAACGTTTGGCCCTAAGAGGTTTTTGATCTTAGAGGGGGGATTTTAGATTGGCACAGCAGGCCAACCCAAAAGAGGTTCTGGGCGAAGAATTTCATCTCCATTTACCCTTTCACCCCTTCACCCCCTCACTTCCCTGGCTCCAACCGCCCCGCCCGCCAAAATCCAACCTACCCCTACCCCTCAAACCCCACCACCGCCCCCTCCGCCACCACGTAGGCAGTCTCTCCTGCCGCCAGGGCGATGTCGTAACCGCCGGTAAACTCCCCAAAGGAGGGTAGCGTCAGCCGCTGCTGCCGGGGCTGCCAGTAGAAACAGGGCAATCGTAGGCGATCGCAGCCCATGGTCAGTCTAAAGCAGGGGTGAATGTGGCCACAGATATTGAGCCGCTCACCGTCTACATCTGGCTCATGGCTAAACAGCACCCCCTCCACCTCCACCGCGTCAACAAAGCAGTCTACCGAGAGCTGGCTGAGGGTGTCTTGCAGACGGCGATCATGGTTGCCGAGAATCAGGTGGGCGCTCACCTGGGTGTGGTTCAAAAACCTCAGCCAGGCATCGATTACCCCATCGACCATGCCTTCATGCCCGTGGAACAGGTCGCCTAAAATCCACAGATGCTCTGGGCTGTACTGAGCGCACAGCCCCACCAGCCGCTGGAGGGTGGCATCGTTAACCTGGCTGGGCACCGGTAGCCCGTGGTGCTGAAATGTCTCCGCCTTGCCCAGGTGCACATCGGAGACTAGCAGTGCCCCCAAATCCTCGATATAAATCGCCCGGTCAGGCAGCAGTAAGAGCTGAGTTTGCCCTACGAGCAGGGGTTCTCCAGCGGCAGTTAGGGGCAACATCAACAGCGCTTTTCATGAAACTGTTTGCCAATGTAAGGGATCTGGTGCATCTTTGCTGGTTTAGCTTCCGGGTTTGCGGTTCAACCTTGCCCCTTTAACCACAAACCCTCTCACCGTCACCCCTGCAACAGATTCATGATCTGTGCCACCATGGCCAGGCTCTCTTCATAGAGCACATCTTCACCCCAGCGCTGCAGCTGCTGCCCCAGCATAAAATCGGCTTTTTGGTCGGTCAGGGCCGTCACCTGCTCCACCTGACAGGCCTGGGCACCGCCCCCCGCTTCCATGCGCATGCAGCCCATGGTCTCAGAGCACAAAATAGTGCAGCAGTTGGCATTGAGGTCGGTGGAGTTGAGCCGCAGCCCAGTTAAATCTCCGACCACCTCGCCCAGGTCGGCCACCGGAATGCCCGCCAGTTCTGCTTCAATGGCCAAATCGTTAGGACCTTTGAAATGGATTTTCTTAATGTTGTAGATGCCGCCTTCTTCTACATAATCAATCGGCTGCCAGCCCAGTCGACTGGCAAACCAGCCCAGGTATAGCAGTGCTTGGGCCGCATTGCCCTGCTCATAGTCAATGCTAATGCGGTCTACGCTGACCAGCGACTCGCGCCGCTCAGGGGGGTCAAAGGCGGCGGCGGTCAGCTCCTGCCAGGGAGCCAGACGGTGCCAGTTGAGGTCGGCAATGTAGGTTTTGGCCTCCATGAGCTCCTGCATGGTCTGCAGCTCAGCCTCGGCATCGCTAAAATAGCTCGAATCGACAATAATGCAGTTGCTTGACTTGGCCAGTTTCTGAAAAATCAGCTGCTCGGGGCTGGGAGTCGCCTTCCACCACACAAATTTGGGTAATTCTGGCAGGGTCAGGGAGGCAATCAGGTCGCTCACCCGCTCTAGGGCGGCCTTGGTACCCCGCAGGTTGATGTACTCACAGCACACCAGGTTACCCGAGGTTTTTTTCTGTACCGGGCAGTATACCGACACCTGGGCCGTCACCCCGGTGTCTTCGCCAAAGGTGGGGCAAAGGCTAATGATCCGGCAGGGGTTGTGGGCCGAAATCGACTCGCTGAGGCTAAAGCCGCGCTGGTCGAGGTTAGAATACTGTCTTTTGCTGTCAGACAGCTGGGCATACTCCTGCCGGATCCGAGTCAGGGTGGGTGGGTCGAGGCGGCCTGTCACCCTGAGGTCGTAGGCTATCTGAGCCTGGCGAATGGCATCGCGGGTCTGAGGACCGTGGTTGCTGTCGATAAAGCCGGTGTAATAGCCTAGGGCTGCCAAAACCTGCTGCACTTCTTCAGGCTCGTAGATCACCATGCTGAAGGTGGTGGCGCGGGTCGCCATGGGGGTAGCTGCCCCTGAGTCCTGCTGGTGCCAAATGCTGTGCAGTTCTGACTCAATCTCGTCTAGGGAGATGTCCTTTGGCTTTTGCAGCGCAACGATAGGCGTAGTTGTCATAGGAATTGTGGGGTGGATGGGTAAGGGGTGGATGGGTAGGGAGTAAGACTTGGGCAGCCGTAGGGTGGACATTACCCACCATCACTAACGACCTCTGCAACGGTTGTCTCCAAACGTTTGCCTACAATCGTCGCCAGCGACGACCATCTTTGTTGAGCAAAAACTCGGCTTCCACTGGCCCCCAGGTACCGGCCTCATACATGGGGATCGCCTTGGGGTCAGCGGGGGCGTCCCAGACTTCGAGCAGCGGGGTCAGCAGTCGCCACGAAGCCTCGACCTCGTCACCTCGAGTAAATAGGGTTTGGTCAGCTAGCATGCAGTCGACGATTAGGCGGGCGTAGGCGTCAGTGTTGGCCTGGCCAAAGGCGGCATCGTAGCGAAAGTCCATATCCACAGATCGCGTCCGCAGAGAGTTACCCGGCGTCTTGACCTCAAAGCGCATGGAGATGCCTTCGTCGGGCTGAATGCGCAGAGCCAGCACGTTGTGGTTCATCTGCTGAGCCGCCGATTGAAACATCAGGTGGGGCACTTCGTTAAAGTGGATGGAGATCTCGCTCACCTTTTTGGGCATGCGTTTGCCGGTACGCATGTAAAAGGGCACCCCTTTCCAGCGCCAGTTGTCAATTTCGAGCTTGATGGCGCTAAAGGTTTGCATAGTTGACTCGGGGCTAGCCCCCTCCTCTTCTCGGTAGCCGGGTACCGACTGTCCCTTCATCCACCCAGGGGAGTACTGACCCCGCACGGCGCACTGGCTGATATCTTCGGTGTCGGCCAGCCGAGTGGCCTGCAACACCTTAGTTTTTTCGTTGCGAATGGCGTCGGCATCCAAGGTATTGGGCGCTTCCATGGCCGTGAGACAAAACAGCTGCATCAGATGGTTTTGCACCATGTCGCGCAGGGCACCGGCGGTTTCGTAGTAGCCCGCCCGGCCCTCTAGACCCACGGTTTCGGCCACGGTGATTTGTACGTGGTCGACAAACTGGCGGTTCCACAGCGGCTCAAAAATAGCGTTGGCAAAGCGAAACACCATCAGGTTTTGAACGGTTTCCTTGCCCAGATAGTGGTCGATGCGGTAAATCTGCCGCTCGTTGCACACATCCTGCACGACTCGGTTGAGCACTCGGGCCGAAGACAGGTCTTTACCAAAGGGCTTTTCGATGATCAGCCGCTGCTTGTCGGGGTCTGCCAGCATGCCCGCTGCGCCCAGCTGCTGGGTGGCTTCGCCAAAGAAGCGCGGTGCCACCGAGAGATAAAACACCCGGTTGCCCTTGGTACCCCGGGTCTCGTCGATCTCAGCTAAAAGGGTTTTGAGGGCTTGGTAAGAGTCGGGGTTATCGATGTCGCCGGGGCAATAGAACAATCCCCGAGCAAAGTCATTCCAAATCGCCTCATGGCCTAGACCGTTGCCAAATTCTTCTACTCCTTCGCGCAGGTGCTCACGAAAAAATTCGTGGCTCCACTCGCGCCGGGCGACGCCGACGATGGTCAGCTCTGGAGGCAGCCGCCGCTCGCGCCGCATCTGATAAATAGCGGGCACAATTTTGCGCTGGGTGAGGTCGCCCGAGGCCCCAAAAATGACCAGAATCTGAGGCTCGGGGATGCGGTCTTGCTGAAGACCGGCACGCAACGGATTGTCAAGCAAGGACACCATAAGCGGGGGAAATAAACGTTAGTAAATCAGCTCTGACAGGATTGATGCTGAGACAGCGACGGCGAGGGCGCCTTTGGGAGGACAGAACTTGGGAATATCAGGGTTTGGGGATAGCAGGACTATGGATAAACCTCGTTGAGGTGGAGTTCTGCCTGGGGAAAAACTATAGACTTCGAGCTGGACTTGGTGTAGCAGAAGTCGAAATCTATATTGACAGCAGATTTTACAAACCAGGTGAGACTATAGACAGTCTTAATTAACCCGCCCAAAATGGTATTGAAAGTAACCAAATCTGATCACTGGACATATCGCAGCGGGCGCATCCAACCATAGTTTTGCCCAATCAGCTTAAGTCTGGTTTAACAGCCGGGGCGATCTCCCGCCGTACCCCTAGCTCTCTTGAGTCAGTAGCGTACCCTGGCGACGGCTGTGGTCTTGAATGAACGACTCTACCAAGGCAACATCGTCTTTGCTGCCCACCACAAAGGGAGTGCGCTGGTGAATCTCGCCCGGCACCACCGCCATAATCTCTTCGGTGCCGGTGCTGGCCCGCCCGCCCGCCTGCTCGATCAAAAAGGCCAGGGGCGCGGTTTCGTAGAGCAGCCGCAGCTTGCCCTCGGGCTTTTTGGTGGTGCCGGGGTAGAGAAACACGCCGCCCTGGGTGAGAATGCGGTGGAAATCGGCCACCAGTGCCCCGGTGTAGCGGGCCGAGTAGCCGTCGTGACGATGCACGTAGCGGGTAAAGTCGCGGATGGAGTCTTCCCACTGCCAGAAGTTGCCCTCGTTGACACTGTAGGTGGGGCCGTGGGCCAGGGTCTGGATATTCTCGGTGGACAGGATAAACTCGCCCAGGCTGGGGTCGAGCACAAAGGAGTGCACCCCCTTACCAATGGAGTAGACCAAGATGGTGCTGGGGCCGTAGAGAATATAGCCCGCCGCCAGCTGCTGGTGGCCGTCTTGCAGCAGGTCGGCCCCGGTTTGGTCGAGGTCGTCGCCCTGCTGACGGCGAATGGAGAAGATCGAGCCGACGTTGAGGTTGATGTCGACATTAGATGACCCGTCGATGGGGTCGTAGAGCAGGGTGTAGCGGCCAATGGGGCAGTTTTCGGGAATATAGTAGGGCTTGTCCATTTCCTCAGAGGCCAGGCGGCACACTAGGCCGCTCTGCTTAAACACCGAGATAAACACATCGTTGGCGTAGATATCCATCTTCTTGACGGCTTCGCCCTGGATATTGGTTTCGCCAGTAAAGCCCAGGGCCGACTCCATTAGCCCGGCGCGGCTGAGGTGGCGGGCAATGATTTTGCCGGCCAGGGCAATGCGGCTCATCAGAGCGCTGAGGTCTTGGGCCTCGGGGCCAAAGCTGTGCAGCTGTTCGAGCACGTGGCGGGCCAGGGTCTTGCAGTCGCGATCAAGGGCAAAAGCAGAGTCGGCGGGTTGGTAGTCGGCCATCGTAGGGTTCCTTTCTTGTTCCATTGCGGGGGCAGGTCTGCGGCGTCTAGAGAGGGCGACAATCCCCTGGGAGTATTTTGCTGGAATTGTCTTTATGGTAGGGAGGAAGCCTGCGATCGCAGGCTTCCTTTAGAGACACTTTAGAAATCAAGCTGTGCTGAGAATGGCGAATTGGCCCAGGATTGGCAGCCACTGCCGGGTTTGCAGCCAGCATGGACGTCTAGACGACATCAAGCTCCAACAAATTCGACCTCTCCCAGCCACCCTAGCACTAACGGATTCACCAGCTCAGGGGCTTCATCCTGGGGGCAATGGCCCACACCGGGCAATTCTTCCATCGCTCTCACCGCCGGAAAGTCGGCCAATTTGCGGCCCAGGGCCACCGGCTCCCAGGGGTCATCTTGACCCCAGATAATCCACACCGGGCAATGGGCTAACGGCAGCAGGTCTTCGGGCAGGGGGCCTTGGGAGTAGCGCACAAAGGCCAAAAACACGTCAGCAGCACCGGGGGTGAGGGCCGGGGCCAGAATGGCCTCGATCAGCTCTTCGGTAACGGTTTCTGGACGGTGGTAGGCCTGCCCCAGCAAATTGCGAATTACCTTGCGCTGGGCAATGCGGGCAAAAAAGAAGCGCCCGGCGGGGGCGTAGCCCAACAGTTTTTGCACGACGGGGGTGCTGAGCCGCTGGTGCCAAGGAATCTCGGCCCGGCGGCGCTCATGCAGCAGGCGAATCGAGCAGTTGAGCATGACCACGCCCTTGACCCATTCAGAACCATCCACAGCGGCCTGGAGGGCGACGATACAGCCGATGGAGTTGGCCACCAGGTAGGCGGGCTGACCGATCACCTCGCGGCAAAAGTCGAGAATTTGCTGGCCCCAGGTCTCGAAGGTGTAGGCCAGGGGCTGGTTGGGGGCGGGCTTGTCGGAGAGGCCAAAGCCCAACAGGTCGATCGCATAGGCCTGGTGAGTTTCACCGTAGGCCGGTAAATTCTTGCGCCAGTGGTCACTAGAGGCCCCAAATCCGTGGATGCACAGCACCGGGGTGCCGGTAGTGCCGATGTGCTGGTAGCGAATGGAGAACCCCTGCCATTGCCAGGTCTGAATTGTGGGGGTAGCCAAAACGGTGGTCACGGTAGGGCCTCTTGGGATAATTCAGCGTTGTTTATACTCCTTAACATTAGCGGAAAGAGCGGGGGGCGGGGGGTCGCCAAGTGCAGGGAATTCAGATCTCCGAGTTCTTCAAGAACTCGGAGATCTTGACGGATAAAACCCAGACCTCCGAGGTTTTCAAAACCTCGGAGGTCTATTTGCAGAGCTAGGGGTTGCAGTAGGGACATTGGCTGGGATCGGCCTTGGGGGGCAAATCAGCGGGGGGGCCATCTTGCTGATAGGCGCACCGCTGGCACTGGTGGCGCACCCGCATAGTCAGCAGGGTGGGAGTACCGCACAGACCACAGGGCAGCCCAGGCCACCGCTTCACCTCCCTAAAGCCAGGGCAGCCGCAGGTGGGGCAGGTCTGGGAAACAACCTGAAGCAGGTGCTCTGTGGCCTGGGCAATCACCTTTAACCGGGTGGGGTTGTAGAGGGCGCGCATGTCGGTTTCTAGCCGTGCCGTGCCGTTAGCAGACTGCTGAAGGGCCGCTGCCACCGCCGCTGCCAGTTCCTCGGCAGCGGTGATGTCCTTGGCGACGATGGTGCCGTTGGCCATTCCATTGGTCGTTTCATCGGCCCGGACGATCAGCCCATGGCTGGGGAAATCTACAGTGGCGGCAAAGGCTTCGGCTTCGGACCAGTTGCGCACCACCTGCTGGCGGTAGTTGGTGTCGGTGGAGAGGCATTCGCCGACGATTTCTAGCTGATGCTGGTGATCGCACAACATGACCATCTCGCGATCGCAGGGCACAAAGGGAATCTGGGGGTGCGGCCCAAAGCTGCCCTCGCTGGCGATCGCCAGGGTTGCCCCCGTACCCGCCAAGGCGGCCTCGGCCTTGAGCCGGGCGGTGGCGAGTTGGTCGGCCGGGCGCTTGACCTCGCCCGTAAAGGTGCCAAAGCTGTCGGTATCAAAGCCAGGGGGCACAGTGACGATGACCCCCAAATGCGCTTCGAGGAGGGGGGTGATCGCTTGCTCTTTGCGGTGCATGGTGGCCAACACCGCTACCCGGCCAGCAAACCAGTCGCGCAGGTCTGCCATGCTAGACTCCATCGTCGTGGGCAAAGCGATTATAGAGGTAGTCAAGATTCTATAGTCTGCCTCGCAGCCGCAGCCGGTAGGCGTACTGTCCAACCAGGGCTGCTGAACGTCTTCGGTGTCTCCATGTCTCCATGATAGAGAAAACGTCTACTCCCATCTGCCCTCGTCTGCTCCTAGTCTGCTCCTAGGGGGTACAACCATGGCTCGTTTCTATCGCTCGTGGGATCGCACCCTTGTATTGGTTGGCCCTGTCTCTTGGCCCATGGCAGCGGTGTGTGTCCTGGGCACTAGCCTACTTATCCGGGGACCCTGGATCGAGCTCACAGCCGCGGTTTATGCGTTCACCCTGCTGGTTTGGCTACATGGGCTGCTCACTGCGGTCTTGATCGGGAAAGCTGTGCTGCGCTACTTCCGTGGACGGCCTCTGGGGGGCTGGCTTCACCGGGGACTGGTGTATTACCTGAGCATGCCGCTGATCACCCTGGGCATCTTGTGGATGACGGTCGGTCCCCGCGGCACCGCAGCCGTGATCCGCTATGTATTGCGCTTTCCGCTGCTGATTGGGCGATGATTCGGCAAGACGTTGGCGGATGAGTGATGCAGTGGGATGCACCATTCCCTTAACGTTCCAAAGACCTACTAGTAGGTCTAGTCTAGGACTAGGAGCGGGCTGACTCGTGGATGACGGCGATCGCCCAAAGGCAGCCCAACAGCACGAGCGATCGCAGCAAAACCTGCTCTAGAAGAAACACGATCGCCCCAGCCACCGGAGATAAGTCGAGCACCAGGGCGATGACGTAGGCAATTGTGCAGCCCGCTAGCCCGAGCAAAAAGTACTTGATCAGGCTGAAGGTGAGGCTGAGCAAATGGTGGGGGCGGCGGGGGCGTTGCATGGTGGGGTCCTCTAGGCTAAAAGCATGATGATCGCTAGCACAGTTACTAACTAATGGTTGTGATCATTAGGTGTGTTTTGGAGCCAGAATGTGACGGGATCGACAAGTGGATCGGTGCCAGGGGAATGGAAGACTCGGCGCAGGCGACGCAAACCCAGGCGCAGGGGGTAATTCAAGACGGCTGGGCAAACGTTTAAGATTGATGGTGGTTTGCTCAACCCAGTGGCAGTTAGCCAGGTGGATAACTTTCCTATGACTCCAATAACCGACGAGACCCTGTGGGCCATTCTCAACGACAAAATTGACGATGACACCGTGAATCGATTGGTGTGGGAGGGCCTGGGCTATCGTGAAACCTCGGCTGGGTGGGATAGCTCAGCGGTAGAGCCTGCCTGGGCCGAAAAATTTCCAGAGCCGCCAAACTTTATTGAGAGTCGCCCGGCGACGGTGCAGCTGACCCGCTCGATTCCCAAAGAAGACAAACAACTGCTCAAGGAAGAACTGGGGTTTAAGGGCTACACCCTAGATCAGCTGATTCCTCGGCTGACCCGGCGGGCGACGATGGTGAGCTGGCTGCTGAGCTATCGCAGGCGGCAGGTGACAGACGGCTGAGCCGCAGCCCAAAATCAAAAAAGGATGCGGAAATCCGCATCCTTGCTCTCAACCCACGGCGCTCTCTCCGTGGATTCTAGCGCTGCTGGCTCAGGCGGTGGATCGATAGTGTCGCGATCGCACCGCCCCCAGCCCGGCAGCATAGCTGATGTTAGAACTCTGCCGTGGCCAGTGTCCTGGGCGCTTGGGCCGGGGTGGCCGTGGGGCTAGGGTCTTCGGCCTTAGGGGAAGAGTCTAAAAAGATGTCGTTGGCCTTGAGCTGTAGGCCGGCCCTGGGCTGGGAGTCGGCTTTGCTGACGTAAGGGGAGGCGTCGATCGCACCGCTGGCGATAATTAGTGAACCTTTCTTGACATAGGTGAGCTTGCGCCAGGCGGCGGAGTCTTCCCACACGGTGATGTCGACGGTGAAGCTGTCGCTCTCTTTGCGGCTGGGGATGCGGTCGACGTAGATGGTCAGGTTGGCGACCTGGGTGCTGCCGCCAGCTTTACGCTCAATAGAACGCATTTGAGGGTCAGCGGCGACATGGCCGGCCAGGGTACACAGATTTAAGCCTCGACTGGACATAGGTAAAGTCTCCTAAATATATGAGATGCACCAGACTCCGCTCGACTTGACAGATGTCTGTGGCTTTAATATGCACAGACTAAATTGACAATTTTCTATGGATTTTTACGTAACTTTTAAGGCTTTTGCCTACGTGTTTCTCCTGATTGGCCCTGACTGGAGTGGAGAATTTGGCCATAGCCACGTCCCACCTAAGCGATATGCTGGGTCTGGAGTAATTACAGTGCTATGACCACCCAATCGGTAGACCCTGCTGCCCGTAAACTCTGGCTAGCGGCCATAAAGCCACCTATGTATAGCGTTGCCATTATGCCGATGGTGGTGGGCAGCGCAATCGCCTACGCCGAAACCGGCCAGTTTGACGGCGGTATTTTTGCGCTATTTGCGATGGCAGCGGTGCTTATTTTGGCCTGGGAAAACCTCAGTAATGATGTGTTTGACGCTGAAACTGGCATCGATGTGAATAAGGCGCATTCGGTCGTCAATCTCACGCGCAATCGAAGATTGGTTTTTGTCCTGGCGAACCTGTGTTTGGGCTTGGGCATCGCCGGTATTGTGGCGATCGCCCTCACTCAGCAAGATCCCACGGTGCTGGGAATCGTTCTACTCTGCTGCGGGCTGGGCTACATGTACCAAGGGCCGCCCTTTCGCCTGGGCTACCAGGGGCTGGGGGAGGTGCTGTGTTTTTTGAGCTTTGGGCCGCTGGCTATGGGGGCGGCCTACTACAGCCAGACCCAGAGTTGGTCGGGGGGCAGCCAGATGGCGGGGGTGATGTTGGGGTTGAGCACGACGCTGGTGTTGTTTTGCTCGCACTTTCACCAGGTAGACGACGACCTGGCGGCGGGCAAGCGATCGCCGATTGTGCGCCTGGGCACCAAACGGGGGGCGGCGCTGGTGCCCGTGCTGTGTGCGGTGTTTTTTGCGATCGCAGCCCTCGGTATTCTCCTAGGCATACTTCCAATCTGGACGGCGCTGGTGTTTTTAAGTGCCCTCTCGGCCTGGCGGCTTAGCCGCCACGTGACCCGCTTTCACGACCAGCCGGAGCGGGTCTTTAACGCCAAGTTTTTTGCCATTGGCTTTCACTTTTGGAGCGGTGTGCTGCTGACCCTGGGGTTTTGGCTGGGTGCTCGGTAGGGTCTTGGGTCTTGGGTTTTGGGTTTTGGACTTGCCGGGGGTGGCTGAAGGATAAATGGGCATTGAACTGGCGGTGCGGCCCTACCGACGGCGGTTTGCTCAGCCATTGCACACCGCCCACGGGCCGTGGGGGTGGCGAGAGGGGCTGCTGATTTGCCTGAGGGATGGCCTGGGGCGATTGGGCTACGGCGAGGTGGCTCCCATACCGTGGTTTGGCAGCGAATCGGTGGCAGCAGCCCTGACGTTTTGTTGCGCTGGCGAGTGGCGGGGGGGAGACGTTCCCGATGCCCTCCCGGCGACTCAGTTTGGGCTAGAATCTGCTCTGGCCGATTTGACCGAAGAGAACGTGGGGAAAGAACCGGCGATCTCAGCTATCTGTGGTCTTCTGCCCGCTGGCGCATCTGTCTTAGACATTGCGCCCCAGCGCTTGGCCCAGGGCCATGGCACCCTGAAGTGGAAAATTGGCCTGCATCCCGTCACTGATGAAATCCGCTGGCTGGAGCAATTGGTGCAAGACCTGCCTAGCTCCACCCAACTGCGGCTGGATGCCAATGGGGGGCTGAGTCTGGCCCAAGCTGAACAATGGTTGACGGCCTGCGATCGCATCAATGACAATTCCCAGTGGGCCACTGTCGAATACCTGGAGCAGCCGTTGCCCCCCGATCAGTTAGAGGCGATGAGAGCCCTGGGAGAGCGGTATCAAACGGCGATCGCCCTGGATGAGTCGGTCGCTACAGTGGCTCAGCTAGAAGCCTGCTGGGCAGAGGGCTGGCGAGGGGTGTTTGTGGTCAAGCCTGCGATCGCCGGTTCGCCCCAGCGGCTTCAAGCCTTCTGCCAACAGCATCGGCCCCGCCTCGTCTTTTCCTCTGCCTTTGAAACAGCGATCGGACGACGGGCCGCCCTGGCGCTCGCCGCTCGCTGTTCTCCCTGCCCTGCCCCAGCGCTGGGCTTTGGCACCCAGGGTTGGTTCGATGACGATTGGGATACCCTCACCCCCGCTGACCTATGGGACAGACTCTAAAAGCGCTGCTTCAGAGCCGCTGGGGCGACAACTGGCTGATCGGCCCTAGCCGTCAGGAGTTTTGGCACTGTCTAGAAAAACTCATCCCTGTTTTTGCTGAGTACAGAGAATTCTGCGGTTCATACAGGCCCAGCGTTTTGATCGCCGAGCCTGACCCAAGGCAGTTTTTGGCGGCCTGTTTGGCGGCTTGGTCAGAGGGTTGCACTGTGGTTTTGGCTAACTCACGCTGGGGCGAGAACGAACGTCACCAGGTGCAGGCTCTGGTCGCTCCCGCCTGGGGTAATTCCCTGGTACCGAGCATTGCGGCCTATCCCTGCCGAGTAGCCGAGGGAGAGCCGGGGCAACTTCTGATTCCCACGGGCGGTTCATCGGGGCAGATCAAGTTTGCAATTCACAGTTGGGAGAGGCTAAGGGTCTCTGTAGAGGGCTTTTGCGCCCACTTTGGGGTTGAGCACGTTCACGCCTACTGCGTGCTGCCGCTGTTTCACGTCAGCGGGCTGATGCAGGCGCTGCGGGTGCTGGCTACCGGGGGGCAGCTCGCGCTCCAGCCCTACGGCGACCTCAAACGAGGCGAATTCTTGCCCTTGCCCCCCGATGGATTTCTGTCGCTGGTGCCGACTCAGCTGCAAGCTTTGCTGGCTCTGGGCGGTGAGTTTATCCCCTGGCTGCGGAGTTTCAGGGCGGTATTGCTAGGGGGCGCTCCGGCGGGAAAGTCTCTCCTAGACCAGGCTCAGGCTTTGGGCATCCCCGTGGCGCTCACCTACGGCATGACCGAAACCGCCGCCCAGGTGGCCACGCTCTTGCCAGAGGAGTTTTTGGCGGGGCAGCGCAGCAGCGGCAGACCGTTGCCCCATGCCAGTATTACGATTTTTAACGACCAGGGGCAGGCGCAGCCAACGGGGCAGCCGGGGCGGGTGGTGATTTGGGCTAGGTCCCTGGCCCAGGGGTATTTGGGCGGCGGCGGGGGGATTGTGGTGGGCAGTGCCCACCCTACGGGGATGGGGAATGGGGGTTGTGCTGGTGACGTGGATTTGGTGGTGGGCAGTGCCCACCCTACGGGGGGAGAGCCATTTGTGACCGATGACGTGGGCTATCTCAATGCAGGGGGCTATCTGCACATCGTCGGGCGCAGCAGCACCAAAATCATTACGGGTGGTGAGAATGTCTTCCCGGAGGAAATTGAGGCGGCGCTGCTGGCGACGGGGGCGGTGGGCGATGCCTGTGTGGTGGGGCTGGAGTGCGATCGCTGGGGTCAGCAGCTCTGCGCCCTGGTGGTGATGGATTCTCCAATGCCGCTGAATGATCTAGCTGAACGACTGCGATCGCAGCTAGCCCCCTACAAACTACCCAAGCAGTGGATTCTGGTCAGCGACCTCCCTAGAACCGCCCAGGGTAAACTCAGTCGGCCCCAGTCCTTGGCCCTGGCGCAAAGAATTTTAGCGCATCGGTACAGTATCTAAATCACAGCACTCACCCTGGTGCCCTAGCTCCGCTTGGGCATCCTGGTCTTGCGGCTCTGCCGCTCCTTTGAGGAGACAGAGCCTCCGACGAGCATTCCAATGCAGAGCATTGGAACGAGGGGCAACAAATTTGGCCTTTGGGGAGTCGTATAACCCCGATGCCAAACAGGTGGCTTGCGTAGGGGCAAACGCCGTTTGCCCTGTTCAATCAGGGGAACTCATTTCACGGGTTTAACCCAGTTCTGCTGCCGGGCGAGTTCTAGGCTGGTGGCGGCGGTGGCGAAGATTAATAGGCTTTCGGCGATCGCCACTGCAAACGGCCAGCCCCGCAGGCTCACCGCCGCCGCTACATTCACCAGGGCTAGCCCCCGCACCAGGCTAAAGGCCAGCACGACTCCGGCTTTGAGCTGGGAGTTATTGTCTTGGCGCACGGCATAGCGATAGGTAATGCCGAAGAGGCCGCCAGAAAGGCCAGCAATAACGGCGCTCACCCAAAAGGTGCTGCCGCTGAGTCCTGCCCTGAGGGATGCTAAGGCCGCGCCCAGCCCCATGGCGGGCCATCGGTGAGCCAGCAGCAGCACTGCCGCCGCTACCCCAGCCGCGAGCCCCGCCAGAACGGCTGACTTCAGCGACTCAACTCGATCTTCATCGGTAAATGGGCTTTCGATGGTCACAGCCAGCTCTATTTCGCCTCAACTCGCTCTAGCCAGCCGCGCATTTTGCCGGGATTGAGCAGCCCGTAGGGGTCAACCTCGGCTTTAAAGTTTACCTGCACCGCGTCCACCTGCTTCATGCCGCCGTCTTCGAGCAGGTAGGTGTGGGGGTTGGCGATCAGCACCCCATTGTCTTCGTGGTAGCGAATGATGTCGGCCAGCCGCTCGGGGGTCGAGTAGCGCACAATTTGCAGCGCCGCCGGGATGGTGTTGCCCCCCATGCGCAGATACTCCAGGTGCATAATCACCTCGTCGCCAAAGTGCTCGTAGAAGTGGCGCACCCGCTCTAGCTTGGGGTCGTAGGGAAACAGGGTTTGCAGGTAGGTGAGGGTTGGGTCTACGCTGCGGGCGTGGAGGGTGGTGTGGTTCCAGGTAAACTCCGCCAGGGGTGCGCCTTTGCTGGCCTCCTGGGCCGACTTGCGGTAGGTGATGGTGCCGCCAAACTCAGCCACCAGTTCTTCAAACAGCTCCAGGGAAGGCTCCGCCACCATCACCAGGGCCGCCGCTTTGCCCTCGAGCAGGTAGGGCTTCAGCGACGCAAAATAGCTGGGGATCGGCCAGGCGTGAACGCTGATCAGTTTTTTGATCAACCCGTCGGCGTCGCCCAGGGCCTGACCAAAGCGGGCGGCGGTCATAAATTCATCGAAGACCACAATCACCTCGGCCCAAGGGTAGGCTGGCCCCAGGGGCATCTCTAGCTCGGTGATAATGCCGTTGGTGCCGTAGGCGTGGTTGACCTTGTGGACCGCGTCGCCCCGCAGCTCGATCACCCTGGGATTGTCTTCAAAGGTGACCACGCGCACGGCGTTGAGGTTGCCGCGATCGCGCAGCTGCCCATACATAATCGAGCCAATGCCGCCGCTGCCGCCGCCAATAAACCCGCCAATGGTGGCGGTGCGGTAGGTGGAGGGGTACATGCGCAGCTCCCAGCCGGTTTCGCGGGTGACTTTATCAATCGCCGAGAGCTTGGCCCCCGGCTCGACCCAGGCCACCCCCGGCTCGACTCGCTTCACCGCGTTCATTTTGCTCAGGTCGAGCACTACGCCCCCCTCTAGGGGAATGCACTGGCCGTAGTTGCCGGTGCCCGCCCCCCGCACCGTCACGGGCACCCGCGCCTCGACGCAGACCTTGGCCACCGTCAGCACCTCGGCCTCACTGGTGGGCCGCACGATCAGGTCGGCCACCAAATCCGCCAGCTGGTCCTTCAGCACCGGGCTGAAGTAGTAATAGTCCTTCGAGAGTTTTTCGCGCTGGTTGGGGTCGCGGATGGTTTCAATTGCCCCAAAGGCTTGGGCTAGAGCATCCCAGTCGGTAGCGATTTGGGCCAGGGTCATGGGTAGGTCAAAAAGTGGGGTATACCCCGCTAGTGTAAAACGCTAACGGATTGCAGCGTCTGTATCAACGGTTTCTATCAACCATTGGCACTGGCCTGATCTTCGGCGCGGTGGCGTTCGGCCAGCTGTAGCAGCATTTCTTCGTGCATTTGCCGGGTAATAGGGTAAAACCGGGCCAGCAGGATCGACAGCGCCAGCAGCACCATGGGCACCGGACCAATGAAAATTCGAATCGCCAGCAGGGCTGAGTCGGGCTGCACCGTCGCCTCGCTGATAAATCCCGAAAATTGCAGCGCCAGGCTGACCAAAAACAGGCCCAGGGCCAGGCCCACCTTTTGCAGCAGGGTCATAAACGCGTAGAACACCCCCTCCCGCCGCTGGCCGGTTTTGATTTCGTCTAGTTCGATCACGTCGGGCAGCATGGCCCAGGGCACCACGTAGGCGGTGGCCACCCCAAAGCTAATCACAATGCACAGCAGGTATAGAGCCGCCACCTGCCCCGGCTGCACAAAGAACAGGGCAATCTGGGCAATGATCCAGGTACCAATCCCGATATAAAACACCTCCTGCTTGCCCAGGCGACGGCTGAGGTAGTTGACCACCACCATCATCAAAATAGCCGTGCCCTGCACCAGCAGCGCCGCCAAAAAGTACGAGTCTAGCCCCATCCAAAAGGTGGCGTAGAAGGGAATAATGCTGGCGGTCATTTGCAGGGCCAGCCAGGCAAACAGATAGATGCCCACCACAAACAAAAAGGCCCGGTTGGCGAACACCACCTTAATTTGAGCCAGAAACGACAGCTCCACCTCATCGGTTGCCGCTGGCTGGAGCGCCCCGCGTTGCTGTGCATAGGGAAAGGTGCCCCACACGCACAGCAGCAGCGGAATCACCGCCAGCACCGCGCAGATGCCCCCCAGCAGCAGGTACTGCTGGCGCAGGTCGGCCACGTTTTGCGTCACCACTAGGCCCAGGGCCAGGGCAAAAATGGCCCCAAACAGCGACGATGCCAGCCGAAAGGCGGTGAGTTCGGTGCGTTCGTCGTAGTCTTTGGTGAGTTCGGCGGTGAGGGTGGCGTAGGGCAGGTTGATCACGGTATAGAACATCTGAAACAGCAGCGACACCACGACGTAGTAGCCAAACCGCGCCGTTTCGCTCTCCCACTCCGGCACCACCCACATCAGAAAAAAGCTCAGCCCAAAGGGCACCGCCCCCAGCACCATCCAGGGGTAGCGGCGGCCCCAGCGGGTGCGGGTTTTGTCGCTCAAGTAGCCAATAAAGGGGTCATTCACCGCATCCCAAATGCGCCCGATGGCCAGCACCGACCCCGCCGCCACCGGGCTGAGCCCCGCTGCGGTGGTGAGAAAAATCAAGAACGAGAAGGCCAGCAGGTTGGCGGTCATTCCCGGCCCAATGTCTCCGGCCCCAAAGGCCAGCTTGCCCAGGAGAGAAAATTTGTCGGGGGCCGGGTGGTTAGCGCCAGTAGACGGAATGTTAGAAGCCATAGGTCGGGTGCTCGGTGGATCGCTCGAAGCTCAATCGTCAGGATAAATTGTCAGGAAACCGACGGTGGATTGCCAGTCGACCAACAATTCTAGGGGCAGCCTCAGTGTATTATTTCTCCATTGCAGCCTGCCCTATACCGAGTCCAGCTTAGGAACTGTAGCGCGACCGTGGGCAAAACTCCACGACTGAGCTTACATGAGCTTATATTTCGGGGGTGAGCTGCATGGGCAGGCGGGAGCGATCGCACCGTAAGCGCTAGAGCTATTGCATGGGAGCACGGGGATGGCTGATTTCTACGTAAGCTGGGACGACTACCACCGCGACATTGAAAAACTAGCCATTCAAGTCTACGAGTCGGGCTGGGAATTTAACCAGATTGTCTGTCTGGCTAAGGGCGGGCTGCGCATTGGCGACACCCTCTGTCGGCTGTTTGATGTGCCGCTGGCGATTTTGTCCACCGCCTCCTACGGCGGGGCCGATGGCCGCACCCGAGGGTCAATCACCTTTTCCCGCGATCTGAGCATGACCACCCCCAGTCTGGGTAGCCAGGTGCTGATCGTCGATGACCTGGTCGACTCGGGCTACAGCCTCAAAAAATCCATGGCCTGGCTGCACCACAAGTACGGTTTTTACATCGACGATGTGCGCACAGCGGTGCTGTGGTGTAAGGCTGAGTCGATCATCAAGCCCGATTACCACGTGGTCTATCTAGACGACAACCCTTGGATTCATCAGCCCTTTGAGCGCTACGAAACCATGACTCTACCAGAGCTGGTGGCTAGTCATCAGCCCCAGCCAACGGCTTAGTAGGTAGTTCTACCGGCGCAAGGGCCTTAGCCTCGGGCGGGTCGTTGAGCTGCTGGTAGCCCCAGTAGCCCACCAGCATAGTCACCAGGGTCAATGAAATAATGCCCCCGGCGCGACACAGGCCCTGAATCGCCCGAGAGGCTCGTCGAGCGGTGAGATAATCGCCTCGCTGGTAGGCCTGACGCAGGTTCATGGCGCAGGCCAAGGCCGGAATGCCCAGGGGTGGAAAAATCACAAAGGCGGTCAGCAGCACCCGATGCCAGCGGGCCGGGGGGCAGGGCTGCCCTTGAAACAGCTTGTAGCTGCCCCGCCACTCCACCACGTCCTGCTCTTTGACCTGGGCCGTGAGGTCAAAGCTTTGGATATCGTCCATCTGCCAGCCAATCAGGATATCCCGTAGCTGATCGGGCAGGGTGAAGTAGTTAATCCCCACCCCCACCGGCCGGTAGACCTGAATGGTGAGGCCGTCATCTTGGTGCTGGGCGACGACGGTGATCTGCCCTAGCCCCAGCTCAGCCTCTAGGCGCTGGGAAAGCAGGCGATCGCGGTTGGCTTGTTGAGCGCTGTACAGCTTGAGCCGCGCCTGGTCGAGGTTGAGATCATTGCACAGGGCCAGCTCCCAGTCTCGAACGGCCTCGGCGGGCTGCCCCAGCTGCTCGTGAACGTGACCCCGGTGCAGGTAGGCTTCGGCTAGGTTGGGGTTGGCTGCGATCGCAGCATCTAGATCGGCGATCGCCTCAGCATAGTTCTGGTGCCGCAGGTGCAACAGCCCCCGGTTGTAGTGAATCAGCGCGTGGCCGGGCTGGTGATGCAGAGCGGTTTGCCAGTCGGCCAGGGCCAGATCGTCTTGCCCCTGCTGGCAGTACAGCAGCCCCCGGTTGCCGTAGGCCCGAATGCTGTCGGGGTCGAGGGCAATGGCCTGGTTGAAGTGAGCCAGGGCCGCCTCAGTGACCCCGATTTGCCAGTGGGCCTTGCCTAGCTCAATGTGCACATCGGCGGGGCAAGGATGATGGCCCAGCGATCGGGGCAATTCTCTCAGCGCCTCATTGATATTGCCTTTGCGAACCTGGGTCAGACCCTGACGATAGTGGTATCGAGCCAGCTGCCGTCGTAGCCAGGGGGTAGGGGCATATCCCATAAAAATAGTTCAGAGATAGAGAAGAAAGAGCAACCACCCTTCATGATTCCCCTCAAAACTCGAGCTGTCAGTGAAGCGTTACGAGAATGTAACGGGATTATGGCCGGTTTAAGGGGGTTCCAACTAAATATCTAACCTAGGGCTGACCGCGATGGGCCTAGGTTAGTAATGGCTGGCAGAAATAGGACAACCCTGGCTGAGGGTCTTAGGTGCTGGGTGTCAGGTTTCAGGATGGGCCCACGTATGCCGCCGATTACTAGCTGAATTTGCATTCTCAGTCGAGGGGGGATGAACTGTTCTCAACCCCGGCCTCGTCCTGGGACTGGGCCGCCTTGAGCGCCACCGAGGCGATGGTCAAGGTCAGCCGCGCCTGCTCCACCTCCGACAGGGTTTCCCAGGGGCCATCTGAAATTGCCCGCAGGTTGAGGTCTACAATTTCGCCCCGACCATCGCGCAGCGAGTAGGCCAGGGGCCGGGCCAGCACCGCCAGGTCAGCAGCATCCCAGCCGGGCAAAATATCATTCACACAATGCACCAGCTGGTCAATTAGGGGCTGACCACTGCGGGACAGGGTGGTGGCAGCGGTGGCCAAGCTTTGCAGCAGCCCACCGGGCATACGGGTCTGAAACTGGCGCAGCTGACCGAGTATCGGGGCCACAGACTGGGCTAGCTCAGGCGCGGACAGCTGGGCTGTGGCCAGAGCCGTCATCTGAGATTCTAGAATTTGCCAGCCCGCTGCGATCGCAGCAGTCAGATCGCCGTCATCTAGAGCCTCCAGCTCTGTCTCGAGGCTAGCCAGGTAGCCCTCCGCCTCGGGGGCCAGCGGTTCCCAGGGATACGCCCCCTCTGAGGCCTCCTTTAAGGCAAGAATGCTGGCGAGTAAATCGTGTTCGGCGGCCATAGCAAACTCAGCGGCAGGCTTAGGGGAAGAGGATGACTGATTCATTGCATTAACTATAGATGCACGTGAGGGTAACAAACTTAACAACAGTGGATACAGGGTGCCAATAGCTGATTCCGTACAGAGCGAACAATTTTGCTCCTCAGCTAGCATGGCGGCTCCGATTTGGGGCTACCCTCCAGGGTAAATTCCATCAGCTGCCCCTCTCGACTGCCAAACTGAACGGCGGTGCCCAGGGTCAGTGGCACCTCGGCCCGGTGCACATGGTGCCAGGTGGCCCCGTCAAAGTAGTAGGAGCCATAGCGCGATTGATCGCGCAGGTAATAGCAGGTTTTTTGCACACCGCTGTCAAACTGGTTGCGATAAAAAATCTCAGCGTGCTGCCCCGACACCCAGGGTTCTAAGATCACCAGATCGTTATCCGGCAGCCGCCCTACCCGCAGATATCCGTCATAGAGCCGCCACAGGCGGCCCGGTGTTTGCAGACAGCGCAGCACCACCGCCTGGGTAAACTCCGCCTCCTGCCCAGGCAGCTGGGTCACCGCCAGGGCCGCCTCCCGCAGCAGGTGCCCGTTAAAGTCGGGGTGCTGGTAGAGCACCGGCAGGCTCCAGGCGGGGTGATTAAATCGATAGGTGGTCAACAGATGCTGGCGGGCCTGGGCCACCGCCTGGGCCACCGCCTGGCGCTCGGCCAGCCCCCGCGCCAGCACCTGAATAAAACTCAGCGCCTCTTCGTCGCCAATGGAGTCGCGCATGGCCAGCACCGCCGGCACCCCGTGGTGCAGCAGCACCTCCGCTAAGCTGCTGCGCGGAATCACCTGCCGCTGCTGGAGGTCGGGCTGGGCTCCCCAGCAGGTGTTAAACACCGCCAGGCGAATGCCGTTGCGGGCCAGCCCCTGAGCTAGCTCTATACCGCTTAAGGTTTGACCGGGTTGCAAAAACAGCAGCCCGCCATCGGGGGCGGGCACCCCGTGACCCGCGTAGAAAAACACGTTGAAGTAGCCCGTTTCAAGGGCGGTGAGCAGGGTCTTGGCGTCGGGTTCTACCAGGGTCTGCACCTGGCAAGCCACCGGGCTGCTGCCCCGGTAGCTGAGGCTAGAGGCGCTGAGTTCGAGCAATTGCTTGAGGGCTTCGGCCTCCTGGGGTAGCTGTAGCCGATGGGCCAAGTCATCAGGGTTAGCGCCGGGGTGATCGTGACCCAACACCAGCAAGATCCGCAGGGAGGTGTCAAGCTCCGCCTCTGGCAGGGGGTCTACGGTGCTGGCGGTACGGCTAAATAAGATCTGTGGCCCCAGGGAGAGGGCCGGGCAGCCCGGTTCGGGCTGCATGATTTCCCAGGGCAGGCTAATCAGCTCCGGAGGGCGCACCTCAAGGCGCAGCTTGAGCGGACGGTTCTGACCGATCGCAATGCCCAGACTGCGCTCCAGGGTCTGGCGAATCGGGCCGTCAAACAGCCACTCCCAGAGGCTGACCCCCAGGCCCTGCATCAGCCGCCCGGTATAGCCGCCGGATTCTGCTCCCGCAGACACCCGCTCCAGCAGGTCGTCAAGGTGAAACTGCGGTACGTAGGCCGAGGGCACATGGGGCACTGGCGGTAGCCCCCGCAGCGAAAAAAACTGCTGCCAGCTCTCCCAAATCTGCGCCATCTGGCTATCCCACAGCCGGTCATGGTGGGCATACCCTCCCGGAAACGGGCTTTCTAGCACCCAGATAGCGTAGTGGTTTGAGTCGGCCTGGGTGAGGCGATCAATGGCAAGACTAAGGGTAAGGGCATCGGACGACATCATAGGCGGGCCTTGTTCAGGGGGCCAAATAACCAGGCCAGAAGAAATACCTGGGTGGCGGGCAGGCGGGGGCTAGAGCCTGGAGATCTAGAGCCTGGAGATCTAGGCCTAGGAGGCACAGAGCCCGGCTTGAGCCGGAGTGACCAGGTCTAAGGTGGCGGCAGCGGTGTAAAGCTGGCGGATTTCTACCCAGCCCTCCGCCCCCGGAGCCATGAGTTGTTGGTTGAGATCAGGAGCTGCCGCCGGAGCGGGCTGATCGCTCTCTTGGGGAAGCTGGTCTAGGGATGCGCCGGAGGGAATCGAGCAGACCTGTAGCCGCACCCAATTGGTATTGTCTAACGCAGTTTGGCGGCTGACAACCCTGAGAATGCTGCCCGTTGCCACCGCAGTGCCCGCTGGGAGATCCGTTGGGGAGCCAGCTGCGCCGCTGGGCTGACTTCGCATCCGTAGCGGCCCCCCGGCAATGCTCACGCTGGCACCATTGTCAGTCTGCCAAAACGACCCCACCGGAATATCGGCGGTGGCCGCTAGGGCGGCGCGGCGCAGCGGTTGACCCGACAATGCTGAGATCGGCCATTCTGGCGCTAGGGGTTGAAGCGCTAGCGGGGCTGGCTGACGACGACCAAAGGCCAAACCCACGGCCCCTAAGGTCGCTAAGACCAAAGCTATGCTGCCCAGGAATGGACCCCAGGCAAAGCCTGAGCGAGCTGGAGCAGCCTGGCCTGAACGGGTTACGGCCCGGGTGATGGGTGGGGTGCTCTGGAGGGTTTGGGCTAGAGCCCCCTGGGGGACTTGAGATAAATCTGACCCGGTGGCCGCGTCGGCCTGGCGCAGGCTGCCCGCTGGCAGCGTTGGCAGGGTGGCCACCTGAGGGGCAAAGCGCATCAGCCCCACGGTGACGTTGTCGTGGCCGTTGAGACGGTTGGCCTGCTGAATCAGCTCGGCCACCTTTGCCCCCAAGGGGCCGGAGGCGGTTATCAGGGGAGCCACCAGGTGGGGCGCTAGAGCTTCCACCCGGTCGTAGTCACTGAGGCCGTCAGAGCACAGCAGCAGCAGGGCCGAATCGTCTATCAGCAGATGCTGCACTGTGGGGTAAAGGAAGCCCGACTCGCTAATGCCCAAGGCCTGAATCAGCGCCCCACCGCTGGGCAGCTGGGTGGCCTCTGAGTAGAGGGCATAGCCCATCTGCGCCTCGCGGGAGGCCACGTCGTCATCGACGGTGATTTGGTAGCAGGTGTGGGCGCTAATGCGGTAGGCGCGACTGTCGCCGATGTTAGCGATCGCCACGTAGGGAAAGTGCACCAGGGCCAAGACCACCGTGGTGCCCATGCGGGCGCGGGCCGAACGCTTTTCATCGTTGTTGCGCTCAGCGATGCTGTCGTTGGCCAAGATCAGAGCCTGTTTGAGGCGCTGGGCCACCGCCGCCGGAGGCATCTGGGACTGCATAATCAGAGGCTCTAGCTCTTGCCGCAGCAGCTTGATGGCGGTTTGGGAGGCTACGCTGCCCTGCTCGTGGCCGCCAATGCCGTCGCATACCAGCAGCAGGGGCGGGGTATCCACACCCTTGGCCGACCCCATCAGCCGCTGCTGGTGAGAGGTTTGTTGGGGGTAGCAGGCGTCTTCGTTGCGATCGCGCGTTGGCCCCTGGTCAGTATCGGCGGCCCAGTCGACCGTCACCCGTAACCCCTGGGCTAAGGTTTGAATCGCCCCCTCCAGCTCTTCTCCCAGGTGGGCTGGCTCTGTGATCCGGCCCTCGCTGAGAGTCTTGGTCAGCCAGCCCAGGTAGGGCTGTACCGCAGGCTGAGCCGTAGCAACTAGCTCACGCCACCGCTGCCCCAGGGCCGCCAGAGTCGGGGGAGCCTCGTCAACCACCAGGGTAGTCAGTCGCAGCAGCGCGCCATCGACCCGCAGGTCATCGAGGTTGAGCAGCGTCGAGGCAACCTGCTGCTCGGCCAGGGCGGGCCACAGGGCAGCTACCTGACGCAGCCAGTTGAGCTGCTGTAGGGCAGAGCCATTGGCCCAGGCCTTAGCGATCGCCAGCAGCAGCGTCGCCTCCATATCGCCGGACGATGACCATCCCTGGTTGGTTAAGCGAGTGCCAATGGGGGCCGCATCGAGCAGCAGCACCGGTGCCGACAGCCCCGTCTGCTCAGGAATCAAGTAGGCGTAGGGGCGAGGAATATGCTCGGCCAGGTAAGACAGTTTCAGATAGGTCAAGACCTGAGCTGGAATCTGCTCTAGGGTCGGCAGGGGGGTGTCGGGGCGGGTGTCGAGCCAGAGACGATAGCCCTTGGGAATCGCCCTTTGACCTTCGCGCCAGACCAGAAACCGCCCGGCAATCAGGGTGCCGGGGCGCGATGCCAGAGGGCCATCGCTGACGGCCAGCAAAAACCGATAGGTCAGCGGCGTCTCGCAGACCTTACAGCGGCTCGCGGGCGGAGATGACACCGCGCGACAGGTGGGGTTAGAGCACTGGATCACGATCCCTGAGGTGCAGATAAACAGCTCTTAACGTACCCATAGTACCCAACCCCAAAGGATGTCGTTCTAGTAGTTTGCCAAGCTAAAGATGACTAGTAAGGGGGGTATACGGTTCAGGGTATACGGTTCACGGCTTGCCTTGAACCGTATACCCTGAACCGTATACCTCTAAGCCGCCGGTCCCTGCCACAATCAGATTGGTCAAGTACTCGTCTAGATAGGGCGGCCCTTATTAGCTCGCCGCCGATGGATCTGGCTCTACCCGAGGCAGGCCCATACTGTAGTTGAGGGCGCGGCTTTTGAGGTTGTAGCTAATCGCCCCCTGCTGCAGGAGCTGCTTGACGAAGTTTTCTAGGTCTGAGCCAATGCGCCGCAGATTGTAGTCGGTCAAATCTTCTCCGGCGGCGGCATCCACCAGGCGGTCAAACTCGGCGTAGACGGCTTTGACCGCGTCCTCAGACCAGTTGAACTCGTTGTCGGGGTCAATGTCTAGGGTGAGTTTATCGTCGCTGGGCACCAGTTCGTTGTTGGCGACGATGGCGGTATAGATATGAACATGCCGGGTGGTCGATTTGAGCATCATGGCCAGGTTCTGCCCTTTCCTTTACGTAATCACTCTAGCGTGGCGCTGTTGTTGTGATTGTATAGCAACCCCTCGCCGCCAAAGGCTAAGAATATGCCATCGAGTCAAATATCCCGAGTCCAAACTCAAACATCCTAATCACAGAGTCAGGACGGCACCGAGCCTGGCAATGTCTGCTATTCCCCCAAAAGAATTTGATCTGGGCCATTCTAAAGCTGATAGAGACAGCCACTAAAGGCTAGAACAGATCTTTTTTGCCCCGCAGCCGGCCAAAGGTCTGGGCCGCTGAGGTGCCGCCCACGGCTTGCTGAAGCGCCGCACTGTCCCACCGCAGGAAGGGGTTGGTCTGCTTTTCTAGCCCCAGGTCGGCAGGTATCGTCGGCTGGTCGAGGGTGCGGGCCGTCTGTACCTGCTCTAGCCGCGTTTGTAGGGTAGGGTTGGCGGCGTCAACGGTGATGGCAAATTTGAGGTTGCTGAGGGTGTACTCGTGGGCGCACCACACTCGGGTCTGGTCGGGCAGCGATCGCAGCTGCAAGAGCGACTCGACCATCTGCTGGGGGGTGCCCTCAAACAGGCGACCGCAGCCGCCGGCAAACAGCGTGTCGCCGCAGAATAGCTCTCCCCAGCCATCGGGATGAGTCGGCGCAAAATAGTAGGCGATGTGGGCGCGGGTATGCCCCGGCACAAAGAAAACCTCGGCGGTGCGCTGGCCCACCGTGACGCGATCGCCCGCCTGCAAAAAGTGGGTCTGCCCCGGAATCCGGCCGCGATCTTCGCGGCCACCGTAGACCTGGGCCGCCGGAAAGCGCTCTAGCAGCGCCTGGTTGCCGCCCACGTGGTCGCTGTGGTGGTGGGTGTTCAAAATAGCGGTCAGATTAGCCCCCAGGCGCTCTAGGGTCGCCAGCACCGGCGCGGCATCGCCGGGGTCGACCACCGCCGCCTCACCGCGATCACCGTCGTAGATCACAAAGATATAGTTGTCGCGAAAGGCCTCGACCCGATGGATGTCCATGGGAGGGATGTCCGTGGCTTTTTCCTTGATCTGCGCCATTTTTCCGTAATTTCTCCGTGGGAAATATATCCTTGATCAGGCTTTAATACAGGTTTACTGAATCTTCACCGGTCGCTCTACCGTAAACCCTAGGGATTGGGCATGCTGTAGGAAGAAAAATGTAGCCTGTGCTACACCGTTTCTGAGAATCCGAGCCTGCCCATGGCTCTGCCACTCATTTATCTGCCGCTCATTTATCTGCCACTCATCTACTATCGTCACTCCTGAACCGAGGATTTGCAATCATGGTGTCGTCTCCCCCTCAAAAACCTGTATCGGATATTCAGTCACTGGTCACTACCGCCCTTGAGCAGGGGAGTTTGAGCCGCCGCGACCACCTTACCCTGTCTACGGCCATGCTCAGCGACCCGGCTCTGACCGGCCGCGATCGCCAGCACATCAACCAGGTGTTCGACGGCCTCCGCGCCGGGCGAGTGCGACTGGCCGACTAAAGCTTCCTCCAAGATGGGAGATCGGCGCTCTGGCTCACCCCAGGGCGCTTTTTTGCGCCCACATTTGTCTACAATCTACGCAGATCGGTAGACGGCCAAGCGAAAGATGATGAATACCAAATCCTGAATGAATGCCCCCGAGATTGGTAGGGGCGTAGGGGTTCCTGATTATGAATCGGGGTTTACCAAATCGGATTTGGTATAAGTAGGGGAGTTGACCGTATAGGGTTCAAGGCAGACCGTCAACCCTGCACCTTGCACCGTGAACCCTAAACCAATGGCCCCGGTCACCATCAGCAGGGTGCATGAATTTTTAGGGCCAATTTCCAAGGATTAGCACCTTGCGCCAAAGACGCCCCCGCTATGGCGAAACCGTTGCCGAAGAAAACTACCGACGCACCCGGCTACATTTGATTCGCGGCGGCGTTGCCCTGGGGCTGGTGGTGTTCTCGGGGGTGCTCTGGTACCGCTTCATGGAGGGGTGGAGCTGGCTCGATGCCACCTACATGGCGGTGATCACCCTATCGACCGTGGGCTTTGGCGAAATTAACCCCCTCAGCCCGAGGGGGCGGCTGTTCACCATTGTGCTGATCATGATGGGGGTGGGGGTGATTGCCTACATTCTCAACAGCCTGACCGATGCGATCGTGCAGGGGCATTTCCAGGCGGGATTTCGGTTACTCAAGCGGCGCAGATTTATGGAATCGTTGCAGGGCCACTACATTATTTGCGGGTTTGGCCGCACCGGACGCCAGGTGGCCACCGAGTTTTCAGCGGAGGGCATTGCCTTCATCGTGGTCGACTCCGACGATGGGGCCATTCAGCTGGCTCAACAGCAGGGCTACACTATACTTGAGGGCGATGCCACCCAAGACCAGGTGCTGATGCAGGCGGGCATTGAGCGAGCCCGCTGTCTGGTGGCGGCCCTGCCCTCCGATGCCGAGAATCTCTACATTGTGCTCTCGGCCAAAACCCTGTGCCCTGAGATTCGCACCATTGCCCGCGCCAGCAGTGAAGAAGCGATGCTCAAGCTCCAGCGGGGCGGAGCCGATGTGGTGGTGTCGCCCTACATTACCGGCGGCAAGCGCATGGCGGCGGCGGCCCTGCGCCCCCAGGTGGTCAACTTTCTCGACGGCATTCTCACCGGGGCCGAGCGCACGGTCTATGTTGAAGAATTTGTGCTGCTGCCCGAAAGCTGCCCCATCATTGGCAAAACCCTGGCTGAAGCTGAACTGGGCAACCGGTCTGGGGCGTTAATTTTGGCCATTCGCCGGGAGGATGAGGGACTGATTTTTGGCCCCACTGCCGATACTCGCCTCTACCCTGGCGATATGGTGATCACCATGGGCAACGCCGATCAGCTGCGGCTGCTGAGCCAAATTATCAGCCCGATTGCGCGGTAGATGGATAGGTCGTGTCACATTATTGGCCGCTCGTATGATGTGACGCAACAGATTGGCCCCTAAGCACCCACTACTGCCGGAATGGGACAGTGGGCTGGAAACAGCGAACTGGTCGATGATTTGGTATAAACGAGTCAGGCGCACTATTCTGAGACGAGACCATGTCCACCCAATCCGAGCTTATTCAGTTCACCCTTGGTCTCGACGATCCTGAACTAGAGGATGACGATCGCCTCAGGTTTGCCACTCGCCTATTGCCAGAGCTGCGCCAGGTAGATGAGGTAGACCGCGCTGATCGCACCGAAGATGTGATCTCCCCAGAGGGGGCGAAGGGCTACACCACCCTAGTCGGCTGGCTGACGGCTGATGTCAGCGCCAAAAATATTGTTGGCTTTTTGGCCTGGATAGCGAGTCGCTTTGCCGATGCGCCGGTCAAGGTCAAGGTAAAAGTGGGCGATCGCGAAGTAGAGCTAGAAAGCGACAAGCTACAAGACCCCGAGGCGACTGCTCTGAAACTGCTGGCGGCGCTCAAAGGAGACGCTGGTGCCTGAGCCGCCAAAGAAATGTGCTCTTCTAATCGGCGTCAGCCATTATGGCGAGGGGCTACCGCCGCTATTGGCTACGCCCCAGGATGTGGCCGCCCTCAAGCGGGTGCTGGAAAATCCCCAAATGGCCGAATTTGACCAGGTGGAAATCCTGGTTGACCCCGACCCTGTGGAAATACGCCTAGCGATCCAGAGGTTGTATCGGCAGTGCGCTAAAGATGACCTGGTGCTGCTGTACTTTTCCGGCCATGGCATTACCGATGACAATAACCACCTCTATTTCGCTACCCGTCTGACCAGCAAGGATGACTTTGAAGCGACGGCGGTCCCGGCCCGATTTGTGCAGCAACAGTCGATGCAGTGCTACGCCCGGCGGCAAATTCTGATTCTCGACTGTTGCTATAGCGGGGCCTTTAAGGATGGCTGGCAGACCAAGGCGGCTGGGTTAGACCTGCGCCAAGAACTGGGAGGCGAAGGGCGCGTGGTGCTGACCTCCTCCACTGCAACCCAAACCTCCTTTCAGCAGGAGAGTGCAGAGCTGTCGCTCTATACCCAATACCTGGTGGAAGGCATTGAAACTGGAGCCGCCGACGCTGATCGAGATGGCAAGATTTTTGTGCGGGAACTGCACGACTACGTCAAAGGCAAAGTGCAGGAGGCCAAACCGAATATGAAGCCCGACATCCTGCTGGATAGAGAAGGCTTCGATATTTTGCTCAGCAAGGCCCCCAGGGGCGATCGCAGCCTAGATTTTCGCCGCCTGGTGGAGGAGTCTGCCCGAGGCGGCGACATTTCTACCTACCGCCGCGAAACGCTACGGCTGAGGCAGCGAGAGTGGGGCATCACAGAGGAAGCCGCAGAGGCTATTATCATCAGCGTGCTGGAACCCTTCCGTCGGCGACTGGCCAATCTGGAACGCTTCAAAACCGCCCTTCAGGAAGAGGTTGATCAACAGTTCCCGTTAGACCCACAACTGGAAGATGATTTGCGAGACTGGCAACGGCAGGTGCTGGGCTTGGCCGATGAGGATGTCGTTGGGATTTGGCAGCAGGCGATCGCTGGCAAAGCTGAAACGAGTCAGCCCCAGACTCACTCGCAGCCGGTGGCAGAGCCTCAACAGCGACAGCAGACTACACCTACCCCAGCGCCACCACGCCGCCAGCCCGCAGACCCCGAGACTTTGCCGTTGCCACCTGTAGAGTTTGAGGTGGCGACCGTCAAGGTCAAGGCAGAAACCCAGCCCGGTGGCTTTTTAGGTCTCGGTTCCAAGGAGGTAAAAACCTACTCTGTTGATCGCAGTCGCCAGTCTGCGCAGGGTTACCGAGAAGATTTGGGCAACAACACCTTTTTGGACATGGTGTTGATTCCCAGTGGTAGTTTTCAAATGGGGGCAAACGAGTATGAGGGCGAGCAACCTGTTCATACGGTTGCCTTGCAACCGTTTTTAATGGGCAAATATTCCATCACCCAGGCTCAGTGGAGGGCTGTGGCCGCTTTCCCAAAAGTTCAGCTTGAGCTGAACGCTGAACCGTCCCATTTCAAGGGCGACAATCGCCCGGTTGAGCAGATCTCCTGGTGGGAGGCGGTGGAGTTTTGCGATCGGTTGGCTAACCAGACTAAGCGTGCCTACCGTTTGCCCAGCGAAGCGGAATGGGAGTATGCCTGTCGAGCGGGGACGACAACGCCCTTTCACTTTGGGGAAACCATCACAACAGATCTAGCTAACTATCGAGGGCAAGACTGGGAGTACCAAGGCAAAACGCATCCCGGAAACTATGGTGGAGGCCCCTATGGCAGCTTTCGCGAGGAGACGACGGAGGTGGGTAGCTTTCCGGCCAATGCCTTTGGGCTGTATGACATGCACGGCAATGTGTGGGAATGGTGTGCTGACCACTGGCACGATACCTATGCAAGTGCCCCAATCGATGGCAGCGCCTGGGTAACTGACAATAATGATGCTGCGCGGCTGCTGCGCGGTGGTTCCTGGTTCATCAATCCCGCGTACTGCCGGTCTGCCGACCGCGTCAGGATCGCGCCCGGCGGCCGCAGCAGCAGTATCGGTTTTCGGGTCGTGTTGTGTCCGGCGCGTGGGCTGCCGTAGCCCTTTACCCTTTTACCCTCTTGCTCTTTACACTTCTTTACTTTTTCCTTTTCGCGCGCAGCGCGATCAAATTTTTT
>DAIPYU010000038.1:0-35522 GCA_036782635.1 Nodosilinea sp. CTOTU7353
CGACTTAGCCCTGGCTTTGACGATACAAAATGTAGTATTTGTGAGTGCTACGGCAATGCGCCCGACGGACTCATCAAAGTCTGTGAGGCGTTAAAACCTGGGTAATACCGAGTCAATTGACTCAGGTCTAACTCAGCGATAGTCGAGGCAGCTACACAATCTCCCCCAGGGTGACGCGGCTCAGTTCTAAAATGGGCAAAAATAGCTTTAGCTCTTCTGCATTGAGGTGTCGGGCAATAACATCTTGCATAGCCATATAAGTGCGTTTACAGCTCTCCTGAGCGCCGTAGGCGCGCATAATCGTCTGAAACCAGATCAGCAGATTTTCTTTAAACCGCTTGGGATCGTCAAGTAGTAGAGCAGTGGCGCTGTAGCGCAACACCCGCACCGTATCGCGCTGCCACTTGGCGGTTAGGTCTTGCCCACCGATCAAGAACGTGTTGGGGGCCTGGGCCTTGAGCTGCGCCATAACCTGAGCAATGATCTGCTGCTCGGCCCCCTGTATCTTCTGATAGGCCCGCAGTCGGATGCTGACAGAGGATAGGTAGCTCTGGAAAAACATTAGCTCTGAATCCGTAGCATAGCGGCCATCGGTAGCTTGTACCAGAGCCTGTACGTGGGTGAGCATGCTGACGGGGTCTCCTGCAAAAAGGTAAGGCGATCATTCTCCAACTATTCCCGAATGTTACGCAACGTGAACAAAGCTATGGGTGAAAGATTTAGAGCCTGCCGTTCGGATAGATCTTTTCAGTTGATTAGAGATCTTTAGCACAGATACGGGGCCAGACTCTGTGCTTTGGGAAACATGCGGATCCAGTTCTCCTATCTGCAATAAAACTTAAACCCTCGGTTGCCATGATGCCGGAGGTCTCGTAGTAACCTAATGAACATGGAATGACCCCCTTATCCAAGCCTGCCGTGGCTTTTTGCAATTAGCCTAAGCTGGGGCTTGGCCTGGGAAAGCTGCCATTAATATTGAATTTCAAGAGGCATTGTTCATGGTTCAACGTGGTTCTAAAGTTCGTATTCTCCGCAAAGAGTCTTACTGGTATCGCGAAGTTGGCACCGTTGCCACCGTTGACCAGAGCGGCATCAAGTACCCTGCGGTAGTGCGCTTTGACAAGGTCAATTACTCGGGCATTAACACCAATAACTTTGCCCTGTCTGAACTCCAGGAGGTCGAGGCCCCTAAGGCGGCTAAGAAGCCCGCTGCTAAGACCGCTGCTGCCCAGGGTTAGACTCGTTGAGCAGATCCTTGGCTTGGCTGGAAGCTGTCGTCGGTTTCCTTTTGTCGAGTTAATCAGGCTGTGCTAACTCAATCAACCCCATCCAATGCTTAAGGTCTGTGTTTTGGCACGGGCCTTATTTTTTGTGGACGGAGCTGCCTGGCCTCTAGCCCCCGATGGGTTGCTATAGTTCAGAGGCACACTGTGATGGGGGCTAAGGCCCAGGGCTAAACCGTGCCAGAACTACCTGAGGTTGAAACCGTGCGTCGGGGGCTAGAGCGAGTAACGCCGGGCCATCGATTGGAAGGGGGGCAGGTGCTGCTGGCGCGGGCGATCGCCCACCCTAACGCCGATGAGTTTTTGGCTGGGTTAACCGGTGCCACCCTAAGCGCCTGGCACCGCCGGGGCAAATATTTACTGGGCCAGCTCAGCCAGCCCGACGGCAGCCCTGGTGGTCACCTGGGGGTGCACCTGCGCATGACCGGCCAACTGCTGTGGCTCGACCCCCAAACTCCCGTGCAGGCCCACTGCCGGGTGCGGCTCTGGCTGAGCGATAACCACGAGCTGCGCTACGTTGACCAGCGCACCTTTGGCCGCCTCTGGTGGGTGCCCCCAGGGGTGGCCCCCGAGATCATTATCACGGGCCTACAGGCTCTGGGACCAGAGCCCTTCGACGAGGCCTTCTCGGCGGTCTACCTGCGCCAGCGCCTGGGTCGCAGCCGCCGACCGATCAAAAATGCCTTGCTCGATCAGCGGCTGGTGGCGGGTATTGGCAACATCTACGCTGACGAGGCCCTGTTTGTCAGCGGGGTGAGGCCACTAACGCCGTGTGATCGTCTTGGCCCCAAGCAGATCCAGCGCCTGCACAGCGCCATTCGCGAGGTGTTGACCACCAGCATTGAGTCGGGGGGCACCACCTTCAGCGACTACCGCGACATCTACGGCATCAACGGCAACTATGGCGGCGTGGCCTGGGTTTATGATCGCGAGGGTCTACCCTGCAAGGTTTGTGCCACCGCCATTACTCGCCTTAAACTGGCAGGGCGATCGGCCCACTACTGTGCGCAGTGTCAGCGCTAGGGGATGGTCGGCAGGGAGTAGAGGATTGTGCCCGAGCGCAGGACAACGCCGTTGACGGATAGGGACTATCTGACCAATGGATTTCGTGTAGAGTAAGGCAGAAACGGATAGAGAATAGACCTATGGCAGCAACTCTGAAGCGGGGCGATATGGTGCGTGCTGTGCGCGAAAAGCTAGACAACAGCCTGGAGGCAACCGCCAGCGACACGCGGTTTCCGCCCTATCTGTTTGAAACCCAGGGTGAGATCTTAGAAACCAATGAAGACTACGCGCTGGTCAAGTTTGGCAAAGTGCCCACCCCCAACATCTGGCTACGCCTCGACCAGCTGGAGAAATTTTAGCCTGCCAGGTAGGCCCGGCTGAGCCTACCGATTTTTAGCGCTTACAAAAGCCCTGTTGAGGAACCTCTAGAGATTCCTCAACAGGGCTTTTTAACAGGAGCAACAGGCTGGGGCCAAAAAAGCCTATAGCTCAGAATCAATCGGTAGCCCCCCCTGGTCGCTAGGGCCGCTGACATCGACTACCGACGATATTTCAGGAATAGGGAATGCAGGCTGGTCTAGGGCAATATGCAGAGCTTCGGGCTGTGAACCCGTAGCCATGCGCCAGGCTCCGTTGCCAGCCCCAGCCCCAGATAGTAGATGGATGACGCTAAAGGCGGCCACCCCGGCACAGGCCATGGATATTAACCTAATGCGGTGATTGAGCTGGTAAAACACCCCGCCCAGAGTCTCGTCTGCGTCACAGGCTGGAGGGCAGACTTGGGTGCGCATGCCCTGGCGCAGATTTAACAGGCGATTGTAAAGACAGCGAGTATCATCGCAGTCTCTGAGCCAAGACAATACCTGCTGGCGCTCACTGGGAGTTACTTCACCGTCTAGATAGGCGCTCAACAGTTCGAAGCGGTCGCGCTTAGTGGCATCTAAGGCTTGACCGCAGAGCGTAACGGGCTGCAATGCTTTGCCATCGTTTTGCACCGGTTCGGTGGTCAACGACTGAACTTGGCTAGGCGTGTAAGAGGAGGTAGTCATACCAGAAACAACACCTGGATTGAGCAACAAAACAACGACCAGGGCAGAAATGATTACTCACCCGGCAAAATTCCAGGTGCAGTATTCTAACTGCCGCTACTGATCATAATGCCAACACCCTGAAATCGGTAATCCCCCCGACGGTAATTCACAGAGTCTGAATCTCTTCCTTAAGATAGATCTCTGGGGAAGTGCGACCCAGCCCAATATTTGCTGACTGGCTAGGGATTGATCGCTATAGATCGATTTGATGGCCTAATGGACCAAAATTAATGGCCCAGGTAGGGTTGCAGGTCAGCCTGCAGCCGTTGCCTAGCGCGGGCAATGCGTGATTTGACCGTGCCCAGAGACACTTCGGTCATATCGGCAATCTCTTCGTAAGATAGGCCCTGAATCTCTCTCAGCACGATGGTGGTGCGAAAGACTTCCGGCAAATCGGTGATCGCCCGATGCAGTTGGTCGTAAAACTCCTGGGTCATCATGGCGTCCACGGGACCAGGCGCATTGGCGGGTACATCCCAATCAATGGTGCCATCTTCAAGGTTGAGGGGGGCATCTAAAGAAAGGGTGGCGCGGTTACGCTTGCGCCGGCGCAGTTCGTCGTAGAAGAGATTGGTGGTAATGCGCCCTAGCCAGCCCTTAAATTTAGCCGGGTCGTTTAAGCGTCGCATATTGCGATATACCCGAATCCAGACTTCTTGGGCTAAGTCAGCCCGGTCGGCCCAGTCGGGGGCGAGGTGGTAGAGCAGTTTATCTACATGACTTTGGTAGCGACGCAGAAGCTCAGCGAACATCAGCCGCTCGGGCCGTAGCCGCTGCTGGCAAAGAGCTACCAGTTCAGTGCTGGTCAATTGTTCAGGCTTTATATCGGACTTGGGGGCACTGAGAGAAACAGGCCAGGTCGAGAACATAGATTGACTCATAACTTCTAGTAGTAGGCCGACATCTTCATGACCACCGACAAACCGCTGGGGCTTGCGTTGAGGTGGCATTGTGGCTCCAAAGACAAGCGTGATTAATCAAGCGCGATTAATGTGAAACATTGTGACGAAGAGGCTGTGTTTGCTTTACCTACCTTGTGCCTGTGAATTGTCTGTCACACCCTTCGAGGCTGATGCTGGGTCGCAGTGATCAACCTAAACGCCTTCGAGTCTGGCCAATGGGGTGATATAACAGATTAGAGGCCCTGTGATGACGACGGTCATCCCCCCTGGGAGAGGTGGCAGAGTGGTCGAATGCGTCCGACTTGAAATCGGATGTCCCAAAAGGACCGTGGGTTCGAATCCCACCCTCTCCGTATCGTGGTTTTAATATCTTTTATATGCGCGGTGATATTGGCTCTTTTATCGCTGGCATTATGCCGCTGCTGTTTCTGGGCTGGTTGGCAGCGATAGAAATGGGTACCCGCTGGCCCCGTCGCAAATAGTTGCACGCCCCGCCTTGTGGAGTCGTGTCCGCTTGGCGGGGGCAAATCCCTCGGAGGGTGGGGGATTAAGGCGTTACGGTGTGCATCAAAAAATGGTCATTTGTAGCGCTAACAACAGATTCAATCGAGTAGATATCGTCGACTGGTGCTAAGCCTATTGGCCCAGTGCATGGGAGGGGTGTAGCTACCTGTTCATTCCTCTGCATCTGTCCATTGCATCTGTTTATTCCCCTAATTTAAGGAGTGCCACTGTGACCCAGCCCACTGAGCAACTGCCCCAGGCTCCCCCGAACCCGGGGTCGGGGAACAAGATTGCCGAATTTTTTGACTTTGCGGCCCTGCGCACCGATTTTCGCACTGAGTCACTGGCGGGGCTGACCACCTTTGTCACCATGGCTTACATCTTGATCGTAAACCCGGCCATTTTGTCGAACGCGGTATTTCTCAACGAGTCGGGCGACCTGTTTGGCGAACTGGTGGTGGCTACCGGGATATCTGCGGCGATTGCAACGCTGATCATGGCTCTTTATGCCAAGTTGCCCTTTGCGCTGGCCCCAGGTATGGGCATCAACGCCTACTTTGCTTTTACGGTGGTGCTGGGCCTAGGCATCGACTGGCGGGTGGCCTTGGCGGCGGTGTTGATTGAGGGGGTGATCTTCATCCTCATGACCATTACCAATGTGCGTACGGCAATTGTGACGGCGATACCCGACGCGGTAAAGCACGCCACTACGGCAGGCATCGGCCTGTTTATTGCCTACATTGCCCTCAAGGGCGCGGGCATTATTGTGCCGTCAGAGGCGACATTTACCACGTTGGGCAATCTGCGAGCGCCCGAACCAGCCATGGCGCTGCTGGGTCTCGCGATTACCGCCGCGCTGTTTGCCCGCCGGGTGACCGGGGCTTTACTATGGGGCATCTTGGGTACGGCTCTTTTGTCCTGGGTGTTTGGGGTAGCCGCTTGGCCGACGGGGGTGATGGCGATTCCCCAGGCCCCGACCGGGCTGTTTGGTCAGGCCTTTGTGGGGCTGGGCGAGCTGTTGCGCGGCAATATCTGGGAGATGGTGAGCATCATCTTTGTGTTCTTGTTTGTCGACTTGTTTGACACCATTGGCACCCTGACCGGGCTGGGCAGTAAGGCGGGCTACATCGATGCCGAGGGCAAATTTCCTGGGGCTGAAAAGGCGTTCATGGCTGATGCTGTGGGCACCACCGCCGGGGCGGTCTTGGGCACCTCGACGGTGACCACCTATATTGAGTCGGCCTCGGGCATTGCCGAGGGGGGGCGCAGTGGCTTTACCGCTCTGGTCGCGGCGGGGCTATTCGCCGCTTCAGTGCTGTTCATTCCCCTGCTCCAGGGCATTCCGGCTTTTGCCACGGCCCCGGCGCTGGTGATTGTCGGGGTGCTGATGATGTCGGGGGCCAAAATGATCGATTGGGATGAACCGGCCGATGCGATCGCCGGCTTTCTCACCATCCTCATGATGCCCCTGGCTTTCTCGATTGCTGAAGGGCTAGCCATGGGCCTGATTGCCTACCCACTAGTAAAAGCCTTCCAGGGCAAACTGTCCGACACTAGCATCGGCATGTGGATCTTGGCTGCCATCTTCATGCTGCGCTATATCTTTGTCGCCTGAGGTTAGGGCCAATTCCTGTTTACTCCGGTAGGGACGCACTGCTGTGTGGCTGTGCGCCTCTACTTTAACGCGTCAAAGGTGTCGCCTAGGGCCGCGGTAAGTGTCTGCCGGGTCTGGGCGTGGGCCGCCTGCTCCGCCTGCAAGCGCTGGGTCAACTCCTGACATTGCTGCACCAGGCCGTCGAGACGCTGCTGCAGCCCCTGGAGCGAGTTAACAGTAGAGAGGTCTTTCTCTAGAACAGCACCGGGGGTCGCCGCCAGACTGTGCTGGAGAGCTTCAATCTGCGCCTGGAACTCAGCGGTTTCTTCGCGGCGCTGACGGGCTTCGGTTTCATAGAGGCGACGCCAATTGGCGGCGCTATTAAAGGCCTGATCACGCTCTTGTTGGGTTTCGGCTAGCTGCTGCTGGAGGGTGCGCACCTCCGCAATCCACTGGGTCAGGTCTTGGGACATGCGGTTATACCAATAAAGCCAGACAGTAAAGCCAGCATAGGAATCAAGCTTGAGGCTAATACAGCAGCCGGGTGAGAATTCCCGGTGCTGGCAGCACAATCATAACCAACAGCGTCAAGGCCAGCAGACCCAAAAAATCGCGGCGATCATCTAGCTCGCTGACGTCATTGAGGGCGGGCTGGTCGGCCGCCGGAATAAAGAATAGTAGAATCGCCCAAATCATCAGCTCAGGGTGCACTAGTGCCAGACCAAACACCAGCAGCCGCGCCACCTGCCCGACAATGCCGCCAATTCGCTGGCCGTACATGGCATGGACAATGTGTCCGCCGTCGAGTTGGCCCACGGGCATCAGGTTGAGGGCCGTGACCACCAGACCCAAGCAGCCGGCGATCGCCACCGGGTGCAGGTGAATCGCCTGGTCGGCCGCCACTGCTGACCCCAGCACCAGCTTAGACATCAGGGTTAGCATCAGCGAAGCCTTGGGGTCGAGGGCTTCAAAATTGAGCAGGCTAGAGCCGGTTTCAGGAATCGGCACCACGGTTGACTGGGCCAGCCCCCACAGCAGCAGCGGCACCGCCACCACCAGTCCCGCCAGCGGCCCGGCGATGCCCACGTCAAACAGGGCGCGACGGTTGGGTACCGGCGACTTCATTTGAATAAACGCTCCCAGGGTACCCAGAAAAAACGGCACCGGAATAAAGTAGGGCAGGGTGACCTGCATGCCGTAGCGACGAGCGGTCAGGTAGTGCCCCATCTCGTGGCAGCCCAGAATAAATAGCAGCGATACGGCGTAGGGCAATCCGCTAAAAATCAGGGTGGGCGTCTCCTGGAGCTGGGACTCAGTGACGCCGGCCAGGTAGGTGCCCACTGCCGTGGTGGTAAACAGCGTCACCAGCAGCAGCGCCAGGGCCAGGCCCGGTCGGGTTCGCGCCTCAGCCTTACTCCCTTTCTCAGCCTGGGGATTGGGCACGAGGGCAAACACCGGCTTACCCTGCAACCCCTCCTGAAACAAGACGAGAAAGCGATCGCCAAAGTGACGGCGAATATTCTCTCGCACGGTGTCGTAGGCCACCGTGGGCGTCGCCCTCAGCTGGCCCCGGCAGATCATCGCCTGGGGCCGATACTCAATATTTTGCAGGTAGTAAACCGACCAGGGAAAGCAGCCCTGGAGCATTGCTTCTTCGTCTTTGTCGATGGGGCGCAGGGCGGGCTTAGGGGGGGCGGGCACCGTCGGCTCAGGGCCAGCACCCTCGGCTTTGCCCTCCTGGGGCACCGCAATTCGCCCCTTTTGAATTAGCGCCCAGTAGAGCACCGGGCAGGCGACCAGCAACCCCACCAGCAGAGCCGTGGGGGGGGATTCTTCCCCGCCGTTGACCACGACCCAGGCGGTGAGAATCAGGGCGGGCAACATCATCACCAGCCACAGCAGCCACACGGGAGTACGCGTAATGCGGCTAACGCTGCGTTGGAGCAGCACATAGGTCAACAGACCTAAAACCAGGAGCCAGAAAAACACCATCAAATAGCCATTGGATTGCAACGATCAACACCAGAGCAGACTGCCATAGAACTTGGTTTAGGTATGGAGGCTCAGGTATGGAGGCTCAGGCATAGGGGACGTGGTTCAGTTAGTATAGGCGTTCACAGATGCTTCCACCCCCTGTTGCGCCCCCTTAGTTAGGCCCTTATTGTTACGCCCCTATGACAGCAGCGTCATCGCCAGTTCCCTCGCCTCAGCCCCTCTCTCAAGCACCATCCCAGTCACCACCACCCAAGACACCTAAGACACCGCGCCCGGTGTTCGACACGGTCTATGCCTTTCCTCCCAACCGCGACACCCAGGGAGCCACGGCTTATTTCATTGTAGACAACACACTCGCAGGGCAGCCTGCCAACCTACTCATCGATACCCCCCTGTGGGATGAGGGCACCCGCGAGTGGCTGCTGGCCCAGGGTGGAGTCCGGTGGCTGTTGATTACCCATCGGGGCGGGTTGGGGCGATCGGCGACGATTCAAAAGGCGCTGGGCTGCGAGGTCGTGATCCAAGAACAGGAGGCCTATCTGTTGCCCGATACCCCCACTACCACCTTTCACCATAGTTTTAGATTTAACCCCCAGATCGAGGCGTTCTGGACCCCTGGCCATTCCCCCGGTTCGTCGTGTCTGTACTACAGTGCCTACGGCGGAGTGCTGTTTACCGGGCGGCACCTGCTGCCTAGTCGAACCGGAGAGCCAGAACCGCTGCGCCTGGCCAAAACCTTCCACTGGCCCCGCCAGCTTCACCAGGTCGAGGCGCTCAAGGCCCGCTTTACGGCAGAAACCCTGGCCCACATTTGCCCCGGGGCCAGTACGGGGCTGCTGCGCGGCGATCGCACCATTGACCGCGCCTACGAAAAGCTACAAAAGCTAGACCTAGAAATGTTCTCCAATCACCAGCCCCTGCTTTAATCGCTCCCCTTCACCCCTTCACTCCCCCAGGCCGCCCATGTCTCCTCCACCCAGGGGTGAATTTCTCGCGGGTACAGCAGCCAGGTGCGTTCGTAGGGCTGGCTGAGGGCCTGCACCAGGGGCGACAGATCTTTGATATCCACAAAGGCATTGTCGCTGTACACACAGATGCCCTGGTTGTAGGTGGTGTAGCCCCGGCTCCAGGTGCGGCGTAGGCCGCTGTAATGTTCACCGCTGTAGCCCTGGGCTTCCAGGTGGGTGCGCACGGTGTCTAGCAAACGCTGCTGCTGGTTTTCTGCCAGTCGGGTCACCTCTAGCGTCTTGAGCAGGTCGCGGTCTAGATAGCGGCGGCACAGATCGGCCAGCAGCAGGTCGGGGCTCTGCCGCCACCGCTGGAGGTGATAGGTAAACACCACATCGTCGCCCGCCAGGTAGGTGTCGAGGGCGAGGGGATGGTCTGGGGTCAGCAGCCAGGCGGTGACGGTGGGGTCGGCCTCGAGCTTGCCTACGGCCAGGGCGGAGCGCGCCCGCTCAAAGGCCCGCTCTAGCAGCCAGGTAACGGAAATATTTTTGGGATGGTTGTACACCTGCACGTACATAAAATGGCGCACCACCAGGTAGTGCTCGATCGCCGACAGGCCCTTGTGGGCGATCACCAGCCGACCGCTGCCCGGCTCAAACCGCAGCGCCATGAGAATGCGATCGAGATCGAGCTGGCCGTAGCTGGCCCCGGTGAAGTAGCTGTCGCGCAGCAGGTAGTCGAGGCGATCGCAGTCGAGCTGGCTCGACACCAGCTGCCACACCAGGGCGACAGGGTGCTCGTGGGTGTAGACCTGATCTACCGCCTCGGTCAGTCCTGGGCTGTGGCCCTCCAGGGCATCGTGGATCTCCGGCAACTCGCGAATCATGCGGCGAGTCCACTGCTCATGCTCTAGGCCAAACACCTCTTCGGCGGTGTGGCTAAAGGGGCCGTGGCCAATATCGTGGAGCAGGGCCGCCACCAGCACCGTGGCCCGGTGGGGGGCCAGCTCTGGGTAGCGGCGCTGGAGCTGGTCAAAGGCGCGACGGGCGATCGCCATCACCCCCAGCGAGTGGGTAAAGCGCGAACTCTCGGCCCCGTGGAAGGTGAGGCTGGCGGGGCCGAGTTGGCGAATGCGCCGCAGCCGCTGAAAGGCCGGCGTGTCAATCAGCTGGGTCAGCAGCGCCTCGTCGCGATCACTGACGTGGAGAGTAATCGCTCCGTGGAGTGGGTCGTGGTACGAGCGACTGGCCTTGGGCGGCCCCGGTTCAAGAGGCACTGGCCAGTACCTTGGCTTGGCTCAGCATTTCCAACGCGGCCTGGTATTGGGGGTCGGCCTCGGTGGCCACGGTGTCGCGGGTGAGGGGCCCCGTGGCGACAATGCGATCGGGGGTAATACCCAGCTTATTGATGTCGTGGTGGGCCGGGGTCTCGTACTTGGCCACCGTCACTGCCAGCCCCGCCCCGTCGGATAGGTCAAACAGCGACTGAATCAACCCCTTACCAAAGGTGGTGCTGCCCACCAGGGTGGCCCGGCCATTGTCTTGCAGTGCCCCGGCCAAGATTTCGCTGGCGCTGGCGGTGCCCTCATTCACCAGCACCACTAAGGGCGCATCGGTAACGGCCTGACCAAACGACTCAAAGCTGTCGAGAATGCCCTGGCGGTTGACGGTGTAGACCACGGTACCCTGGGGCAGCCACAGCCGAGCGATCTCAATCCCCGCCTGGAGCAGCCCGCCGGGATTGTTGCGCAGGTCGAGCAGATAGGCCTCCGCCCCTTGGTCTTGAAGGTTTTGAATGGCCCCGGCCAGTTTCTCCGCTGCGTTGCCGTTAAACTGGCTCAGCCGCAGATACCCCACCCGTTGCCCGGTGGGCGCTGTTTTCAGCGCCGCCACCACCGGGTTAAGGGTAATCACATCTCGGGTCAGCGACACCTGCCGAGGGGTAATCTCGTCGGGGTGGCGCAGCTGTAGAGTGACAGCGGTGCCCTGGGGGCCTCGCATCCGGGCAGCGGCTTCGTCTAGGGTGAGGTCTGTGGTGGCAAACCCGTCAATTTCCAGCACCAGATCCTGGGGCTGAATGCCCGCCTGCTCCGCCGGTGAGCCTTCAATAGGAGCAATCACCCGCAGCCAGCCAGGGTGCTCATCCTTAGAAATTTGCAGACCGACCCCAGTCAACTCCCCAGCGGTGCTGGTTTGGAGACTGCGGTACTGGCTAGGCAGCAGCAGCCGCGTGTAGGGGTCATCTAGCTTGGCCAGCATGGCCTGAATGGCCCTATAGGTGTCGTCTCGGCTGGCGAGGGGCTGCTCTAGAGCACGCTGGCGAGTAAACCACCAGTTCTGATGGTTAAAGCTTTCGTCGACGTAGGCTCGGTTGACAATTCGCCATACCTCCGCAATCAAGCTTTGCTCTTCGGTCAAGGCTAGGGCCGGGCCTGTTGACAGCCCGCCCACCACCAGCCCAAACAGGCAAAGGCAGAGAATACTGAGACGCAGCAGAGGTCTAATCATAACGGCAAGGCAGAGGCAGGCGGTGAATGAAAGCGGTTAAGCGCTGAGTGCTTCAGCTGACGGGCAGGACAGCTGATAGATAAGGTTCCCATCCCGCTATGGCCAGCTAAACGCACTAGCTTGAACGGGTCTAATACCAAACCCTATCTGTATACCCCTGATTTGTAGGGGCATTGCACTGCAATGCCCCTACAAGGTATTGGCTTCGAATCGGGGTTCTGTGGGTCGGATTGGGTATAAGCCATGGATTTAAGAATCTGCGATCTGCTCCGCCCTAGGGCGGGCGATTTACATTAGTTTATTGTGGCCAATTTTTCCCCAATTGCGCCGACCTAGGCAGAACTGCTGGCTGCCCATAGGTTTGGCTACCCCAGATACAAAAGACATTCTGAACCCTTGGTCGGGGTTCTTGGAGACCAGGTTCAACCCCACTGCCCAGCCGACAACCCCAGACTATAAGCCTCATCCAAGTCCAGAAGGGGAGGTCTGCTTGAGGGAAAACTACAGATCCCGAGTTGGACTTGATGTAACAAAGCATTGTGTAACAAAATATTACGGTAGATTAGGGCGGTTTGAATCTCCACCCTAAGGCTGGCTGGTGGCCTAGGACAGGCTTTTTGACCCAGTTGTCTATTCTTGGGATGGCAAGATGCTCTCCAGGGCTTAGAATCTCTATTAGAGATACGAATGTTGCCATTACGGCTATGGTACATTTTTCATTGACGGCAATTATACATATGTAGAGTTAACCGCTTCATGTTTACCAAGCAAGTTACTGACTCTAAGACCTTCAAATGGTTTAACGAGCGGCTAGAGATTCAGGCCCTGGCCGACGACATCTCCAGCAAGTACGTGCCGCCTCACGTCAACATCTTTTATTGCCTGGGCGGTATTACCCTGACCTGCTTCCTGATCCAGTTCGCTACTGGGTTTGCGATGACCTTTTACTACAAGCCTACGGTCACCGAAGCATTTAGCTCGGTGCAGTACCTGATGACCGAGGTCAATTTTGGCTGGCTGATTCGGTCTATCCACCGCTGGTCCGCCAGTATGATGGTGCTGATGATGATTCTCCACGTGTTTCGGGTCTATCTCACCGGTGGCTTCAAGAAGCCCCGCGAGCTGACCTGGGTGACTGGCGTGGTGCTGGCGGTGATCACTGTGACCTTCGGCGTTACTGGCTACTCTCTACCGTGGGATCAGGTGGGCTACTGGGCAGTGAAGATCGTGTCTGGGGTGCCGGGCGCGATTCCTGTGGTGGGTTCTACCGTGGTTGAGCTGATGCGCGGCGGCGAAGCCGTTGGGCAATCGACCCTGACCCGCTTCTACAGCCTGCACACCTTCGTTTTGCCCTGGGCGATCGCGGTGTTCATGCTGCTTCACTTCCTGATGATTCGCAAGCAGGGTATTTCTGGCCCTCTCTAAGGGTTGAGGTTGGTTTGCCCCCGGTGTGCTGGGGGCCTGTGGGCAGAGTGTCTGGTTTCTACCGTACCGTTTGCCCTGATTAGATAGTTTAGATTTTGGGCCTAGCCCAATCGGCTGTAACAGGAGAAGTTTTTGCATGGCAACCATTAAAAAACCGGATTTAAGCGATCCAAAGCTGAGAGAGATGCTCAAGCAGGGCATGGGGCATAACTACTACGGCGAACCCGCCTGGCCCAATGACCTGCTCTATATCTTTCCCGTGGTGATCTTGGGCAGCATTGCCTGCTGTGTGGCCCTAGCCGTGCTTGACCCTGCCCTGGTGGGTGAGCCTGCTGACCCCTTCGCCACCCCGCTAGAAATTCTACCGGAGTGGTATTTGTACCCTACCTTCCAGATTCTGCGGATTGTGCCCAGCAAGCTGCTGGGTATTGGCGCTATGACTGCCATTCCCCTAGGGCTGATGTTGGTGCCCTTCATTGAGAACATCAACAAGTTCCAAAACCCCTTCCGCCGCCCTTTGGCTACCACCGTGTTTTTGTTTGGTACGGCGGTCACCCTGTGGCTGGGTATTGGCGCGACCTTCCCCATTCAAGAATCGTTGACCCTGGGTTTGTTCTAGGCGATTGATTCTAAATTGCTATATGAGACCTGCGCAAAACTGTATCGTTTTACGCAGGTCTTTTTGCTGCGGGTATACTCTTTCGCTAAGCTAAATTTAGGGGTTCCGGCAAGCGTTGACACAGGAGTAGGGTATGGCAAGGACGAAGACCCGGCGGGAACATTTGCAGGTGGTGAGCAAGCTAGATGTAGTGGCCCAGGTGCAGCTCTGGTTTCGAGATACCTGTCGCTCTCTAGAGGGGGAGTCGGCCTGGGTGGGCAGCCACTGTGATCGCCTAGCCCTAGCTTTAACCGAAGGCTTCACCAACGCCGTGCGTCATGCCCACGCCCACCTGCCGCCCGAAACTGGCATTGACATTGACTTGGCCCTAGACACCGATCAAGTCGAGATTCGCATCTGGGATCACGGTGCTCCCTTCAACCCAGAACTGCTGCCTGAACCCAAGCCGGGGGAGCTGCTAGACAGCGGCTACGGCTGGTTTTTGCTGCGCCGCCTGGCCGACAAGGTGACCTATCAGCGTTCCCAGGACGGGCGCAACTGCTTGTCGATTGTGGCCTGTCGGCTGTAGTCGGTCAAAGACAGTCGGTCGTTTGTAGAGTACGACACCTGGGCTGCCCAGTGGGTGAGCTACGTTCTGCCCTGAGCCTGTCGCCGAGCGGGTGGGTAGTCTAGAGGCATAGTATTGTCTTAGCGCTGCTTGCGATGGGTTCCTCAGCCACCTATTTATCTGTTGCAGATGCGTCGGCCCCCCGGGGGGCGAAAACGCCGCCTGTCGATGGCCCAGTTGTTTTTGTCTTCCTCGAGATTTTCTCCTGTGAGGGGGGCATTCAGTCTTACATCAAAGATATATTTAGGGCCTACCTCAGCCAGCCTCAGCCCGCTCCAGCGGATGTTTTCTTGCTGCGGGATGGCGCTGAAGATGCGGCCAACAATCTTTATGATCAGGGGGCGCTGCGGTTTCACTATCTGGCCTCTAGCAATGCGGTGTGGGGCCGGGCTAGGCTGTTTGCGGCGCTGCTGAGGCATTTGGTGCGGCGGCGGCCCCGGCAGGTGGTGTGTGGCCATGTGCTGCTGCTGCCCCTGGTGGCCCCCCTCTGCCGCGGGCTAAACCTGCCCTATACCGTTGTCACCTACGGCAAAGAGGTATGGGACCCGCTGCCGCCACGCGAACGGCGGGCGCTGCGCCGAGCCAACCAGGTCTGGGCCATTAGCCGCTACAGCCGCGATCGCGCCTGCGCCGCCAACGCCCTCGACCCGGCCAAGGTGGCCATGGTGCCCTGCGTCGTCGATGGTGATAGGTTTACCCCTGGCCCCAGGGATGCTGCCCTGGTGGAAACCTATGGGCTGGCCCATAGGCGGGTGCTGCTGACCGTCGCCCGGCTGTGGTCGGGGGATATCTACAAGGGGGTAGACGTGACCATCCGGGCGCTGCCCGCCATTGCCGCCGTGGTGCCCGAGGTGACTTACCTGGTGATTGGTCGGGGGGATGATCAGCCGCGCCTGGCGGCTCTGGCTGAGGAGCTGGGGGTGAGCGATCGCGTAGTGTTTGCCGGGTTTGTGCCCACCGAGGCCCTGGTGGCCCACTACCGCCTGGCCGACGCCTACGTGATGCCTTCCCAGGAGGGCTTTGGCATTGTCTATCTGGAGGCGATGGCCTGCGGTCTGCCGGTGTTGTCGGGTGATCGCGATGGCTCTGCCGACCCCCTGCAGGATGGTCGTCTGGGCTGGCGAGTGCCCCATCGCGACCCCGAGGCCGTGGCGATCGCCTGTCTTGAGATTTTGCAGGGGGCTGACCCTCGCTGCCGGGGGGCATGGCTGCGGCAGGAGACCCTGGCGGCCTTTAGCCCCAGCGCCCTGGCCGAGCAGCTCACCCTAGCTCTAGGGGCTGTCATCAATTCACCGCCGACAGGCCAGGAATGAGCAGGTACAGCCCCTTAACCTGGTTTTTGGTCGGGCGTGGTAACGCTAATGACCTAAGGACTTTAGCCAGAATTGATGCCCCGCCCTGGGGGCCTGTCAGAGGCCCTAGCCCCGGCGCTACAATACGGGGTGAAGCCCGCTGCCGATCGCGGCGCGCCCCGTCGTTGCTGCCCGGAGACCGACCCCTGTGAACCCCAACCGATCTAACCAACTTCAGCTCAATTTCTCGGGCCTGGGCTGCTGGGTCGCCATTCTCGGTGCTATCTGGCTGCTGGGCGCCGTGGGCCTGGGCTGGGTGGTGAAGTCGCTGGCGGTGCTGGTGGTGCTGGTGCTAGTGGCCCCGGTTTTGGGCTTTGTGGGGCTGCGGTTTTGGCTGCGGCGCAATCTGGTGCAGGGGCCTTGCCCAGTGTGTAACAGCGCCCTCACGGGCATCAAGGGAGCTGAGACCGCCTGCCTGAGCTGCGGCACCCCGCTGCGAGCTGACGCCGATGGGTTCTCGCGGCTGACCGAGGCGGGTACCATCGATGTCGCCGCCGTGGACGTGGTGGATATCACCGTAGAGAGCCAGCCTGTTCTGCCGGAGACGGATTAGTGCTTGACCAAGTTGCCTTTATAAAGAGTCCAGGTGCTAGGGGTTCGAGGTTTACGGTTTGCGGTTTGCGGTTTGCCTTGAACCGTAAATCGTGAACCGCCGACCCCATTCACCGATGTTTGGCGGTTATGGTCATCTTGCTATGTCGAAGTGAGTCTGTGTTGTTAGGATAGATCACAACAAGATTAGTACGCCTGGAACGCATCCTATGCCCGCCGCCATTCAAGTCGAAAAAACCAAGCTCAAGCAGCCGCCTCTGGAGATTCATACCCTGGGCGATCGCGTGCTGCGTCAGCCCGCCAAACGGGTGGCCAAGGTCGACGATGAGATTCGTGCCCTGGTGCGAGAGATGCTGCAAACCATGTACAGCGCCGATGGCATTGGCCTGGCGGCCCCCCAGGTAGCGGTCAACAAGCAGCTGCTGGTGGTCGATGTTGACCCAGAAGATGCCGCTAACCAGCCCCTGGTGCTGGTCAATCCCAAAATTATTAAAGTTTCTAAGGAGTTGGCCACCGGACAAGAGGGCTGCCTCAGCATCCCCGGTGTTTACCTTGACGTCGTGCGTCCGGCGGCGCTAGAAGTTTCCTACAAAGACGAGAACGGGCGACCCCAAAAACTTCAGGCCAACGACCTGCTGGCCCGTTGCATTCTCCACGAGATGGATCACCTCACCGGGGTGCTGTTTGTTGACCGGGTGGAAAATGCCCTGGCCCTTAACCAAGAGCTCCAAAAGAACGGCTTTTACGCCAAGGACGTGCAGGCGGTAACGCTCTAGGGACATGGTCTGGAGACCTGTTCTGGGGACGTGCTAGACTGCCCTGAAGGGATGGAGCTAGCTCCCCATCCTGACTCTGGTGAGGAAATGCCTGTTTAGGAGATAGGTTTGTGACCCCGAAAAGTAGCCTGTTACTGGGTGGTTCTTGCATCGCGGCGATCGCGGCGGTGGGTTCTGTCTTTGAGCTATCCTCTGGCAGCCCCGAACTGGGCACGGTGCCCACTACTATCATTCTGGGTCTTTGCCTGCCGCTGGTAGCGATTTTTTTCTACGGGGCGGTCAAAGACGCTCGGGCGAACCAAGAGTAGCGAGATCACTCTCGGTTGAGATGCAGAAAGAATTGGGATCGCCGGAATCCTAAAGCTAATCACAGCGTCTACTTTCACGGCGTTTACCGTAAGAAGCTACTCGCTAGAAATTACTCACTGAGGATGGAGCCATGGAGCCTACCCGAGACATCCCCTTGCTGACTCGGCGATCGCTGCTGGCGGTAGCAGCCACCGGGTCAGTCGTGGCTCTGTGGGGTCGTCCGGCCCAGGCCTACGATGTGGTGCTTAACCCTACCGCTCCTGAACTGGGAGACACGATTGCGGTGATCGCCACTCCCCGCACCCCGGCCTCTAACCAGCCGCTGGTCACGGTCAACGACAGCACCGAGTACCCCACCTTTCCCCTCGGCAACAATCAGTTTCGGGCGCTAATACCCACCAGCCCCCTCGACCCACCGGGGCGCATGGTGATTCGCGTCATCGGCACGGGCGAGACCCGTAACCTGGCGGTGGGGCTAAAAAATCGCAATTTTCCGACCCAGCGCATTACCCTGGCACCTAACCGCCGCAGTCTGGGCACCCAGCATGAGTTTGACCGAGTCGCTGCCTTTAAGCATCTGGCCACCCCCGAACGCTATTGGAACGGTGCTATGCAGCGACCTAACGCCGGTCGGGTGAGCACTCAGTACGGCGTGCGCCGCTACTACAATGGCGTGTTTGCCCAAGACTACTACCACCGTGGTCTTGACTATGCCGCCCCCACCGGTTCGCCGGTGATGTCTCCCGCTGGCGGGCGCATTGCCCTGGTGGGCCGCGTCTCGGACGGGTTTGAGCTGCACGGCAATACCATTGGCGTAGACCACGGCCAGGGGGTGCTGAGCATCATGATTCACCTCAGCCGCATCGATGTGAATGAAGGGGATATGGTGCAGGCGGGACAGACAATTGGGGCCGTGGGCAACACGGGGGCGTCCACCGGGCCGCACCTGCACTGGGGGCTGTACGTGAATGGGGTGTGCGTGGACCCGGCTCCGTGGCTGGGGGGGAGGTTTTAGGGGGTGAGTGGATGGGTGGATGGGTGGATGGGTAGGCGTTGCTTGCCGCAGATTCTTCGTAGGGTGGGCATTGCCCACCATTAGCCCCGCGCCTCCAAACCCCTTTCGGGCTTTCCCTCCTTCCACCACGTGCTTTAAGCAATTTCCGGGGACATCTGCCGATGAGTAGCTACACAATTTTGGCCCAGACCCGGCGATCTCGGGTAAGCGATGGCGCGACGGTATCCCTGCTGGCAGGTTGCGAAGGAGCTACTCAATTACTAGTGCTGGTGTGGCCTCAGCTGGGGGACTTCGATAGCTTGGAGTATGCCTGGTGGGTGCAGCGGGGGGCAGCGGATCTGCGGGGGCGAGGGATTGCAGTGCGGGCGGTGGGCATCGGTGATCGCGCCTCCGGCCAAAAGTTCTGCGATTACACCGGCTTTCCCCCAGAGCAGCTGTTCATCGACGAAACCGCCGCCCTGCACCGAGAGCTGGGCCTGTATGAGGGGCTGACGCTGAAACCGCCGGGGCTGAAGCCGGGGCAGGCGGCCTGGCTCAACCTGATGCTGATGTGTGCGGGGATCAAAAGCCCCGGCACCCTCCGGGAGGTGCTGCGGGGGTATACGGGCGATCGCCGCGCCCCCCAGCTGATTGGCGACGACGAGGTAGTGAAGGCGGGGCCACTGCCGCCCCTGACCGGCAAAGCCTTTGACATTGTTGGCGGCGACGGCTTTCAGCGGCCCATCGAGCTGGCCACCCTGCGCCTGCGCAACATGACCGAGGTGCTGAGCCACTGGGGCACCTACGTGCCCAACGCCGCCTACCTAGCCCAGCGGGGCGGCACGTTTTTGTTTGATGCCCAGGGGAAACTGCTGTACGAGCATCGCGATCGCGGCATCCTCGGCTTTGCTGAGACCATGGCCAAGCCCCTGGCCTTTCTGGAAGAATATATCCCTAAGAGTATTCCATCTCAATAAACGTCCCCTTTGAGGTCACAAACTCGGCCCGCGGGGCCTGCTGCTGTAAAACGCTGGATTAAATTTATCTGGAACACTCTAATGTTGCTTGTGCTTGAGAATGGCTATGGCATGGCTTGCCCCCCTTGATGCGCTGCTCGAAAATATTGTTTTGATCACCACCTTCTGCCTGGAGGCGATTTCGGTGCTGTGCGTGGTGATCGGGCTCTGCAAAATCGCTCGTCTGGCCATCAGCCTCAATCGCCATCGTCGGGGGCAAGAGTTTCCGTTTAACCAGGTGCGGCTGCGGTTTGGCATCTGGCTGGCCCTAGCGCTGGAGTTTCAGCTGGGGGCCGATATTCTATCGACCACCGTGGCCCCCACTACCCAAGATTTGATCAAGCTGGCGCTGATTGCCGTCATTCGCACCTTCTTAAACTACTTTTTGGGTAGAGAGATGGCTACCGAACTGGCCCTAGAGCGCGAGCAAGCCAAGATTCGCAATGAGTTAGAGACTTCGGTTTAATACTTCGGGCACGACCTGGCACCGAGGCACATTGAAGCAAGTCAACCAAGTCTCAGTCCAGAAGAAGAGTTCTGTCGGCAGGAAAACTACGGATCCTGATCGGGACTTGGTGTAGCCTATGGCCCAGAGCCTGCGCCGGGCGCTTCATAGCGCTGATTCAAGGGATTCGGTCTGGGGCGATCGCGGCGGCAGATTCTCCAGCAGTACCTTATCAACCCGGCGGCCGTCCATGTCTACCACCTCAAAGCGCAGCCCCTGCCACTCAAAAAAGTCGCCCGAGGTGGGAATGCGGCCCATATGCCGGATCATAAAGCCCGCCAGGGTGTGGTAATTGTCTTCGTCTTCGCTGAGCTGTTCGCGATTAAGGAGTTCTTTCAAATCATCCACCGGCAGCAGCCCGTCGAGCAGCCAGGAGCCATCTTCTCGCTGCACCATCATCGGGTCGTTGACGTCTTCTATGGAGGGCAGGTCGCCGACGATCGCCTCCACCACATCGTTGAGGGTGACTAGCCCCTCTACGCCGCCGTACTCGTCGAGCACCATGGCAAAGTGGGTGCCAGAGGTCTTAAACAGCTCTAGCACCTTGAGTACATAGGTGCTCTCGGCCACAAACAGGGGGGGCTGCACCAGGCTGAGCAGGGTGACGGGTGGGGTCGACTGGCTCAGGTAGTTGGGCAGCAGCGCCTTAAGCGAGACCACCCCCACGCAGTCGTCAATGCCGTTGTTGCACACCGGGAAGTGGGAGTGGGCACTCTGCATGACCAGTTCGCTGTGTTCGGCAAAGGAGGCATCGACCTTCAGCCATTCAATGTCGGTGCGGGGGGTCATGATCGAGCGGATCGGGCGATCGCCCAGCTGTAAAACCCGGCCCATCATTTCTTGTTCGACCACCTCAAAGTTTCCGGCCGCGGTGCCCTGGTCGATCAGCAGGCGCAGCTCTTCTTCGGTAATGGCGGCTTCGGGGCGTTCTTTAAGCCCTATGAGGTTGACGAGAAAGCTGGTCGAGACCCCCAGCAGCGCCACCAGCGGAGCGGCCAGCTGAGACAGCCGCTTCATTGGCCCTGCCACCTGACAGGCGATCGCCTCGGGGTAACTGAGGGCAATGCGTTTGGGCACCAGCTCTCCCACCACCAGCGACAGGTAGGTAATCGACCCCACCACCACCGCCAGGCTGAGCAGGTCGCTGTAGGGGGCGAGGGCCGGCACCTGGTCTAGCCTCAGACGTAGGCTGTTGGCTACGGTAGCACCCCCCAGGGCACCGCTGAGAATGCCAACCAGGGTGATGCCAATCTGCACTGTCGACAGAAAATTATTGGGGCTGTTGGCCAGCTTCAGGGCCAGGCGCGCCTTAGCATTGCCCTGCCGTGCTTTCTGTTCTAGGCGGGCCTTACGGGCCGACACCAGAGCAATCTCTGAGCCTGAAAACACCCCATTGGCTACGATCAGCAGCAGAATGAATAGACTTTCGAAGGCAGTGGCGGACATAGGTTAGGAGTTAGGGGAATGGGGCCAGCGATGGGCTTGCCCCCCAGAATAATGGATTGAGTAATGGATTTGTGTCTAGTATTGAACGCCTATTGAGCAGCTATTGAGCGACAGGTTGGTCGGGATGCCCGGTTGCTGTGGTAGAAGAAAAAGGTTACCTTCTCTCTGAGCGCTTTGCTGACTGTAACCCGTCTGCTGCCCCCCAATGCCGATGCCCTCGTGGTGGCGACCCTGTCGCTGGCGGCGGGCGATCGCGCCAAGTCGCGCCATCGGTTTACCGCCGACGACGGCTCCCCGGTCTACCTAAACCTGCCCCGGGGCACGGTGCTGCGCGGCGGCGATCTGCTGGGCAGCGATGATGATGTTTGGCTTCGAGTGGTGGCTAAGCCCGAGCCGGTGGTGGTCGTCACCGCCCAATCGGGCTTTGATCTGATGCGGGCGGTCTATCACCTGGGCAACCGCCATGTTGCTCTACAGCTGGCCCCAGACAGCCTCAGGCTAGAGCCTGACCCGGTGCTAGAAGCCATGCTGACCCAGCTGGGCGGGCTAGAGCTAGCCACCGCCACCCTGCCCTTTGAACCCGAAACCGGAGCCTATCGTTCGACAGCCCCCAGCCACGGCCATGACCCCAGCCACGACCATGACCACAACTAGCGCTCAGGCCCTGCTGCGGCTGCTTCAGCTCACTAGCCCCGCCCTGCCTGTGGGGGCTTACAGCTATTCGGAAGGGCTAGAGACCCTGGTCGAGCAGCGGGCGATCGCTACACCTGGGCACCTGGTGGCCTGGCTAGAGCAGGAGCTGGCCTGCGGCATGGTGGTGAACGATAGCGCTGCCGTGGCTTTGATCTATAAAGCGGCTACCCGCGATGGTCTGGTGGCGGCGAGGGAGCTTGCCGATGGAGAAGAGATTGCGGCGATTAATCGCGAGCTTTCGGCCCTGCGCGACAGCGAAGAAACTCGTCAGCAAAGCTGGGACATGGGGCGATCGCTGGTGCGCATGGCCACCCACCTGCACCCCGACCTCAAGCCCTGGTTTAGTACCGCAGGCAACCCCTGTAACTTTGCCGTGGCCTTTGCCCTGGTGGCGGCCCGGTGGCAGATTGACGGGCGATCAACCGTGCTGGGCTACCTGCACAGCTGGGCCGCAAACCTGATCACCAGCGCCGTGAAGCTGGTGCCCCTGGGGCAGACCGTGGGGCAAGAGATGCTGCTGGGGCTGTACCCGGCCCTGGAGGCGGCGGGCGATCGCGCCCTCTCTACCCAAGCCCTAGACGAACTCGCCCTCAGCAGCTGGGGTACCTCGCTGGCGACAATGCAGCACGAAGTGCTGTATACCCGGCTGTTTCGCAGTTAGGGGCTGTGAACCATGCGCCCACCCCAGTCTCTGAAAGTCGAAATAAGCAGGAAGGCGCAATTGAGTATAAAACCTTTGTAGGATGGGCAAAGCAACGCGTGCCCATCATCAGGGAGATGGGCACGGCCTTTGAGGCCTTTGCCCATCCTACGTTTATACAAATACCTACTTAGCCCTAGAAGTCGAAATAAATATACGGCAGTGTCTCCGCCGGAGCCAGCAGCCAGGCCAGCCCGCTAAACAGCGGCACCAGCATCAACTTTACCGGCCAGCTCAGCTCTAGCTTTAGCCCCCGCTTTACCGCGTAGCTAGCGGCCATTAGCCCCACTACGCCCCACAGCAGCAGCAGCAGCTGGGTGAACGTAAACCCCAGCGATTCTAAATAGACCAGCTGGCTAAACTGGGCATCTGACGGGGTGCCCCACAGCCGCTGCCAGGCCAGCGTATACTGCTGCGGGTCGGGCAGGCGGAAAAACAGCCAGCTAAAAAACACCAGCCCCTGGGTCAGTAGCCAGCCCAGGCCCGTGCCCGGCAGCGTGGCCCAAAAACCTTTGATCTGGGGGCTAGTCTTGCCCCACACCTGGGTCAAGCGATGCACCACTAGCCCGGCCCCGTGCAGGGCACCCCAGATCAAAAAGCCCCAGTTGTTGCCGTGCCAGATGCCCGCAATCACCATGATCGTCATCAGATTTAGGCAGGTGCGGGCCAGACCCTGGCGTGACCCCCCCAGGGGAAAGTACAGGTAGTTGCGCAGCCAGTCGCCCAGGGTCATGTGCCAGCGTCGCCAAAAGTCGGCCAGGCTGGTGGTGAAGTAGGGTGAGTCAAAGTTTTGCGGCAGATTGATCCCCATCAGCAGGGCGCTACCCCGAGCAATGTTCACGTAGGCGCTAAAGTCGAGGTAGAGCTGGAGGCCGTAGGCAAAGGTGGCCAGCCAGATATCGGCGCTGCCCGCCCGAGGCAGGTTGTCAAAGCTGAGGTTGACCAAAATGGCGATGTGGTCGGCGATCAGCAGCTTTTTCATCGCCCCGTAGGCGATCAGCCACAGCCCCTCGACGGCGGTGTTGAGACCCGGCGGTTGGTGCTGCTCAACTTGGTCAATGAAGGGGTGGAACCGGGTGATCGGCCCCGAGATCAGCTTGGGGAAGTAGAGCTTGTAGGCGGCGAAGTCGGAGAAATTGAGCGCAGCGGGCGACCCCCGGTAGACATCGACTAGGTAGGCGATGCACTCAAACACAAAGAAGCTCAGCCCCAGGGGCATGACGATGCGGGTGAGGGTGTTGTCAGCGCCGGTGGGCAGTTCTAGCCCTAGCCAGCGCAGCAGCCCTTCGGCGTACTTAAAGCCCAGCAGCAGCGCTACGTTGATGCCAATGCCCAGCCACAGCAGCCGGGTACGGCGCTGGTTCCAGCCACGCTCGGCCAGTTGCCAGCGAGGGTTGGGAATGCGCCAGTCGAGGGGAGCGGCGATCGCATTGCCAACCAAAAACGTCACGATCAGCAGCAGCACCATCAGCAGCAGATACTGCACCTGAATTGAAGCGTAGAATATCAGGCTAGCCACCACCAGCAGCCACAGCCGCGCCTGGAGCGACTCCAGCGTCCAAAACACGCCGACGACGCTGAGCAAAAACAGGGCATAGACCAGGGATGGTAGGGTCATGGGGTGGGGGGCGCGGCAGGGTTGGCGGAGCGGGGCCAGGAGATTAGCGGGTCTTGGCCCAGATGGTTAGACACCTGGTACGCGCCGTAGCGGTTGAGGTGGCTGGGGTCAGAGAAATAGTCGTAGCGGTCGGGCCAGAGCTGGGCAAAGTCGCGGAAGAGAAACCCGGCCTCGGTGGTCGAGACGGTGAGCATATGCTGCAAGAATTGAGACTCAGCCGCCTGGCGATCATCGTCGAGGTACTCGTCGGTGAGGGGGGTGTTGATGAAGACAACTGGAATGCCCTGGGACTGGGTGAAGCTGAGCAGGGTCTCAAAGGCCTCTGACTGCTGGCCATCGAGCCGGAAGCTGTCATAGTCACCGTCGTAGCGCCCCAGGACACGGGCGTAGTTTTGATAGTAGGTGGCGGGGTTAAACCGCACCGACAGGGCCAAAAACCCGTCGAAATCAATGGAGCTGCCCTCGGGCATAACGGCGTCGAGGGTCTCTTCGCCAGGGCTGCCTGGCAGGGGGGCCGCCGCCGCTAGCCGCTGCTGAAACCAACTCTTGAGCTGGTCGCGATCGCCGTACACCGCCGACAGCTCAGCCAGCTGGCCGCTGATCCACTCATCCATGGCGGCATAGCTGTTGGGCAGGGTGCCGGTCGGGGTGACGATGCCGTCTGGCGCGGCGGGCGCGGCGGGCGCGGTGGCTTCGATCTCGTCAGCACGCCGATTGGCCACCTCGCGGTAGCCGGGGGAGGCGGCAATGGCGTTGTAGGTGGCATCGGCCCGCCCGCTGTTGAAGGCCCGCGCCCCGTCGGCCCAGATAATCAGCTGGGGCAGCTGGTGGGGCTCTAGCACCTGGCGAATCACCAGATCGACCACCTGGGCGGTGGCCCCGTTGATGCCAAAGTTAAAAACGCTGATGTTCTCGTAGCCAATGGTGGCTAGCTCCCGACGCAGGGCCACGGGGTCAACCCCCCGCAGCGCCCGCGAGCTACCCACAATCACCACGTCGGGGGGGCCAGACTGCTCTAGGCGCTGGTAGTAGAGGGCCAGCTTTTCGTTCATCTGCTGGCTGTTAAAGGTGGGGAACGAAGCCCGGTCAACCAGATCGTCGATGGCGACGATGGGCTGGCTGGGGCTGGTATCTAGATCTGCCCCCGTCGCCCCGTTATTGGAGTCGCTGGTAAAGCCACCGCCAAACCAGTCATCGCCCCCCTGGGCGGTGGGCCAGTCGAGGTTAGCCAGGTCGTCAGTAAAGGGGTCGGCGGGTGGCTCAGCCTCGACAGGGACGGTCGGGATGCCATTGTCGGCTCTGGCCTGCTGGGAGGGCGGGGTTACCACCTGCCCCAGCAGCCAGTCGACCTGGAGGGCTGCCAGCACTCCCACCGCCGCCCACACCACGGCAATTTTAAGCCCGTCTGAGCGGCCCACCTGGGCCAGGCTGTCGGTGCCGTCGCTGGGGTTATCGGCGCTGATATTGGTGAGCAGCTGCGATCGCAGCAGTAGCCGTCGCCCCTGGACGAGGCGGTCTTCTACCCACTGCCCCAGGGCCAGTTCTGCTTCGAAGTCGGTCTCTAGGTTGGCGGCGGTGACGGGGCCGTCGGGGCGCACCAGCAGCTCGTTGACGTAGGCATCTGAGGCGGTGAACTCGGGGGTGGCCTCGGGCACCAGGCGGCGGCGCGCTAAGAAATCTTGGCCGTAGGTCCAGGCGGGCTGCGACTGACCTGATCGCCGTCCGTAAATCCGTACCCCCTGTACCCCCACCGGGCTGAGGGCCAGCAGATACTCGTTGATGGGCGGGGCCACCAGGCGACGGCGCGGGGCCACCGGGCCATCGACCATCACGTGCAGCAGCCCATCGCGCAGCAGCAGCTGCACCCGCTGGCCGCCGGTAGCCAGCCGGTCGTCAAGGCTGGGGTTGAGCAGCCGGGTAAGCAAAAAGGCGATCGCCGGCAGGTCGCCGGTCTGGCCCAGATACTCGGGGGTATCGGCTAGGGCGCTGTGCTCGGTGGCGGGTAGGTCGAGGTAGTGCACCCAGGCAGGGGTAGCGGTCGCGCCAGGCGAATTTTGGGGCTGACCGTAGATCACCGCTCGCAGAATACCCTGGGGGGCGAGGTCGATCAGGGGCGTAGTGAGCGCTTCTAAAACGGCATCTTGGTCCGCTAGCCCCTCGGCCTGCTGGGTGTCGTGGTCGCCGCTCTGGGGCGAGCAGATCAGGTGTAGGGTGCCGTTGGTGAGCTCTGCGGTGACGCCCAGGTGCCAGCTGGCCACCGCCGCCGACAGCAGTCGGGCGATCGCATCGGTATCGCCCCAGCGGCCCCACTCCCGCAGCATCTCCTCGGGCGGAGTGAGGTCAATGCGCAGGCTCCAGTCGGGCTTGGTTTCGCCCCGCACCTGGAGCAGCAGCACCGCGTCTTTGAACTGGGTGAGCTGAAGCTGCCGCAGCCGCTCAGCGGTGGGCCGGGCAATCAGCGAGGGGTCGGGGCTGTAGGTGGCCTCACAGAGAATCCACAGACGAGAAATGGTGGTGTCGCCGTCGCCATCGGCCTCGGCGGCAGGATTGCTGTCGTCGAGGCTGATAGCCATTCGGTGCAGGTGAGCCGTGCCCGGAATCGCCTTGATGCTCACCCACACCCCCACATCCAGGGTGCTGAGGGTTTCGCTCAGGTACCAGGCGATCGCCTCGGGGTCGCCCTTGCGGGCCAGGCTCAGGTTCGAGAGCACAATCGCCCCGCTGCCCCCCTCGCCCAGCTCGGGCTGGCCCTGGGTGTACTGCTCCAGCAGCGACTGAGTGGCCTTGATGTCGGCCTCGTCCTGGTTTTCCAGCACCAGCTGGGTGAGGTGGCGCTCTAGCCGATTGAGATAGATGGGGGCCGTCCAGTCGGGGCTGGGGTTGCCGGTTTGGCGGCTGTAGACGTAGAGCTGGTAGACCTGGGGATAGTGCTGCCGCACCCGGTCAGCGCCGTCTTCGAGCAGCGATCGCACCAGCTTGAGCAGCACCGCCGACTGCTCCAGGCTGGCCGGGGTCTCACAGAGCACGTGTAGAATATTGCCCCTAAGCTTGAGATGCAGCTCTGCCCCAGGCAGCCCCATAGACTCTTTTAGCCAGCTCAGAACGTTGGCCGACGAAGAGTTAGGGCTAAGGGTGGGGTTAGATAGAGACACAGGCATAGGAGGTCAGGGTAACGGCTGGGCTGGGGCCACACTCCCAAGTTGTGAGACAGCGCTCTAGCGCAGTCGGTTTAATTTATACCAACTCCAGCGCCAATCAGCCGACTTCTTTTAGGGCAATTTCAAAAACTGATCTTTAATCTGGTCAACTAGACTACCGCCGAGGCGTCAGCGCCCCAATCTGGGATTGGGATCTGGGGTTGGCCAGGCTAAGGGCCACTTGTCTAATATATTAATGATCAAACGTGCCGATGGTGGTGGCTTAGCGGTCGCCCCAGTAAATTGCCCAGGCTAATCTTTAGCTACTGCCTGTCCGGTGCCCCTGACCCCAAGATTCAATATTATCTTCACCCCCTCCCCTTGGCCCTATGACCTTGTTTAATCGACCCGATCTAGCCCCGGCTACAGATAAATCTGTCGAGGTAGCGGTGGGGCTGTTGATACCGCCTCTGCTGCTTGGTATCTTAGTCGCCCGCGCCCTGAGTGATGGGCTAACCCAGGCGGGGCTGGCCAGCGAGCAAATTTTTTCTGGCCAGCGGCTGCCCAACCTCAACATTCCTCGCCCTCAGCCGGGTGCACCAATTGACGATTAGGCTCTGACCGTCTCGTTTTACCTGGCCTCCGCTCTCAGCCGCCTGACATCTTGGGGGAGCTAGGGCGGTCTGGGGCGATCGCCTTAGCATTTCAAATTGTTCATCTAGATAAACTTCTTCTGGTCAGGGTAATCCTATAGAATCGTTGCGATATTGCCGTCCTCTCTCTGCCATACCCATGAGTTCAACGCTCCACTCCTCCGGGGATACCCGGCCCGCCGCTCAAACCGATGTGGCCAGCCCTCCTGTCCCTGAGGATGACCAGCCCTCCCGGCAAGACTTGCTGCTGCGCCATCGGCTGCGGGTGGTCGAAGACCTCTGGGAAAACGTGCTCGAGCACGCCTGCGGGCCTGAGCTGCTCAAGCTGCTCCAGCAGCTCAGGCAGATGTGCTCCCCTGAAGGCCAAGCTCCCACTGCTGAAGAGGCCCGAGTCAAGGCTGTGGTCGATGTGGTCGAGGCTCTAGATTTAGAAGACGCGATCCGCGCTTCCCGGGCCTTTGCCCTCTACTTTCAGCTGATCAACATCGTTGAGCAGCACTACGAACAGCGAGGGCAGCAGCAGCAGTACCGAGCTGCCTACGAAACTTCAGAACTATCCCAGCGCACGAGATTTTCTCCCTTTGGTAGCTCTACCCCCAACGGCAGCGAAGGGGCGAGCCGTGAAAACATCAAGAGCAGTTTCTTTCAGGCCGATCTGCTTAGCCGCAGCATTGCCGAGCCTCCCGGAGGCCGCAAAGAAGCCGGCACCTTCCACTGGCTGTTTCCCACTCTGAAACGGCTCAACGTTCCCCCCCAGGTAATTCAAAACCTGATCGATCAGCTCGATGTGCGGCTAGTGTTTACCGCCCACCCCACCGAGATTGTGCGCCACACCATCCGCGACAAGCAGCGCCGCATCGCCAGCATCCTGCGCCAGATGGATCAGGCCGAAGAAAGCGCCCAGGGATTGGGGCTGGCCTCGTCGTGGGAGATGGAAGAACTCAAAGACGAACTCACCGAGGAGATTCGCCTGTGGTGGCGCACCGACGAGCTGCACCAGTTTAAGCCCTCGGTGCTCGACGAGGTTGACTACACCCTGCACTATTTTCAGGTGGTGTTGTTTGAGGCCCTACCCCAGCTCTACCAGCGGTTTGACCGGGCGATCGCCACCACCTTTCCCGAGTTAGACCCGCCCCGCCACCGCTTCTGCCAGTTCGGCTCTTGGGTAGGCTCCGACCGTGACGGCAACCCGTCGGTTACTCCCGAAGTCACCTGGAAAACCGCCTGCTACCAGCGCAACATGGTGCTGAGCAAGTACATTGCCTCGGTCGATAGTCTGACCGAGCTGCTCAGCCTGTCGCTGCACTGGAGTGAAGTCTTGCCCGAGCTGCTGGAGTCGCTTGAGCAAGATCAGGTGAAAATGCCCGACGTTTACGACGAGTTGGCTATTCGCTACCGTCAAGAGCCCTACCGGCTCAAGCTGGCCTACATCAAGCAGCGGCTGATCAACACCCACGACCGCAGCCAACGCCTGTACAACAGCGACCCCTTTGCCGATCATTCCAGCGATCCCGGCGGTGCTCCTATCTATCGCTACGGCCAGGAGTTTTTAGCCGAGCTGCGGCTGATTCAGCGCAATCTTGAGGCCACCGGCCTTAACTGCCAAGACCTTACCACCTTGATTTGCCAGGCCGAAATTTTTGGCTTTAACCTGGCCCAGCTCGACCTGCGCCAGGAGAGCACCCGCCACTCCGACGCCCTCGACGAGATCGCCCAGTATCTGCAAATTCTGCCCCAGCCCTACAGCGACCTGCCCGAGGCCGAAAAAATCCAGTGGCTGGTAAGCGAGCTCAAGACCCGCCGCCCCCTCACCCCCCGTGAGCTGCCCTTCTCCGACAAAACTCGCGAAACCATCGCCACTTTGCATATGGTGCGCCAGCTCCATCAAGAGTTTGGCCCCGATATCTGCGGCAGCTACGTGATCAGCATGAGCCACACTGTCAGCGACCTGCTAGAAGTGCTGCTGCTGGCCAAAGAAGCGGGGCTCTACGACCCCGCCACCGAGCTCAGCAGCATTCAGCCGGTGCCCCTGTTTGAGACCGTCGAAGACCTCCAACGCGCCCCGGCGGTGATGGATGCACTCTTTCAGCTGCCCCTCTACCGCAACCTGCTCGAAGGGCAGGCCAATCGCCCCGCCGACTCCGGCCCCGGCAGCGTGGCTGCTCCGCGGGCGGTGCCCCTGCAAGAGGTGATGCTGGGCTACTCTGACAGCAACAAAGACTCAGGCTTTCTCAGCAGCAACTGGGAGATCCACAAGGCTCAGCAGGCTCTGCAAACCACCGCCGAGCGCTACGGCGTTTCGCTGCGGATTTTCCACGGGCGGGGCGGCTCGGTGGGGCGCGGCGGCGGCCCCGCCTACGAGGCGATCTTGGCCCAGCCGGGGCGCAGCATCAAAGGCCGCATCAAGATCACTGAGCAGGGCGAGGTGCTGGCCTCCAAGTACAATCTCGCCGACCTGGCCCTCTACAACCTCGAAACCGTCACCACCGCCGTCATTCAGGCCAGCCTGCTGAGCAACAGCGTCGACGACATTCAGCCCTGGAAAGAGACCATGGAGGAGCTGGCCATTCGCTCCCGCAGCCACTACCGGCAGCTGATCTACGAAGACCCTGACCTAGTTAACTTCTTCCACCAGGTCACCCCCATTCAAGAGATCAGTCAGCTGCAAATCAGCTCCCGCCCAGCCCGGCGCGGCGGCAAAAAAGACCTGGGCAGCCTGCGGGCCATCCCCTGGGTGTTTAGCTGGACCCAGGCGCGCTTTTTGCTGCCCTCCTGGTATGGCGTCGGCACCGCCCTGCAAGAGTTTATGGACGAGTCGCCTGAAGAACACCTGAAGGTGATGCGCTATTTCTACAGCAAGTGGCCCTTCTTTAAGATGGTGATCTCAAAGGTCGAGATGACCCTGGCCAAGGTCGACCTGCAAATCGCCGAGCACTACGTGCGCGAGCTGACCAGCCCTGACGATAAAGAGCGCTTTCTCAAGCTTTTCGAGGCCATCTCCCAGGAGTTTTACCTGACCCGCGACATGGTGCTGCGCATCACCGCCCACGAGCGCCTGCTCGACGGCGACCCCGACTTGCAGCGATCAGTCTACCTGCGCAACGGCACCATTGTGCCCCTGGGCTTTTTGCAGGTGGCCCTGCTGAAGCGCCTGCGCCAGTACAAAGACCAGGCCGCGACGGGGGTGATTCGCTCCCGCTACAGCCAGGGCGAGCTGTTGCGCGGCGCACTGCTGACCATCAACGGCATCGCGGCGGGCATGCGAAATACGGGCTAAATTTAGCCAATTAACTGTAATGAGAAAATGCAATATTTCAGCACAGGGCCTGGGGTATCGGTGTAATGCTGTTTGCCCTACTGTGAAATGGTTGTGATTGAGCCAACTCAACCTTTTTAAGCCCCATGGGGACTGATTGCTATCAACTGGGCGTAGAGAGGTTTCTCTTTAGAGAGTTTGCTGACGCTGAGTACAGAAAAACCCAAAATCTTACCCTGTTCATCTACCCGTTCCATGATGGCGTCGTGGTCGGTTTTGCGCAGGTAGCCGGGGGCGTCTGAGAACATCACCTCTAGAAAGTCAGCTTCGGGGTCAAACCAGATTTTTACAGACTGGGCCATAGTTGCTCTCCCTGCTTGAGTTTGTCGGTCAAATAGGCGGTGATGATAAAGGCGTCGGTGTCTAGATATTTCACGACGACGCAAAGCCATTTGTCGCCAACGATAGTGCCTTCACGATAGCGATAGTAGCGGGGATGCTGGCGGGGGGAGAAACCGGGTTTCTGGGGTGAGGCGGAGATTATCGGGCTACAAGCAAAGAAACCCGGTTTCTGGGCAAGTGACAGTGCCCTCGACGGTTCTAAGTTGATAGATAATAGGGCGGTAGGTTGGCTGGTTGAACGGGTTTACCTTTGCGGTGTCTATCCAAGCCTGTTTGGCCAGGTTGAGTTTTTGTAGGGCTTCTATGGGGTTTCGCCAAAGGCAGAGCGGTAGCTAAGGTCGGGGATGTCGGCAATGTAGCCCTGGTCTTCGTCGCTGTAGAAGATATTGATGTGGTAATTTTTCACGGTTCATTCTCCGTAGGCTTTAGGGTGCTAATCGGTAGTGTTACATCGGTAAATGGCGTATTTATCAGGCTGACTGAGGAGCGTTGGGGGCATATCACGTCTCAGCATCCTGAAATGGAGGCTTATCAGGCTGCTATTTTAGATGCAGTGGCAAGTCCAGACCGGGTGCTCGACGGTAACAATGGGCAGCTGATCGCAGTGCGGTCAGTATCTCAGCAAAATGGTTGTTGGTGGTCTACCGAGAAATTGAGGCGCAGGGTGTGATCTTGGACGGGTTCATTGTCACAGCATTTTTTAACCAGCGACCACGTTATCTGGAGGGTAAAAAACAGCTATGGCCTTAACTCAAATTAACGTTGGCAGCTATCTGAATATGGCTAAAGTGCTACAGACCGTAGAACAGCGCTCTTGCTGGATGATGTTTGATGCCGAGGCAGATGTGCTTTACATCAATTTCCAGCAGCCTGCTGTGGCGGCGACCGATAGCGAAGTCACGGACGATGATATTGTGATTCGCTATGTTGACCAGGAAGTTGTTGGCCTGACTATTTTGTCGGTAAGCCAGCGGTAGGGCTTACTTGTGGTGGCTTAGCAGTTCAACACGTAGCATTGGGTATCCGCCCAGGTCCGTTTGTCTTTGCTGTGAAATGGTTATGATTGAACCAACTCAATCTTTTTAGGCCCTATGGGGACTGATGTTCAGACTGCTTTAGACACGATCAAGGCACGGCTTGTGCAGCAGTTTCAGCCGCTTAAAATTATTTTATTTGGCTCACAAGCTACGGGTAGGGCAACGCCAGAGAGCGATATCGATCTGCTGGTGGTGTTGCCCCAGGTTGCCAGCAAGCGCCAGGCTGCTGTGGCAATGCGTCGTAGCTTGGCAGATTTGCCGATGGGTAAAGATATTATCGTCGCTACGCCAGAGGATATTGCTCGTCGGGGTTACATCGTTGGCACGGTTTTGCATCAGGCCATTACTGAGGGCAAGGTGCTCTATGAGCAAGCCTGAGCACCACCGTGAGTCCGCCCGATGGCTGCGCTACGCAGCAGAAGATCTGAAGGCCGCTGAGGCTATGCTGGGGAAGCTTGCTGGGGAACCCAGGCACGTTTGTTTTCTATCGCAGCAGGCCGCCGAGAAGAGTTTGAAGGCGGTGCTGATCTTTGAGCAAATCAAGTTTCCCTTTCGGCACGATTTGGATGCGTTGCGAAACCTGGTGCCAGAGAACTGGGCGCTCAGCGGATGCTCCATTGACTTGGCGGAACTGACGGAGTGGGCGGTGGAGGCCCGTTACCCTACCGATGACGATGACCCGATCTGGGAGGATGCCCAGCGGGCGGTGGAACAGGCGAAGGCTTTGTACGATGTGGCCCGCAGTGATTTGCAGATGCGCGGGCTGGACTAAGGGGAAACTCGATACAGGTGGGCGGTGCGGTGCGGCCAACAGGCATGCCTGGTGGTGGCGGGGGTGGGTAGGGCCGCGACAGCACCCTACGGGGGCTGGGGATGCTGGCGGGAAGAGAAACCGGGTTTCTGGGCCGGGGTACGGGGGTTGGGCTGGGGGCAAAGAAACCCGGTTTCTGGCGTTACGAGGTCATTAAGCTTCTCACATTCTCCAGGCTTTGTTGGGTAGATTGTGTATCAGAGTGCTTTGCGCCCAAAAGCCTTACGCGCAGCTCTAGCGCCTGCACCAGGAGGGGCTCAGCCTGGTGATATAGCCCCTGATTTGCATACAACACCGCGAGATTGTTCAGGCTGGTGGCGACATCGGGATGGGCCTCGCCGAGGAGCTGTTTCATCAGCGCCAGGGCCTGTTGGTAGAGCGGCTCGGCCTCGCTGTAGCGCCCCTGCGAGTCGTACAAGGCCGCGAGATTGTTTAAGCTGGTGGCGACAGCAGGATGGGCCTCGCCGAGGAGCTGCTTCATCAGCGCCAGGGCCTCTTGGTAGAGCGGTTCCGCCTCGCTGTAGCGCCCCTGCGATCGATATAATTCCGCGAGATTGTTCAGGCTGGTGGCGACATCGGGATGGGCCTCGCCGAACAGCTGTTTCCTCAGCGCTAGGGCTTTGCGGTAGAGCGGTTCTGCGGCGCTGTAGCGGCCCTGGTTGGCGTAGAGGTTGGCAAGGCGACCTATGCTGGTGGCTAGATCGACAGAATCGGCGGCTTTGATCTGGCTGAGGATGCCCTCAAACTGCTGAGTCAGGTCTCGCAGTTCTTTTTGGGCACCGACTTCGGCCAGGGCCTCTAGGGCGGGCAAAACGTAGGTGCTGAGCAAATCTGCCGGGGGGGCATCGCTGGTTTTGGCGGCTTCAAACTGGCGCAGCAGGCCATAGGCGCGCTGGCGGGCATCGTCGATGTTTGTGGCAGAGCCGTCGCTAGCAATGGGTTTTGGGGTCTCTGGGTCTGGCAGCACAACTTCTGTCAGCTGCAAGCGCTGTAGAAAAAAGCTGTTGAGATCGGGCATGGCGTGGATGGCGGTTTGCATAAAGCTAGGGGTCATCCACCAAATTTGTCGCAGGGGTAGAGATACATAGCGATCGCGGTTAAAGTTGAGCACCCGCAGCGCATCTTCTAGAGAAAACTGTCGGTCAAAGGCGGTGGCAAACCCAGTCACCGAAACGAAAGCCGAGGGCTGGGTAGCAATTTCTTCTAAACGCTCAACCAGGGTTTGTACCACCGTTTCGGCATCCTGAAACGTGGGCAGAGTAATTTCTTCCAAGGGAATGCCTTGGCCCGTTAATAGACTTTGCAACTGCTGCATCACCCGCTGACGGGCAAACTCAGAGCTATATTCCACCCGCACCAGGCCCGATGAGTCGCGCCGCGCCCACAGGGCCAGGCGGCGGCTGATATCTTCGATGCTGCCGGGTTGTGGGCTAGCCTCAGACGGTGCCACCGACCACCTCCCCGGCCTCGCTGCGGTGCAACCGCTCTTGATCGGCCAAAATATCGACCACGAGGGGATGCACGCCAAACCAGCGTTTGCCGTTAAACTCTTGCACCACCCTGGCATTGAGCAGGGCATACATCACTCCGTCGGGAATTTTGACTTCGGTATCGCCGTTGTAGACCTCTACCAGGCGCTCGGCCTTGTTGTCGTAGGTGATGTCGGCCTGATCAAGGGGGCTTTGGCCCAACCGCCGTTCGTAGTCGCTGCGCAGGTTAAAAATGGCGGCACTGGCGTCTGCTGCGTTGATTTGGCTGGCGTCTCGTAGTAGGGCCGTATCGGCG
>DAIPYU010000039.1:0-35452 GCA_036782635.1 Nodosilinea sp. CTOTU7353
GCTGGCGGGTTCATCATTGGGGTCTTGGGGCACCAGCTTGCCCCGCACCGCCAGTTCTAAAATCAGCTCGCGCAGCTTCTTTAGCCCCGTTAGCTCTAGCTTGCCGTTGCGGCCTCGGCCACTGGTGGCTTTGTGGGTAGTGGCGCTCGTCCACAGATCGAGCTTGTCAATAATCAATTGCTCTACGGTCACGGGCGGCTCTCTAAACTACTCTCCATATCGTGCCCACGCTCTGCGTGGGTATGCCCTCTTCGGCGCTCTGCGCCCCTGTTCTAAAGGACGCAGGAGCGTCCACGCTGTCGTGGCCACGCGGAGCGTGGGCACGAGGGATCCGGCGACAGGTTAAGGCGCTAGCGCCGCCGCCAGCACGTCGCGGAGCTGGTCGCGCAGGGTTTGAATTTCGCCCTGCTGCTGAGCATACAGCGCCAGCAGCTCATCGGGGTCGTGGCTAATCTGGTCGCCCTGGTGGGGGTTCTTAATATCCAGGTTGTAGCCCCGCCCCACCAGCTGATCGATCGGCACCCGCCAGGCTTGCTCGGTAACTTCGCGGCTGGCAAAACCATCGGCCTCGGTGCCCCACCAGTCGATCTCGGCGGCAAACTCCTCAAACTTCATCGGCTTGGTTTTGCTGTAGCTCTTGTAGCCCGGCGGGTAGGGGTGCTCGTAGTACCACACCGCCTCGGTCGGCTGGCCCTTGGTAAAAAACAGCAGGTTGGTTTTAATGCCCGTGTAGGGGTTAAACACGCCATTGGGCAATCGCACAATCGTGTGCAGGTTGCACTCGCTCAGCAGCTTTTCTTTGAGCCGGGTTTTGGTGCCCTCGCCAAACAAAAAGCCATCGGGCAGCACCACCGCCGCCCGCCCGCCATGCCGCAGCAGGTGAATAAACAGCGTCATAAATAGATCCGCCGTCTCGCGGGTGCGAAACGCCTGGGGAAAGTTGTTCTCAATGCCGTCTTCTTCCATGCCGCCAAAGGGCGGATTCGCCACAATCACATCGACCCGCTCCTTTGGCCCCCAGCTAATCAGCGGGCGGGCCAGGGTATTGTCGTGCTGGATCTGGTCGGGCACCTCGACGCCGTGCAGCACCAGGTTGGTGGTGGCCAGCAGGTAGGGCAGGGGCTTTTTCTCCACCCCGTGAATGCTGTGTTGCAGGGTGATCTCATCCTGCGGGGTTTGCACGTAGCGCTGCCGCTTGTGGTCGATGGTGCAGGTCAAAAAGCCGCCCGTGCCGCAGGCGGGGTCCATCACTTTTTCGTGCAGCTGGGGGTCGACCTGGTTGACCATAAACTGGGTGACGGCGCGGGGGGTATAAAACTCGCCCGCATTGCCCGCGCTTTGCAGGTCTTTAAGAATTTGCTCGTACATATCGCCCAACGAGTGGCGATCGCTCGACTTGTTAAAGTCAACCCCGGCCTGTAGCTTGTTGATCACCTGGCGCATCAGCTGGCCAGACTTCATGTAGTTGTAGGCATCTTCAAACACATTGCGAATGACCACGCCCCGGTAGTCGCCGCCCCTGGGCTGGAGCCGCTGCAACCCTGGAAATAGCTGGTTATCGACAAAATCTTTCAGTTCCTCGCCGGTCATGCCCTCCGGGTCGGCGGCCCAGTTGCGCCAGCGCAGCGCCTCGGGCAGCGGCGAATGGTAGTCGTCGGTCAACAGCTCCCACTCGTACTCGCGATCGTCAAAAATCTTCAGAAACAGCATCCACACCAGCTGCCCAATGCGCTGGGCATCGCCATCCACGCCCACATCCTTGCGCATGATGTCTTGAATCGATTTGATCGTGGTGCCAATCGCCATGGATGCTGTCCTTGTCTCGGTGAGTCTATCGAGTTGCCTCCATCGTACCCACGCTCCGCGTGGATACGCCCCTAATGGCGCTCCCGCGCCCTAGACGCCGGAGCGTCGGGGGAGTCGTGTCAACGCAGAGCGTTGGCACGATGGAATGCTAGGCACACCAGGGCAGCGCTAGCGCTATGCCAGGCCAATCTACAGTATCTAAAAGCAGAAGCCCGGAAATATTATGTCTAACGAAGCCCTGTCTACTAAAAACCTCAATCTGGCTGAGAGTGTTGTCTATGATGCGACTACCCGTGAAGTCGTTGTTACCCTAAAGGACGGTTCTCGCCATGTGTGGCCCATCAGGCTGCTGGAAATGGTGGAAAGCGGTGCTGATGCCTGGCTGCCGCTAACTGAGTTGACTGATGAGCAACTAGCCCATGTAGAGGTATACGGCGGCGGTCAATATATTCTCTGGGATGAGTTGGGCCAGGTCTTTAAGGTCGCCGACCTGCTGGCCGGGGTCTATGGGCGTGAAGAATGGATGCAAAAGCTGATGGCCATCACTCCTTAGCCCCCCATCGTTCCCGCGCTCCGCACATCGTTCCCACGCTCTGCGTGGGAATGCCCCCAGTGGCGCTCCCGCGCCCTGTCCAAAGGGGACGCAGGAGCGTCGGGGGAGTCGTGTCAACGCAGAGCGTTGGCACGATGGAGCGATGGAAAGCGTTAGTGCCAGGGATCGATCACGATCAGGCCTTTGCCATCAACATAGCTGCGGGCGCTGGAATAGCGCCAGTGCTCTGGGCGGTCAACATAGCCCCGTTTCACTGGGTTGTTGTGAATGTATTCCAATTTTTGTCGCATCATGTCGTCGTTCAGCACAAGCTCGGCATGGGAGCCTTCTTGCCAAAACTGGTGCTGGCGATCGCATTTATAGTCAGGTTTGGCAGAGCGCAGTTGCCGCAAAACAGTGGTAGCTCGCCGATCAGTCAATAGCTCGATCAGCTTCACCGCCGTAAAGGATTTGAACCGAGCTACACAGCGATCTAACCGGGGCGCTTGGGCAACTAGGTGCAGGTGATTTTCCAGGATGACGTAGCCATACAGCTCAAATTGGTCATGTTCTCGCAGGTAAGCCCAGCTATTGAGAATAATCTCTACGGCTTCAGGGCGAGTGAATACGGGTAACCATTCCACTACGGTGCAGGTGAGGAAATGGGGGCGATCGGGCTCGGTAATTACATAGCGGCTGCGACCCATGGGGAACCTCTCAGATCACCCCTATCGTTCCCACGCTGCCCCAGTCCCCATCGTTCCCACGCTCCGCGTGGGAATGCCCCTAGTGGCGCTCCCGCGCCCTGTCCGATAAAGACGCAGGAGCGTCGGGGGGGCGTGTCAACGCGGAGCGTTGGCACGATGGGTCTCAGATGGGTCTTAGGCACTCTGTTCGTATAGGGCGGCTTCTAAAGCCTGAACGGCTTTGGTGTAGCCGGGTTTGCCGCCAAAGGCGTTGAGTAACTCCAGCGGCGACCCCAGCCGACTAAACGGGTCGAGCCGCAAAATCGTCACATCCTCGATCGCGTCTAGCCCGGCATCGGCGTACTTGCTCAGCAGGGCGTCGAGCACCTGGCGGCTAGGGCCTGCGTAGGTGTCGAAGTAGCCCGTGCGGCGCACCTGTTCGGCCCGCGCTTTGCGGCTCAGGGGCGGCTGGTCGTAGACAATGTGGCAGATTACATCAAAGGGGTCGGGCTCGTCGCCCAGGGTTTTGCCCAGGTCTTTGATCAGGTCATCCCAAAAGATGCCGTTCTCCGCCAGCTCCGTGATGATCACCTGCTTGCGATCGGCGGCATTCCAGCGGCGCAAAAAGTCGCCCAGCGAGGCATACTGCGCCTTCACCTGTTTGCGGGTGTAGTCTTTCAGGCTTTCGGTAATCAGTTTGCCATCGGGGCCAAGGTACTGCACTCGCTCCGCCAGTACGCTGACCTCCACATCGTGCACTACGTAGCGCACCCGCTTGGGGCGATCGCCGTCGCCGTTATCACCGTTATATTTCCCCCTGATCTCCCCCACCCCCGGTTCCCCAGCGGATCCGGTTTCCCCTCCGGGCAGCGGTTCATCATCCCCAGGCACAATGGAGTCATCGCCCTTAGGCTCGTAGATTTGCACCGGGTCGCCGTCAAAGTCGGGGTCGGCAAATAGCTCGGTGGCCTTCTTAAAATCGAGAATGGTAAACCAGTGCTTGCCGTAGTCGTCGTTGATGCGGGTGCCCCGGCCAATGATCTGCTTAAACTCCGTCATCGACTGAATCCGCTGGTCGAGCACAATTAGCTTGCAGGTCTGGGCATCGACCCCGGTGGTCATCAGCTTGCTGGTGGTGGCAATCACCGGGTAGCGTTCCTCGGGGTTAATGAAGTTGTCTAGCTCGGCCTTGCCCTCTAGCTCGTCGCCCGTGATTCGCATGACGTATTTTCGGTTTTCGCGCACCCGCTCGGGGTTGAGGTTTACCAGGGCCTGGCGCATGCGCTCGGCATGGTCAATGTTTTCGCAAAAGACAATGGTTTTTTGGTAAGGGTCGGTGCGGCTCAAAAACTCCGTTACCTTGGCTGCCACCACCTCGGTACGCCGCTCCAAAATCAAATTGCGGTCAAAGTCTTTTTGGTTATAGATGCGGTCTTCGATCAGTTCGCCATGTCGGTCGGTCTGGCCCTGGCTGGGTCGCCAGCCCTGCAAGTCGCGGTCGAGATCAATGCGCACCACCTTATAGGGGGCCAAAAAGCCGTCTTCAATGCCCTGCTTGAGCGAGTAGGTGTAGACCGGGTCGCCAAAGTAGTCGGTGTTGGAGACCGTTTTGGTTTCCTTGGGCGTTGCCGTCAGGCCCACGTGGGTAGCGCTCGAGAAATAGTCGAGAATGGCCCGCCAGGCCGAGTCTTCGGCGGCGCTGCCCCGGTGGCACTCGTCGATCACAATCAGATCAAAAAAGTCGGGCGAAAACTGCTTGTAAATGTTTTGCTCGTCGTCGCTGCCGGTAACGGCCTGGTACAGCGACAGATAAATTTCGTAAGACTTGTCGACGGTGCGGTTGCTCACCTTGGTCATGGCCTGACCAAAGGGTTTGAAGTCGTTGTTTTTGGTCTGATCAACCAGAATGTTGCGATCGGCCAAAAACAAAATGCGCCGCTTTTGTCGCGCTTTCCACAGCCGCCAGATGATTTGAAAGGCGGTAAAGGTTTTGCCCGTGCCCGTGGCCATTACCAGCAAAATGCGGTCTTGCCCCTTAGCCACGGCCTCTACCGTGCGATTGATGGCCACCATCTGGTAGTAGCGGGGGGTGCGCCCGCTGCCATCGTCGTAGTAGGGCTGGGCCACCGTGGGCTGCGCTTCGGCGCTCAGGCCCTTGTACTGGCAGTAGCGCTGCCACAGGGCCTCGGGGCAGGGAAACTGGTCGAGGGTCAGAGTAGTTTCGGTGGGGCCGCCCAGTCCGGTGCGATCGTGAAACAAAAACCCGTCGCCGTTGCTGCTAAACACAAAGGGCGCATCTAGAGCATCGCTGTAGGCCAGGGCCTGCTGCATGCCGTCGCCCAAGCCATGGGTATTGTCTTTGGCCTCAATCACAGCGATGGGCTGGTTGGGGTGGTAGCTCAGCACGTAATCGGCCCGGCGCTGCTGCCCTCGGGTGTGCAACCGCCCATGCACAATAATGCGCCCGGCGGTGAACGAGACTTCTTCAAACACCTGGGTCTGAATATCCCATCCGGCTTGGGCGATCGCAGGGGTAATGAACTTGGTGCAAATATCGCGTTCGCTCAGATCTTTTTTGTTCACAATGGCACAGACAGCCCCTTTGGTCGCGGTGAAACCCTGGCCCTGTTATAGTCCCCAATTGTTTAGGGCTGTTCGCATCCTATCGTGACTCTAAGGACGCGATCGCGCTACGGACTCATCTTCAACAACGCTACACAGCTTTGCTGTGCATGAGATGCGATCGCGTTAGTCGGGTAGTCTTAAGGTCCAGTGATGGCGGCTCTAACGTTGCCGAGTAGTCTTTGAGGTGACTCAGCCGAGCTTTTTGCCTGGTTTCGCAAATTTTTAGAGCCTGCCCAAACACCTGAAACCAGCGCTGGTGAGTATTGCCTGCCCTACAGGCTTAAGACCCCCGGCAACCGCACTGTAAACGTTGTGCCCTGATCTACCCGACTGGTGACCTTGATCGTGCCCTGCTGCAGCTGCACAAACTGCTTGACAATGCTCAGCCCCAGGCCCGTGCCGGGGATATTGCTGACGTTTTGGCCCCGGTGAAAGGGCTCAAACAGCTGCTTGCGATCGCCACTCGCAATGCCAATGCCCTCATCCTGCACCTTGATCGTCACCTGGCCCCGCTGTTTAGAAAGCTTCAGCCAGATCGGTCGCCCGTCGGGGGTGTAGCGAATGGCGTTGGACAGCAGATTGCTGAGAATCGAGCGCAGCAGTCGCTCATCGAGGCAGGCCAGCACCTGGCGGCTGCGGCAGACAAACTGAATCGGGGCCTGGGGTCGCTGGTAGTCGCCCTCGGCCAGCAGATTTTGGCAAAAGACCACCAGATCTAGCGGTTTGGGGTTGACCGAGAGCACCTTGGCCTCAATTTTGCCGATCACCAGAATGTCATCGATCATCTGGGTCATGCGCTCAACGTTGGCGTTGATGGTGAGCAGGTAGTCGGTTTTTTCCTCGGGGCGCAGCTGGGTGTCGTAGCGGTTGAGCGACGACACCGTCAGGGCAATGTTGTTGAGCGGGTTGCGAAACTCGTGGCAGACCATGGAGACAAAGCGCGATCGCATGTCGCTCAGCTGCCGCAGCTGTTGATTTGCCGCCTGCAGTTCGACCGTGCGCTCCTGCACTTTTTGCTCTAGCTCTTCGTTGGCTCGCTGAAGAATTTCTTCGGCCCAGCGCCGCTGGGTGATATCGCGAAAGGTGACCACCGCGCCAATCAGCTGCCCCTCCTCGTCGCGCATGGGGGTGCTGATGTACTCAACCGGAAAGCTGGTGCCTTCCTTACGCCAGAACACCTCGTTAGTAATGCGCTTGACACTGCCGTCTTGAAAGGCGGCGTAGATCGGGCAGGCCTCGCGCTGGTAGGGGCTGCCGTCGGCTCGGGAATGGTGAATCACCGCATGCATCGACTGGCCAATTAAATCCTCCGTTGACCAGCCGATCATCGCGGCGGCGGCGGGGTTGACGAAGGTGACATTGCCATCGAGATCTAAGCCGTAGATGCCCTCGCCCACGGCGTTGAGAATCAGCTGGTGCTGGCGGCGCAGGTGCTCTAGCTCTTGGCCTGGAGGGGCAGGGGATGAATCTCGCTGGGGCAACCAGTAGGTTTGGGGCATGGTTACAGAGATGCGATCGCAGTTTGCCTCAGCCTGCAAGGGTGGTCTACAGCTCAGCTATGACCCGACTTCTAGGGGATAAACCGCCAAAGATCGTATCGCTGTATACAACAGCTTATCTTTTTAAGGTTTAAGAAGGAGCTGTAGGGCAACCCTTCACTCTCAAATATTACGCGCTGGTGTCCGTTTTTTGTGCGGAAGTTGGGATGTTTTTGGCTGGCTTTAAGGTGATTTATTTAGATCATTCTATTTTGAGCAGTTTTGAGCATTGCGCAGCTGTTGGTTTTAAGATTGCCAAGCTTTAACGTTTGGACTGGGAAAGTGATGCCGTCGCCAGGGAACAATCTGGAGTCGCTGTGAAGACCATTTTGATCATTGAAGATGAGGCTCAAACCCGCAGCATTTTTCTCAAATGTTTAGAGTTTGAAGGGTTTCATGCGGTGGGGGCCAGCGACGGCACTGCTGGCATTGCCCTCGCCCGTCAGCATGCCCCCGACCTCGTGGTCTGCGACATTATGATGCCCGATATGGATGGCTATTCGGTGCTCTCAGCCCTGCGTAAATCGCCCCAGACAGCGCTGATGCCGCTGATTTTTCTCACTGCCAAGGTGACCATGGCCGATCTGCGTCGGGGCATGGAACTAGGGGCCGACGACTACCTGACTAAGCCCTGCACTGTAGAGCAATTTTTGGCCGCTATCAACAGCCGTTTAGCTCGCCAAGAGCAGCTTTCACAGCTCTACAGCACCGAGGAGATCGGCAGCGAGAACCGGCAGCCTCAGACTGGTATTTTCCCCGCCGAACCCAAGCTGGCCAGGGTGTTTCACTTCATTGAGTCCCATTACCATCAGCCCATCAGTCTAGGGGATGTAGCCCAGGACGCGGGCTATTCTCCGGCCTATCTCACCAATCTGGTGCAGTCGCACACCGGGCGCACCGTCAAGCAGTGGATCATCGAGCGGCGGATGACCGAAGCCAAAACTCTGCTGACCACCACCGATCAATCGGTGCGCCACATTGCCGAGGCCTCTGGCTACAGCGATGCGGCGTACTTCACTCGACAATTTCGTCAGCTCCACGGCGCTTCTCCTCAGGCTTGGCGAGCACAATCTGTAACGAAAGCAACAAACTAAGGCTTAATTTTCAACTTGAGAAATAACTGCTAAAGAAAGTCCTACTATGACCCAAAATTGATCCAATGCTATTTGTATTGGAGCCTGATAAGTTACTAAATAACCTGACCTAATCTAGATTTTTAGTTGAAATAGGTGCAAAGAATTATTGTTCTTTGCTGGCTGACTGTCTAGGTTTTCAGGCGATTCAGGAAAGGTTTTGTCGCGTTCAACTATCCATCTATGGTTATTTCAGCAGCAGCAAAGTCACTTGATAAATGGGGTCGTTTGAGTTGCACATCGCCTTCCCTGATGTTGCCGGGTCAGCCCTGTCGCGTCTGCGGCGGCGTGCACTTCACCAGCGATCACTCGCGGTTTATGGAGAGCATGCCCCAAGACCCGGTTAACATGGTCGACGACCTGGTCAAAATGGGTCTCTACAAAGAGAACCAGCTGCGCGCCGCCGACACCGTCAACGCCTACGAACTGCGCAAGGCGCTATTTCTTAAGCGGGTAGGCCGCAACGACCCCCGGCGCGAAAAGCTGATTCTGGCCCTGTGCAAGCAGGCGGGTGGGCTAGAAAATGCCTTTGCGGCGGCCTTTGGCCCTCAGGCTGGGCTGTTCTTTGCCGACTCAGTGCGCAACAGCGGCGCGACCCGCCGCGAGTTTTTAAAGAATATGGCGGTGGGTGCCGCCCTGGTAACCCTGGCCAGCTGCGCGGGCGGCAGCGACCCGGCAGTCGAAGAGTCTGAGGCCGCTGCGGTGGACACCAACAACCTGGAAAAAACCGACATCCGGGTGGGCTTTATTCCCATTACCTGTGCGACGCCGATCATTATGTCAGAGCCGCTGGGTTTCTATGAAAAGCATGGCTTTAACGCCACCGTGGTGAAGATGCCCAGCTGGGGAGCTGTGAGGGACTCTGCGATCGCAGGCGAACTCGACGCCTACCACATGCTCGCCCCCATGCCCATCTCCATGACCCTGGGCATGGGCGCAGCCCCCTTCGGCGTGCGCCTGGCCAGCATTGAAAACATCAACGGCCAGGCGATCACCGTGGCCGAGCGTCACCAGGGCAATGTCAACGGCCCCGAAGACTTTAAGGGGTTTGTGATTGGGGTGCCCTTCCCCTACTCGATGCACAATCTGCTGCTGCGCTACTACCTGGCCTCGGGCGGCCTCGACCCCGATGTGGATGTGCAGATTCGCCCGGTGCCCCCGCCGGATAGCATTGCCCAGCTGATCTCAGGCGACCTCGACGCCATGCTGATGCCCGACCCGTTCAACCAGCGGGCTGTGTACGAGGGGGCTGGGTTTATTCACATGCTCACCAAAGACCTGTGGGATGGCCACCCCTGCTGCGCCTTCGCCGCCAGCGACGACTGGATTACGGCCAACCCGAACTCCTTCCGCGCCCTCAACAAGGCGATTATCGAAGCGGCGGCCTACGCCCAAGACCCGGCCAACCGCCCCGAGATTGCCGCCGCTATTTCTGAGCGGGCCTTCTTAAACCAGCCGGTCGAGGTGGTCGAGGCGGTGCTCACCGGCAACTTTGACGATGGCCAGGGCAACACCCTCTCGGTGCCTGATCGCATCGGCTTTGACCCCTACCCCTGGCAGAGCTTCGCCAAGTGGATCTCGTCTCAGCTGGTGCGGTGGGAGCTGCTCGGCCCCGAGTTCACCGCTGACACCATCACCGATGCCGATATCGACGAGTTGGGTACCGATGTGTTCTTGACCGACCTGGCCCGAGAGCTGTCGCTGGAGCTAGGCGAGCAGCCTCCCTTTGATACGGATCGCACCGAGACCCTCGCCTTCGACAACTTTGACCCAGATGCCCCCGTCGACTACCTCAAGGGGCAGATCGATCAGTTTGGTAAGTAAGGTTTTTGCCGCTGAGATGGCTCTTACCTTAGAAGTAGAGCTATCTCAGGGTGAAGACGATTCGCTATCGGCGCAGTTTTAAGGAGGTGTTTAGATCATGGCGGTAAGTCACAGCACGCCCGGATTAATTCCAGTAGAGCGCTCAGAACCAATCTGGCAAAACGAAAATGTGCGCGCCTTGGCGCTGTTTATGCTCACCCTGGGTCTGTTTCTACTGTTTTGGGAAGTGGGGGCCAACTCGGGCTGGTTTACCCAGGGGGTGCCCACCGCCAGCGAAACCATCAGCGAATTTTGGTGGTGGGTGACTAACCCCTTCTTCCGCAACGGCCCCAACGATCTGGGCATCGGCTGGAATTTGCTGGTCAGCCTGCGGCGGGTGGCCATTGGCTACGTTTTGGCGTCGGTGGTGGCGGTGCCCCTGGGCATTTTAATCGGCATTTCGCCGGTGGCCTTTAAGGCATTTAACCCCTTTGTGCAGCTGCTTAAGCCGGTTTCGCCTCTGGCCTGGCTGCCCCTGGGCCTGTACATCCTGCGTGACTCTGAGCAGACGGGGATTTTTATTATTTTCATCTCCAGCATCTGGCCGACGCTGATCAACACCACCTTCGGGGTGGCCAACGTCGATCAAGACTATCTGGATGTGACCAAAACCCTCGGTGCCTCCCGCCTGCGCACCATCTGGAAGGTGATCATTCCGGCAGCGCTGCCGAACATTGTCTCGGGCCTGCGGATCAGCATGGGCATTGCCTGGTTGGTGATTGTGGCGGCGGAAATGCTGCTGGGCACGGGGCTGGGCTACTTCATTTGGAATGAGTGGAACAACCTGTCGATTCCGAATATTTTGGTGGCCATTTTCATTATTGGTCTGGTGGGGCTGCTGCTCGATAGCCTGTTTGCCGCCCTAGAGAAATATGTTGCGTTTGGTCGAAACTCATGAATGTTGCCCCTGTGAATACAGCTACCCCCGCGGAGATGCGATCGCAGACCGCCCAGGTGTCGATTCGCAACGTTACCAAGGTCTTTCACGGCAAAAAAGACCTGTTTAGCAAAGTCACCGGCAAAGCTCGCCGCGACTTTGTCGCCATCCAAGACATCAACCTCGAGATTGAGCCCAATACCTTTGTGACGATCATCGGCCCCTCGGGCTGCGGCAAGTCAACCCTGCTGAATATGATTGCGGGCCTCAGCTCGATCTCTGGCGGCGAGATTTTGCTCAACGGTGCCCCGATCACTGGGCCGGGGGCTGACCGGGGCATGGTGTTTCAAAACTACGCCCTAATGCCCTGGATGACGGTGGAAGAAAATCTGCGGTTTGCCGTGGAAACCGTAGACCCGAAAATTTCTAAGAAAAAGCGCGATCGCATCATCAAAGAACACATCCAGCTGGTCGGCCTCACCGGGGCCGAGCGCAAGCACCCCCACGAGCTATCTGGCGGCATGCGCCAGCGGGTCGGCATCGCCCGAGCCCTAGCCATCAACCCCCAGATCTTGCTGATGGATGAGCCCTTCGGTGCCCTCGACGCCCTCACCCGAGGCTTTTTGCAAGAAGAAGTCGAGCGCATCTGGGAACAGCAGCGCAAGACCGTGGTGATGATCACCCACAGCATTGACGAGGCGCTGCTGCTGAGCGATCGCATCGTGATGATGACCCGTGGCCCCGCCGCCCGCATCGACGAGATTTTGGAGGTGCCCTTCCCCCGGCCCCGCGATCGCGAGGCCATCCAGCAGCACCCCGCCTACCGCGAGCTAAAAGCCGAGATGGAGAGCCACCTGTTTCGCGAAACCCGCGCGGTGGAGGCGGAGCGGGTGGGGAAGTAGGGGAGTGAAGGGAAGGGATCTAAAGAACCCACACCGCCCTCCGGGCACCCCTCCCAGGAGCGGACAGCGCCATCCCTCCACTCCTGGGAGGGGTAGGAGTCCCCCGCAGGGTGGGCACTGCCCGCCCACCGTGCCTTTGCACAGGCTAACTCCGCCCCTGATGGCCCTGGCCACGTTGCCAATTCACCTTTCCAATCCATCAAGGCGCGAAGGGATACCAGTTAACCGTTAAGGGTGGAGGTGGGCAGTGCCCACCCTACCGGCATCACAAGTTTGACCATACGACGTACTCAAGAGGATCTAACTATGACCATTCCCCCGATTACTGAAAAGCTGCTGGCCGCTAAAAAAGCTGCTGGCCTCAGCTTTGCCGACCTCGAAGCCAAAATTGGCTGCGACGAAGTCTGGATCGCCTCCGTCTTTTACCGCCAGGCCAGCGCCTCGGTCGAAGAAGCCACCCAAATCATCGAAGCCCTGGGGGCCGACTCTGCCCTAATCGAGGCGCTGACCGAGTGCCCCGTCAAAGGCGGGCTTGACCCCGTCATCCCCACCGACCCGTTGATCTACCGCTTCTACGAGATCATGCAGGTCTACGGCATGCCGATCAAAGCCGTGGTGCATGAGAAATTTGGCGACGGCATCATGAGCGCCATCGACTTCACTATCGATGTGGAGAAAGAAGAAGATCCCAAGGGCGATCGCGTCAAGGTGATCATGAACGGCAAATTCTTACCCTACAAAAAGTGGTAGACCACTGTTCCCTGTCCTAACTCACATCTCCGGGCTGTTGGCCAACGCTGACAGCCTTTCTTATGACCTTATGTACAGGATTCGGGCAGACACATAGGTCTGCCCCTACCCATTTACCCATCCACCCCTATGCCCACCCCCCTGATTCCCCCCTTCACCCTAGAGACTGCGATCGCCAAGGCCCGCATGGCCGAAGACGCCTGGAACAGCCGCGACCCCGACCGCGTCGCTCTGGCCTACACCGAAGACAGCCACTGGCGCAACCGGGCCGAAATCTTCCAGGGCCGCGACGCCATTCGCGAATTTCTGCGGCGCAAGTGGGATAAAGAACTCGACTACCGCCTGGTCAAAGAAGTCTGGGCCTACGGCGAAAATCGCATCGCCGTGCGCTTTCAGTACGAGTGGCACGATGACGCCGGCCAGTGGTACCGCGCCTACGGCAACGAAAACTGGGAATTCGACGAGCATGGTCTAATGCGCCGCCGCGAGGCCAGCATCAATGATCGCCCCATTGCCACCGAAGACCGCCGCTTCTTTTGGGATACCTCTGGCCCCCGCCCCCAGGATCACCCTGGGTTAATTGACTCGCCGGTTTAGGCCAAACGCGTTTACTCCTTGAGCATCGGTACAGTAGCTAAATAACAGCACTCATCCCGGTGCCCTAGCTCCGCTTGGGCACCCTGGTCTTGCGGCTCTGCCGCTCCTTTGAGGAGGCAGAGCCTCCGATGAGCATTCCAATGCAGAGCATTGGAACGAGGGGCATATACTGAATCCGCCTTGGCTAGCCCCGATTGGGCTGGGCAAACACCGTTTGCCCCTACGCAAGCCGCCTGTTTGGCATCGGGGTTATATGATTCGGATTTGCTCTGAAAATAGTAATCTGCGGCATAGCTCGGCCAACTGTTCCTGAAACCTGACACCCGGCACCTGACACCCCGGCAAGGGTTACCCTAGTTGCGCTGTAGAGTACTAATCGGTAGACTCATCGGGCAGGTCTTTGACGCCACCCACCAAAATTTCTAGCTCCAGGGTGAGCTGGGTTGATTCATGCTCGGCGGCAGCGTCTGTAGATTGGTTTGCTTCGCTCAACTCTTCGCCGTCGGGCTCTAACCAGGGAGAGTCGAAATGGTGCCAGGGCAGCACTGGCTCGTTGGGCAAGCTCTCGGTCAGCACGGTGATGTTGCTGGCGTCTGGCTCAGGCAGCACTACGCGCCGTTCTAGAGTTGTTTCTTGCTGTCCATCACTCATACTGGTGCCCGCAGAATGCGGTGGAAAACGTTAGAGCCAGAGCTTTTGTCAGAGTCTCTAGGCTGGCGCTAGATTAACCCAGAAGATGACCCACTAGCCACGTAAATTACCAGAATATGTATCAGCATGATAGCAGTTGTGCCCCAGATGGTGTAGGCCGCATACTTCAGGCTCTGGGAGGTGTCTTCGAGGCGCTGCTTGTTAGCGTTGTAGGTTTCAGACAGGTTAACTAGCATTTGCAGCTGGTAGTCTTGCTCGGGCAGGGCCAGGTAGGTTTCTAAAAATTTGCGGTCTTCGAGGTTGGGGGTGACGGCCACCTGGCGGGGCAAAAACGCCCCCATCAGCAGCGAAAAGCTGACTAAAAAGCCCACGATCTCGGCCAGGCTAAAGACGCTGCTGCTGACCAACAGCCGCGAAATGCTGAGGCTGGTCAGCAGCGCCCCGTTGGCTACAAACAGAATATTCAGCTTGGTGGTCAAAATCTGGCTCTGCTCGTTTTGCTCGCGCAGCACCATGCGCACGTCCTGAGCCGCCAGGGCCAAAGTCGCTGGGGGAATGGCAAGCGGTTGGGGAATGGGCTCCTCTACGGGCAGGCTGAGCTGCACCTCGTCGGGGGGCAGCTCAGCCACCGGAAGCTGGGTGTCGGCGGGGGTAGAAACGGCGTTGACCATGGCGGCGGCCAGTGATGGGAGGAGTGAGAGAAAGTTTGACGGGTGGCCGGGCAAAATTCCCCAGCGATTGCACTATTCCCATAGTAGTCAGAATTCCCCTGGCTGAGGGCGTTTTGGCGGGCTAAGTTGGCCTCTGTGGCAGCGGGGCTAGCTGTCTTTTTGCAGCACTTCGGCAAACTCTAGCTCTTCAGAGGCCAGCACCAAGATCGTCGGCGGCAGGGAGGCGGTACGTTTTTGCAGATCGAGGTAGTAGTCGGTAAAATTTTCGCCGGGGGCGGCCAGGCCCAAAAACACCAGGTCGGCGGTTTGAGACGAGGTTTTGAGAATGTCGTCGAAGCTGCGATCGCCCGCCACAATTACCCTTGGGATCGCTCCAATGCGCAGGTTTTTGACTATGCCCTCCAGGTTCTGCTCGGCGGCGGCCTGGGCCTGGTCGTTAGGCACCACCAGATTGAGATAGACATCGGCATTGCGCCAGCGATCGCTGGTGCGCAGCAGGTAGGCCAAAATCAGCATCAGGCCACCGTTGGCCTGGAGACCGCCCCACCAGACATCGATGCGCCGCTTGGTGCGCAACCGGCCCCCAAAGGCGGGGTAATGCTCGGGCTGGCTGCGAAAGATCAGCACATTGCGCTGCGCCTGGTGGCAGGTGGCAATCATCTGGCAGAAGCGATCGCGGGTGTTTTCGGCCTCAGTGTCGCCCAGCAGCACCGTGTTGGGCACCAGCGGCCCAATGCCGTAGGCATCCACCAGCTTTTCCATACCGCTAAAGGGGTCGGGGGCGGTGACCAGCCGCACAAAGGCTTCAATGCCCTGCTTTTCTAAATAGTCCTTGATGGTAGACTCCAGCGATCCCTGCTGACTGCCGCTGCGTGCACCGGGGGGCAGCACGCTAGAGAGGGTAATCAGCCCCCGGTTGTGGGTCAAATCAACGGCCAAATCGGCGAGGTGGGGCCGCTTGGTGGGCGCGCCAGAAAACACCAGCAGGTGGGGCCGCCAGTTTTTGGCGTCGGGGGTGGTCTGCAATTGAAACAGGCCGGTGCGCACCAGGGTCATCCACAGACCGTTGCGCAGGTCGCCCCAAGCCCCCTCCATTTCTCGCCGTTGCAGCCAGAAAAAAATGCCCAGTACGATCGCAGCGGCCATCACCGTTGCCACCGCATTGATCAAAAACATTACCACCAGGCAGCCCACCGCCCCCAGCAGCGACAGGCTCCAGTGCACCTTAAACGTGGGCCGAAAGGACGGGCTCTGCAAAAACGTCTCCAGCCCCGCCGAGACATTCAGCACCAGATAGGTGGTCAAAAAGAACATGGTCAAGATCGGCGCAATCAGGTTGAGATCGCCAATGCCGACCGCCGCCAGGGCAATGCCCAGGGTAAACCACGTGCCCATGCGCGGTTCATCCATCGGGCCGTGGCCCCGGCCCAGCCACCGCAGCCGACTGGGTAAAATGCCGTCGCGGGCCAGGGCCTGGAGCACCCGAGGGGCACCCAAAATGCTGCCGATCGCACTCGACAGGGTGGCCCCCCACACCCCCAGCAAAATCGCGTCGCCCCACAGCGCCATGCGTCGCATCACCAGCGGTTCGGCGATCAGCGTTGCCGGGTCAGCCCACCGTGCCAGCAGAAGCGGGATCAGCATGTAGATGACGTAGCCCACGGCGATCGCGGCCAGGGTGCCTTTGGGAATCGCCCGCTGGGGTTCTTTCAAGTCGCCCGACATATTGACCCCGGCCATAATGCCCGTCACCGCCGGGAAAAACACCGCCAGCACTGCCCAAAACCCCACCGACCCCGGTGCCTCGGTCGCGGGCAGGGCCGTCGGCTCTACCCCCTGGCCCAGCAGCAGCGACCCCAGCGACAGCACAATCGCCGCCATGATGAAATACTGGGCCTTGATGGCGATATCCGCCGATTTCAGCGCCAAAATGGCCACCAAAATCGTGGTGATCACCGCCACCAGGGTCTGAGACAGCATCGGAAACACCTGCACCAGACTCTCGGCAAAGCCAATGGTGTAGAGCGCCACCGAAAACGCCTGGGCCAAATACAGCGGAATGCCCACCGCCCCCCCGGTCTCAATGCCTAAGGAACGGCTGATCATGTAGTAAGCACCGCCTGCCCGCACCACCTGGTCGGTGGCAATCGCCGAGATCGACAGCCCGGTCAACAGCGTGATCGACGTGGAAATGGTGACAATCAGCAGGGTTTGCCACAGGCCCACATGGCCCACCACCCAGCCAAAGCGCAGGTACATGATCACCCCCAAAATCGTCAAAATCGAAGGGGTAAACACGCCCCCAAAGGTGCCTAAGCCTTGAGATTCGCTGCCTCTGGAGAGAATGACGCTGGGGTCTGGCGATTTGGCCATGGGCGATAGCTAATTTGGATACATCACTGAACTAGGGCAGACAGTAGAGCCGCCTGCTCCGGTAGGATTCTAGCCTTGATGGGGATAGCCTCAGACGGTTGGTCGTTTCAGCAAGCGCCGGTAGTGCTGAAGGTGCAGCGCCGCCGATTGGGGCCAGCCGTACTGGGGTAAAACTGATTGACTACAATTTACCAGCCCCTGGGCAATTGCCGGATTGATTGCTTGAAGTATGGCCTGGGCGATCGCCGCCACCGACCCCGGCTCTACCAGCAACGCCTGATCGGGACGCAGGAACTCGGTAAAGGGCGGCTGGTCGGCAGTGATGACGGGCAGACCCGATGCGATCGCCTCCAGCACCACCAGGCCCCAGCCCTCTTTGGTGGAAGGAAAACAAAACACATCAGCGGCCCGATACAGCGTAGGCAAATCGTCATCGGGGATCACCCCCGGCAGCAGAATAGACTTGTCAATCATTGGCCCGTGCTGCTGTTCTAAGGTTTCAGCTAAAGCGAAGAACTGCTGGCGGTAGGATTCGTAGTCGAACAGGGTGGCTCCCCCGGCAATGACCAACTGCGCCTGGGGATGGGTGACGAGCACCTGGGCGAAGGCTGCCAGCAGACGAATAGAATTCTTGCGCGGTTCAATGCCGCCCACGGTGAGCAAGATCGGTGATCCCGTGAGGCCATAGCGGGCTTTGATGGCGGCTTCTTGCCCGGAGGGGTTGGACGAGAATCGCCTGAGATCAATGCCGTTGAGCACTCTGGGGGCGGCGATGCCATACTCGTCGCGGAGGGCTGTCTGCCAGCGATCGCTCACGCACAGACAAAGGTCCGGGTCACGAATCGACTTATCTTGGCACTGTTGCAAGTAGATGCTGGCGTAGTCTTCGATGTGGTGGACAGTGCGCACCACGCTGACCACTCGCCCCTGATGCTTGAGCTGCACCAGTGCATTAGCCCCAATACAATCCTGGGCGTGGTAGATATCGTAGGTTTCTGCGGGGCGGACCAAAAAGTAATCGACAAATTCTTGAATGCGCTGGCGAATCAACGCGTCGGTGACCTGGTCGGGAGCCAGCCCGGTGGGCGGCGGCTGGGCAGGCACCAGCTGCACCCTGGCCGGAATCACCCGATCAAAGCCCTGGCCGTCTTTATCGAGGGCGTAGACGCAGACGCTGTGGCCTAGTTCTGTCAGCGCCGTCGCCAACTCTAGCGTGTGCACGACGCTGCCGCGCAGCTTGGTGGCGTAGGTCAGCAGCGCAATCTTGAAAGGTTGGGACATCGAGTGGCGTGATGTAAGGCTTCGAAGAGACCGGGTTTCTTCTGTGGGTAGCCACAGATTATGCCTTACCCGTCAGAAACCCGGTCTCTGACGGCAGCGAGAAACCCACTAATCAAAATTAGACTCAGCCCCAAATCCAGTAAGGGACTCGGTGGCAAAGTCCCAGAAGCAGAGGGAGGCATCGCCCAGTTTCAGGGTCAGGGTTTGGCCCTCGGTGATAGAGCCCACGGGGTTGCACCACAGCCCTCGACTGTGGAAAAGTGGCTGAATTTTGCCCACGGCTTCGGGCCGCACGCTGAGCAGATAGCCGTAGCTGGGGAAGCTGAGCAGCCAGGGCAGAAGTTCCACGCCGGGCGGGGGTGCGATCGCACCCAAATCCAGCACCGCCCCACCGCCCGAGGTCTCTAGCAACATCAACGTTGTGCCGACAATGCCGCCCATGCTGATGTCTTTGCCCGTGTCGCAGAGGCCCGCTTCCGCCAGCTGGGGCAGCAGTTCCAAGCTGGTGCGGAGGCGATCGCAATCCGCCTCCGTCGCCGCATTCCAAAACGGGTACTGGGGGTGCATCTTGCCCTGCATGTCGGTGACGTGCAGCAGCACATCCCCCGGCTGGGCGCTAAAGCTGGTGATCAGGCGGTTGGCCCGACCGAGGATAGCTACAGAAAGAGCCGCGTAGGGGCTGTGGCAGCTGGTGTGCCCCCCCACAATCGGCACGTTGAAGGCTTTGGAGGCAGCGACCATGCCTTGCCAAAGAGGATCGACCGCTTCTGGCGACTGGCTCCAAATCGTATCCACCACCGCAATCGGGCGGCCCCCCATAGCGTAGATATCGCTGACGTTGACCATCACGGCGCACCACCCGGCAAACCAGGGGTCGGTGTCGACCAGGGTGGGCCACATGCCCTCGGCCGCCAGCAGCAGGTAGCCCTCGCCGTCGGAGATGGCGGCGCAGTCATCCCCCAGCAAAATCGGCTCTTGGTGGGCTGACCGGACGTGGGCACCGAGGCGATCCGCCGCTGTTTGAATGTCTTGCTTGTGGAGAATGCCGAGCGATCGCCGCAGTTCAGCGGTCAACTCCCATAGCCTGAGCTCGTCGGTCATAGCAGCATCACGACACCTGCTGCACCGACCAGGGCAGTTCTGGCCGCACCTCATCGCCGGGGGGATAGTGGGCTAGGTCGGCTTCCATCAGGTGGTGGGTGCGATCGCACAGCACCATCTCCTCCAGCGAGTCCCAGTGGAGGCGCTGGAAGAAGCGCACGTTTTGCGCCTGCACGGTGGCGAGAAAGCGATCGCAGCCCCAGGTGTTGGCCGTGGTCACCGCTTTGTGAATTAATCCCTTGCCGATGCGGCCCACTCGGCGGTAGTCGGGGTGTACACCCAAACGACCGCCGTACCAGAGGCGGGGCGACTTTTCGTAGATCCGCACCACGCCCACCACGCGATTTTCTGGAGAGGCCTCATGGTCTAGCGCGACGATGGGGTAAGCGACGCCGTCCAGATTGTCGGCATCGTCCTGGTCAAATAGCCCCTGTTCTTCGCAGAAAATCGCCTGACGCAGGGCAAAGTAGCCCTCCAGGTCTTGGGGAGTTTTAGCCAGTTCAAAGCTATAGCGATGGAGTGCCATGGTCGTTATGTCGAATGAATGCCGGTCAGCGAAATCCCCGACCGGGATGGGTAGGGGTGGGTCATCCCTCAAACGTAGACAGGGCCGAGCATGCGCCGCACTTGGCGCAGCCCGCTTTCATATCTGCCGAGGCCATGCCCGACTGCTTTAGCATTGCCCCCACCCGCTGGTAGAGGGCAAACATAAACTCGCTGCTGGGGGCCGGATGATGCGCCAAGGGGGTTTCGCCAATGGGCACAAAGGGCACCACAAAGGGGTAGACGCCCAGGTTAATCAGGCGATCGCTCGCCTCCACCAGGGTTTCTAAACTGTCGCCCAGGCCCGCCAACAGGTAGGTGCTCACCTGGCCCCAGCCAAACACCTGCACCGCCGCCTCAAAAGCTTGGTAGTACACCGTCAGCGGCACCTCTGCCTTGCCGGGCATAATTTTGGCCCGCACCTCGGGGTCTACCGCCTCCAGGTGCATGCCCAGGCTGTCGATGCCCGCCGCCTTCATCCGCCCAAACCAGGCAAAGTCATCCGGCGGTTCGCACTGGGCCTGAATGGGCAGGTATGGCACCCGCTGGCGAATGGCGGCGGCGCATTCGGTCAGATAGGCGGCACCGCGATCGCTCGTATTTGGCGTGCCCGTGGTCATGATCATGTTCGTCACCCCGTCGAGCCGCACGGCAGCTTCCGCGACTTCCGCGAGCTGCTGGGGCGTCTTGCGGGCAATGGTGCGCCCGGCATCCAACGATTTCTCAATGGCGCAGAACTGGCAGGCGGTGGCCGGGTCGCGGTAGCGCATACAGGTCTGCTGCACCGTGGTGGCCAACACGTCGCGCCCGTGGAGCAAGGCAATTTTTGAGTAGGGAATGCCGTCGGCGGTGGTGAGGCCGTAGAACTTGGGGGCGTTAGGCAGGTCGATGGGGGTGATGGCCTCCCCCGAGGCTTCGAGATGCAGCGGGCTAGCTGCCGTAGCCCTGATGGTGTAGGGAGAGCGGGCGGCGCTGTCGGTGTAGACCGGCACCATGACGGTGGTGCCGTCGATGGTGATGGCGCGGTGGTCAGAGGGGCCTGCCCCGCCCCGCCGACCCGCTGCGCCTGGGGTCGAGTCCACCAATCGCAGCCCATGGGTTTGTAGCTCAGTAATCAGCCGTTGCTTGTTCATGGCCTGCCGTTCGATACCCGATAAACACCTGCGTCAAGTAATGCCACCCCCTGGGAGTGGCCTGTGTGTCAAGAGACCTCCGAGTTCTTATGCGCTGCCCAAACGTCAAACCTGCTGTTTGCCCCAAGAACTCGGAGGTCTGGCCCGCCGATGCCCTACCCTGCGGGCAGCTCTACTTCATTGGGGGATGGGCTACCGGACTCCGCCTCGGCAAAGGCAGCCGGTGAGGCCCCATTCGCTACGGGAGAACCTGGTTTGGCGGCGGGCGTTTCCACCACCGACCAGGGTTCGGCGTTCACCTTGAGGCGCAGCAGGTCGGGGCGGGCATAGTGGCCCACCGAGTCCATCATCCGCTTGCGCTTGGTGATGAGGGAGAAGTCGAGGTCGGCGATCGCCAACCCTTCCCCCTCGGTAATCGGCTCGCTCAGCGGCACCCCCTCGGGGCTGATGATGGCGGTGTAGCAGCCCCCCGACAGCACCCGATGCAGGTTTTCATCTGGCGTAATCTGCTGCTTTTGCTCTGGGGTCAGCCAGCCGGTGGCGTTGACCACAAAGCAGCCCGACTCCAGCGCGTGGTGGCGCATGGTCACCTCCATCTGGTCGCCAAAAATCTGCCCCACCATCGAGCCAGGAAACTGACCGCAGTGGATCTGCTCATGCTGAGTCATCAGCGCGTAGCGGGCCAGGGGGTTGTAATGCTCCCAGCAGGCCAGGGCACCCACGCGCCCCGCCGCTGTTTCTACCACCCTTAACCCGGCCCCATCGCCCTGGCCCCACACCATGCGCTCATGGTAGGTGGGGGTGATCTTGCGCCGCTTCAGCACCAGAGTGCCGTCGGCATCAAACACCAGCTGGGTGTTGTAGAGGGAACCGGCCTCACGCTCGTTCACCCCCAGCACCACCACCATGCCGTAGGAGCGCGCCGCCCGGCTGATCGCATCGGTCACTGGCCCTGGCACCGCCACTGCTTCTTCGTAGAGCCGCATATGTTCTTTGCCCATGAGCACGGGCGGCTGCACAAAGGAGAAATAGGGGTAGTAGGGAATGAATGTCTCTGGAAAGACGATCAGCTGGACGCCGGATCGGGCGGCCTCGGCGATGGTTTCTAGCACCTTTTCGGTGGTGCGATCGCAGCTAAACAGCACGGGGCTGATCTGGGCGGCGGCGGCGCGAATGGTTTTGGTGTAGTCCATGGACATTGCTGGTGGGAGGAGCAGAATTCCAAAATCCCCTCCTGGGAGGGGTAGGGGTGGGTTTACCTAAACCCCGATACCCACCCCGCCCTGCGGGCACCCCTGCCAAAAGGGGATGGGAGATCTCGGGGGTGAGGGTTCTACATCGTCCAGGTGTCGAGGATGAAGGCCCCTTCTTTGCGGTGCACGAGCACGATATCGAGCACGTCGAGGGGGCTAATGGGTCGAATGCCGGGGATCAGAGAAGGCTCGCCGTGGCCGTAGAGCGCCTGGAGGGCAAAGCGACAGGCGTAAATCTTGCAGCCCATCTCCAGCAGCTTCACGACCTGGTTATTCATCGCCAGGTGACCGGGAAAGGCTTCGTCGTTGAGCTTAGGGAAGCCTCGCTGCACGCCCAGGGTGACCCCAGGGCCGTAGAGCAACACCGAGGTATCAAAACCCTTGCGAATTAGACGAGTGGCTTGCAGCAGATTGACTAGGCCAATGGATCCCTCAAAGGCCACGGTGTGAAAGGTGACGAGGGCTTTTTCACCGGGCTCGGCCTGCACGTCGGGAAATACTTTTTCTTCGTAATCAACCAGAAAATCTCCAGCCTGGTGGGCTGGTGCAGTTACTTCGGGCATGGATTTTAGCTCCTGGCAAAATTGCTGGCAGCGCTGGATGTCTGGCTGCACGTTTCAGCACCTTAGGGGCGATCTTTCAGAGTTCTCGTATCAGCAACTACAAACCATAGAGGTCTGCCCTAATCGACAGGGGTGGGAGCAGACCAGCGCTCTTAAACTCTCTCGCCAGCGAATACCCCTATCACTTTCGACAGGGGGTAGCGCCCCATCACCCCTGCTCCCATCGGCAATCGGGCCACAACAGTGCAGTGGCGCAGCCTCTTCGAAGGAGAATCGCAGCCCCCTCCCTCCCACTACCGCTAGATCCAAACTTTCGGTAGCCGGAGTTACAAGCGCCCCCAAGACAACGGCCTAGGGTACAGAAGCAGCGGGGTAAGGTGATCGCTAGAAACCAGTGGCTCTGTAGGGTGCATTCGCGGCTCCTCAACTAAGGCCACCTGCCCCAGCCTCAACCTTTGAGCCGCAATGCACCGCTCACAGTACGAGATATCTCCAAGAAATTCTATGGCTATGCAATACGGTGTGATCATCATCGGCGGCGGCCAGGCAGGGCTGTCGATCAGTTACTGCCTCAGTCGACTGGGCGTCGACCATATCGTGTTTGAGCAGCACCAGATCGCCCACTCCTGGCGCACCAAACGCTGGGACTCGTTTTGCCTGGTCACCCCCAACTGGCAGTGTCAGCTGCCCGGCTTCCCCTACTCCGACAGTGACCCCGAGGGATTTATGCCCCGCGACGCCATTGTGGAGTATATCGAGCGCTACGCCAGCCACTTCAACCCACCGATTAAAACTGGGGTAAAGATAGAACGGGTGAAATCGCGGGAAGACCGTGGGTTTGAGGTCATCACCAACCAGGGTACGTTTACCGCTGACCAGGTAGTAGTGGCCACGGGCGGCTACCACACGCCCAAAATTCCTCGCCAGGCCGAGCGATTGCCCGCCGATATTGTGCAGCTGCACTCGGCAGAATACCGCAACCCCGAGTCGCTGCCGGAGGGCGCTGTATTGGTGGTGGGGACGGGGCAATCGGGCTGTCAGATCGCCGAAGATTTGCACCTGGCAGGTCGCAAGGTACACCTGTGCGTGGGGGGTGCGCCGCGATCGCCCCGCCGCTACCGGGGCAAAGACGTGGTCGAATGGCTCGATCAGATGGGCTACTACGACCTGGCGATCGACGACCACCCCCAAAAAGAGACCGTGCGCCACAAGACCAACCACTACGTCACCGGGCGCGGCGGCGGGCGCGAGATCGACCTGCGCCACTTTGCCCTTCAGGGCATGGGTCTGCACGGGCGGCTGACCGATATTCAGGGCTCCCAGCTCACCTTTAGCGATGATCTAAAAGAAAACCTCGACAAAGCCGACGCCGTGGCCGAGAGCATCAAGCGCACCATCGACACCTACATCGAGAAGAACGGCATCGACGCGCCCCTAGACCCGCCCTACCGCCCCGTGTGGGAACCGGAGACGGTTGACACCGGCATCGACTACCGCGAGGCCAACATCACCTCGGTGATCTGGTGCATCGGCTACGGCCTCGACTTTAGCTGGGTTGAGCTACCCGTGTTTGACGGTCAGGGCTACCCCGGCCACCGCCGAGGCGTCACCACCGTGCCGGGGCTGTATTTTCTTGGCCTACCCTGGCTCTACACCTGGGGGTCGGCCCGCTTCTCAGGTATTGCCCGCGATGCCGAGTATTTAGCCGAGCAGGTCGCCACCCGAGCTGGGGGCAGTCATCCCCGTCCTCCACAAACCGTCAACGAAGTGGCCATGGGTTCCTAGGAAAGGATCTGTCTTGAGAGAGTACGCTAGAGGGGTAGAACGCTGGAATAGCTTAAGAAGTCTTACTGCATTGGTGTAGCTATGGCTCAGGTGTTGGTCGAAAGCCCCCAGGCGGAGCAGCGAGTAGTTGTTCAGTCCATTTCTTGGCCTACCTTTAAAGCGCTGCTGGCCGATACTGGCAGTGATCGCAAAGCCCGTTTTGCCTACTTTCAGGGCAATTTGGAAATTATGAGCCCGCTCTATCGCCATGAGAACATCAATCGCTTTATCGACGATTTAGTTCGCATCATGACCGACCAACAAAACCTAGGCATGAGCAAAGGTGGGTCTACTACCCTGACTCGGGACGATGTGCAATCGGGAGCTGAGCCAGACTCGTGCTACTACATTCAGAACGAGCCGCTGGTGCGTGGCAAAGAAACCATTGATTTGAACGCTGGCGATCCCCCGCCAGATCTTGTGATTGAAATTGATATCAGCACCAATTCTTTAGATAAACGAGCGCTCTATGCCAGTCTAGGCGTGGGAGAATTTTGGCGCTTTGATGGCAGAACCGTGCAGTTTTTCGTTCTCCAAGCTGATTCTCAAACCTACAGTCCCCTAAACCACAGCCCCACGTTCCCGTGGTTTCCGCCTGAGAAAATTGCAGAGCTGCTAGCCGCCCGTCTGCAAATGGGCGAAACCCAAACCCTGCGAGACTTTCGCGATTGGACAAGACAGCAGATTCAGAACGTCTAGCTCAGTCATCTGCTCAAGTTAAGACTCTCCCAATTCCTTAGATTGCACATACGCCGCCCATACTGCTGCCATCAGGGTCGCTCGTAGCCCTGTAGGTTGGGCTGAGGGTTTCGGTTGTCGAGCCACCGCTGCAGCGAGGTCTGACTTTCTCCCGAAGGTTGCCCCAGCAGAATGTTTTTCAAGCTAATGTCTTCATCCAGTTCTGGCCAGTGAATGCCTGATTGACTGCCGGTCAATCGCCAGTTGCCTCGTTCTGCCGAGGTGCCATGGAGCAGCCGAGGATACCAAGCCAGCGGTACAGCGATAACGCGCCCATCAGACAGCTCGACCGTCAGCAGATCGGCGGAAATAGAAACCTGCTGAATTTCAGGGATGCTGAGAGTCTCAACCATTGAAGAAGTCATGCCAAGCTTCCAGTAACTGCTGCTGATTGTCTTCGGTCAACCTTTGAAGGCGGTTGATCTCGTTAGATGAAAACCCCTTGTTGAACTGGAGCCTCACTGGAGTCAGCCAAAACTTGACCTCACTACTGTCGCGCTCAATGTGAACATGGGCTGGCTCATCGCGATCGCCTGCGTAACAGAAGAAGCGGTAGGGGCCAACGCGAAGTAACGTGGGCATTATGGTGGCAATCCGCTCTCAACCATTTCAATTGTAGGCTTGCATCGCCTGAGGATGGATCAAGACTGGCCGAGTTCTTTAGATCTCAAATAGGCCGCCCGCACCGCCGCCATCAGGGCCGATCGCAGCCCCCCCGACTCTAGCGCCCCAATGCCCGCAATTGTCGTACCGCCGGGGCTGGTCACCCGATCCTTCAGCACAGCTGGGTGCAGGTCGCTCTGGTGCAGCAGCTCGCCAGTGCCGCGGACGGTGGCGATCGCTAGCTCCAGGGCGATCGCCCGTGGCAGCCCCACCGCCACCCCGCCATCGGCCAACGCCTCTACCACCAGGGCCAAGTACCCCGGCCCCGAGCCAGAGAGCGCCGTCACCGCATCCATCTGCGACTCGGGCACTTCTACCACGGTGCCCACGCTGGCAAAAATCTGGCGGGCCTGATCGAGCTGGGCGGCGCTCACCGACTCCCCCGCCGCCAGGGCTGTTACCCCGGCCCCCACCGTAGCCGGGGTGTTGGGCATGGCCCGCACCACGGCCCAATCGGGAAATTCTTGCTCTAGCCGACACAGATCAACCCCGGCCAAAATCGACAGCAGCAGCGGGGCCACTTCGCGGTTCGGAGGGGCTAAATGCGCCGCCACTGCCGTCAGCATTTGGGGCTTAATGGCCAATAAAACTATTTCAGCCGCATCAATGACCGCCTGATTTTCTGCGGTGGTCTGCACGCCGTAGGTGTGGTGCAAAACCTCTCGCCGCGCTGCCTGGGGGTCGCTCACGATCACCGCCCCAGGGGCAAAAATTTCCTGCTCAAGAAGGCGGGCAATGAGCGCTTCGCCCATCATCCCGCCGCCGATAACCCCAAACGTTGCCCTAGGCATAGTCATCCTCACCAATAACTCAGCCGCTCGCAGCCGCTAGTGAAGACAATAACCTAAGGTAGCCCCCGGCACTAGACCGGGGGCAGTGATAGTCGCGTGTCGATTAAGCGTGGATAGCGCTAGGCCATGCGAGCCATGGGCTCGGCACCCCAGGTGGGAGCCGGGGGCATTTGGCCAGGCATGGGCATGCCCTGGGGCTGACCCATGAAGACTTCTTCTTCGTACTCGGTGGGGGTGCTCACCTGTACGCAGTTGGGGGTAAACAGGAAGATGCTTTCGCCGATGCGCTCTTGGTGCCCGTCAATGGCGTAGGTGCCGCCCGCCACGAAGTCAACGGCGCGCTGAGCCTGATCGGGGTCCATGATGGTGAGGTTGAGCACCACAGACTTGCGCTCGCGCAGAGCCTGAATGGCTTGGGGCATCTCTTCAAAGGAGCGAGGCTCCATCACCACCACTTCGGAGGTGCCGTTCATGGCACCAGGCATACCAATTACGTTGCTGGCCATCGGGGTCATTCCTGCATCAGTGGGCATCATACGTTCGCGACGGGGACGGGCCCGACGGACTTCTTCGGGCTGGGGCTGCACAATGGGCTGGGTGTTCTCTTCTTGGTAGAGGTTTTGGTACTCCTCTCCATCCATTTCTTCGTATTCGTAGTCGTAGTCTGCTGGGTCGTTTAGGCCAACGAAGTCCCGCAGCTTAGAAAATACATTGCTCACAACTTACACTCCACGATGACTATCACTCAGGTAGGCCAACCCCGCAGCCAGTGGCCGATGGGGAGCTTCATGATTCGGGTTATCCGAGGCCATGATAACGCCATTTTTCCATTTGCAACGGCTGTTGTGAAAATTAATGGGGCTAGCCTGGGGTTATTGGGTAATCAGCCCCTCTGGGAGGGCAACTGACCGCCTAAACCTGAATTGAAAACCCAGTGATCAAACGTCACCGAAATGAATCGCTTCTCTCTGAGCTAAGGCAGGCCTAGGTTTCTGCGCCCGATCAAATCCAGCTTGAGATCTAGGGGTTGCCCCCAAGCAGAACTCCACCGCTGAACCTGAGTTGGATTTAATACCCTGTATGCAGAATATTGAGTCAACAGTATACACGAAATCTAAAAAAGGAATAGCCGATTCACAATTAGTTAAAAATTTCAGCTAAGAATTTTCTGGGTTGGGCTTGCTTGGGTGCCCAAACGGCAATTTTGGCGGAGTAAGTGCTGTGGCTCAAGTGCGGTTGGCGATCGCCCAAGCCCTTGACGCGTCACTATCTGCGCCGCTGGTTTAAGTTAGAAATCCATGGAGAAGATCGCCCCATCCTTTGAGCACTGGGGCCTGTGGTTAGGTCGCACTGGGTCGAGGGCCAAACAACACCGTGCCCAGGCGCACCATGGTAGCTCCGCAGGCGATCGCCACCGGATAATCCCCCGACATGCCCAGGGAAAGCTGGTCGATGTGCAGGCGGTCAAAGCCCTGCTGGTTAATGCGATCGCCTAGCCCCCTGGCCCCAAAAAAGACATCGCGCACGGTTGCCGCGCTGGCTCCTTGGGGAGGAATGGCCATCAGGCCACGAATCTTGAGATGAGCTAGCTGATCTAGCTCGGGCAGTAGATCGTCTAGCTCGGCTAGGTCAAGGCCGGACTTCGGCGGGTCGGGCACCAGCTTGACCTGCAAGCAGCACTGGGGCACCCGATCAGTTTCGGCGGCGATGGTATCCAGCCGCTGGGCCAGCTTTAGGCTATCGACAGAGTGTATCCAGTCAAAGTGTTCGACGGCTTTGCGGGCTTTGTTGCTCTGGAGTGCGCCGATTAGATGCCAGGTGATATCGGGCAGGTCACTGAGCTCGGCCTGTTTGGCGATCGCCTCCTGCACCCGGCTTTCGCCAAAGTGACGCAGTCCTCGCTCGTAGGCGGCGCGAATGGTCTCTGCCGGCAAAAACTTGGTCACCGCCACCAGCGTCACCGTGGGGGGAATGCCCTGACAAACGGCGTCAAATTGATCGGGCAGGGCGCTGGGGGCAGCGGTCATTGAAAGGTTTGCTTATAGGTGTGCTGGAGACGATCATAGTCGCCCTGCTGGCCCGCCCGCCGCAGAATGCGGAGGCGGCTTTCGAGCATGAGCCGGGCATTACTGCGGCCCAGGGGCTGAAACTCTAACCCCTCAGCCGGCGACTGAGTAACCAGAAAAAACAGCCTCTGGGCGTACAGCGTGGCGTACAACTCTTGCCCATCGTCTACCATGCATACTCTGAAGAGCAGGCCAAAATTTGGGTGATTGAGATAGGTTTCTGTGCTCATTCAAGTATGAAAGAAAGGTGCGTCCTTAGGACAGAATGATAGTTACGTCCGTCAAGTTCGTCACATGCATTCTAGAACCTGGTGGGTAATCTGCATGCATTCATAGTCAGGGATGCGAGATTACGCTTAGATTGTTCCGCTAAAACTTATCCAGAGTTTTGCGGCAACCGGCCCAACGGGCCGAGTTTGCGCCCCCAAAGAGGACGTTTATTGAGATGGCATACGCTGGGGCTACCCCAGCCCCAGCGCCAGGAGCTGCGCCCGAGCTTTTTGCAGTGACTCTTGCCATTCTCGCTGGGGGTCGCTGTCGGCTACAATGCCCGCCCCGACCTGCCCCCACACCCTAGAGGGGGTCAATGGGCCATCAGTATGCCCCAACAGCAAAGTCCGAATCAAAATATTGAAATCTAAGTGTCCCCGGCGGTCTAAATAGCCGCAGGAACCGTAGAACAGGCTGCGGCGCACCGGCTCTAGGGCTTCGATGATTTCCATACAGCGCACCTTGGGGCAGCCGGTAATGGTGCCGCCGGGGAAGACGGCGCGAATCAGATCGATTGCGGTGGGCGCGGTGGGATTGGGGGCGGTGTAGTGGGGCCGCCTCCCGGAGTCGCCCCCTAGCTCTCCCACCACGTTACTCACCAGGTGCATCACATGGCTGTAGTACTCCACCGTGAGCAGCTCATCCACCTGCACGGTGCCCCACCGGCACACGCGGCCCAGGTCGTTGCGCTCCAGATCCACCAGCATGATGTGCTCGGCCCGCTCCTTGGGGTTGCTGAGCAGGGTTTGGGCCAGCTCTACATCTTCGACGGGGGTGGCGCCGCGGGGACGGGTGCCGGCGATCGGGCGGGTTTGCGCAACGCCATCCTGTAGCTTCACTAGGCGCTCGGGCGAACAGCTGATCACGTCGCCCCAGGGGGTGCGCCAGTAGCAGGCAAAGGGAGAGGGGTTGATGGCGTGCAGCCGCCGGTACAGCGCCCAGCTGTGGGCGGTGGTCTCGGTCGAGAAGCGCAGCGAAAGGTTGACCTGAAACACATCCCCCGCCTGGATGTGCTGCTTGGCGCGGAGCACCGCCTGCTGGTATTCTGCCGCCGCCATGCCCAGGGTCACAGAGCGGGGATCGCCCGCTGGCTGAGCGATTGGGGCATTTTCCACAGAAGGCAGACGGAGCTGCTTCTCCATATGATCTAGCGCGCCTGGGGAAGGGGCAAACAGCCACAGTCGCTGGGTCTGGTGGTCGAGCACGGCAAAGGTGGCTGGCTCGTACCAGAGGGCGATCGGAAAGGGCAGGGGATCACTATTTAAAGTGGGCAGGCGTTCGATCTCCCAGGCTAGGTCGTAGCCCAGCCAGCCTAGCCAGCCGCCGGTAAAGGGTAGGGTGGCCTCGGCAATTCCAGCGTCTCCGCCGACTAGCCCGATCTGACCGCCTTCTGCTAGGCGCTCGGTCAGCATGGGCAAAATGCTCCCCACCGCCGGAGTCCACACCTGTGGAAGATCGTTTACCCGCCGGGGTGGCCCGGCGCAGATCGAGTAGCGGCTATGGATGGCGTGGGGCTGGGCAGCGGTGGGCAGGGGATAGGGGCTTTCTAGCAGCGCCACCAGGGTAGAGAGACTTGGAGGCTGCTGTAACAGATCGCCATAGATAGCGTGGAAAATATCGCTGCCGGTGCGGTGCGCTAGGGGCTGCGATCGCACCCACCCCTGCCGCTTTTTTGGGGTCAAATTTCCCCTCCCCACACCCAGCGCGCCCACCAAAACACCGCCAGCAGCCCCAGGGAAAACCAATCCCACGACCGCAGCACCATCTGGTACCAGCGCACCCGGTGCTCGTTGGGGCTGGTGAAGCCGCGCACTTCCATTGCCGCTGAGATCTGTTCGGCCCGCAGCAGCAGGTTTTGCAGCAGCCGCTCGACCACCGCCAGCCACACATAGGCCGAGCCGCGAAAGCCCAGCTTCTTCCAGTTGATGGCGCGGGTCTGCACTGATCGCACCAGGTTCTGCACCTCCTCTAGCACCAGCGGTATGAACCGCAGCGACAGCGTCACCGTCAGGGCAATCTCGGTGACGGGCAAACGAAACCACCGCAGCGGAGCCATCAGCGCCTCTAGAGCAACAGTGATTTCCTCCGGGGCCGTGGTCAGCAGGTAGAGGTTGGTGCCGTAGATCAGGGTAAACAGCAGCGTGCCAATGCGAATGCCCAGGTTGAGTGATCGCCGCGTCACTGTAATTGGCCCCCAGTCAAACACCTCGTAGCGGTAACCCGTCGGCTGGGGCAGCTCCGGCAGCACCTCCGGCGGATCCTCTAGGGTGGCCATATCGGCGGGGGTCGGCAGCCGGGGAGTGTGCGACACTTGCAGCCCGTCGGGCATGACAAAGGTGAGCAGCATGACAATACTGCTGAGCACCACCAGCCAGCCCATCTGCTGCCGCCACACCCGCAGCGGAATCAGCGCCACCAGCGTCAGCAGCACCAACAGCGCCACCAGCCCAAACCGCCAATAGGCATTGGCCAAAATCGGCGTCACCAAAATGCTCATCAGCCAGGCCATCTTGACCCTAGGGTCAAGCCGATGCAGCCAGGTAACCGGCTGCTCCAGATAAAGGCCAATAGGTAAAGAGCGAAGGAGATCCATTGATTATGGTCGATTTGAACAAGGGCTGTGATGGTCTCTCGAAACAGGTCTCCTGGGTGGTAGGCCTGGCCTCCTCTACTGACGACCTTGCCAATATCCAGGCTCGCGGCTACAGTGCATGATCGCCAAAACCAGAATGTAATCTGGCTCAAGGGTGTAGAGGACACCGTAGGAGAACTTTCGAGCCATGCATCGTCGCACATTATCCTCAACGACAGCATAGCGAGTAGGAGATTCTCTGAGCCGATAGACTGCGTCCTCAATGGCACTTACAAATGCCTGAGCAATATCTATCCGCTGCCCTGCGTAGTATTCAACAGCTTCAGCATACTCATTTAGTGCTTCAGGATGAAACACATACCTCATGGCTCAACTAGCCGTCTAACCTGCGCTAGGGCGTCCTCGCCTGGAATAGGCTGAATCGAGCCATTTCGAATTTCATCTCTGCGTCGCCTAGCCTCAGCTACCCATAAAGCCTGGATAGCTGGGTCGGTGTCAAACTCTAGGCTCTCCACCAGTTTGTCTGCGAGGAGCGCCCTAGAAGCACTTGGCAATGCCAGTATTTCCTGTGTCAGTTGCTCAATTGACCGCATAAGCCCTCTGAAGTTCAGCGTTATACCTTTGTTGCCCGGTTGGGGTTGTTGCGCTCTAGATCGCGCATTGCCTTGCCCCGCCAAAAAATGCGAATCGGCGTGCCCTCAAAGCCCAGGTTTTCGCGGAACTGCCGCTCTACATAGCGGCGGTAGTTGTCTTTGAGCAGGTGGGGATCGTTGACAAACAGAGTGAAGGAGGGCGGGCGCACGGTGACCTGGGTGCCGTAGTAAATGCGGCCCTGGCGACCCTGGCGGGTGGTGGGGGGCGTGTGCCACTTCACCGCGTCTTCCAGCACTTCGTTGACTACCGAGGTGCTGACCCGGCGGCGGTGCTGCTCCACGGCGTGATCGACCAGTTCTAGAATTTTGGGCACCCGCTGGCCGGTCTTGGCGCTGACAAAGATGCGCTTGGCCCAGTCGAGAAAGTTGAGCCGGGCGGCGATCTGGTGGTCAAAGTCGTAGATGGTGTGGCTGTCTTTCTCCACTGCGTCCCACTTGTTGACGACGATGACGCAGGCGCGACCGTCTTCTTCGATGCGGCCCGCCAGCTTTTGGTCTTGCTCGGTGACGCCGTCGAGGGCGTCGATCACCAGCAGCACCACATCGGCCCGGCGGATGGCCTTAAAGGCGCGGTTGATGCCAAAGAATTCGGGGCCGTACTCGACGCTTTTTTTCTTGCGGATGCCGGCGGTGTCGATCAGGCGGTAGATCTTGTCGCCGTGCTGCACCTGCATGTCGATCGCATCGCGGGTCGTGCCCGAGATCGGGCTGACAATGGCGCGGGTTTCGCCCACAAAGGCATTGAGCAGGCTCGATTTGCCCACGTTGGGTCGCCCCACAATGGCGACTTTGATTTCCTCTTCGGCCACTGCTTCCACGGTTTCGGGCAGAAACTCTACCAGGGCATCGAGCAGCTCACCGGTGCCGTTGCCGTGGATGCCGGAGACGGCGAAGGGTTCGCCCAGCCCCAGTTCCCAAAACTGGGCCGCCTGCACGAGGCCACTGTCGAGGGATTCGCACTTGTTGACCGCTAGCACCACGGGGACAGACTGCTGCCTGAGCCAGCTGGCGATTTCGCGGTCTGACTCAGTGGGGCCGGTTTTGCCATCGACCACCAAGATGGCGGCGCTGGCTTCGGTCAGCGCCAGCTGGGCCTGTTCGCGAATGTAGGGCAAAAACTCGGTGTCGTCGTCGAACACCAGGCCGCCGGTATCGACCACCAGGTAGTCGCGATCGCGCCAAAAGGCGGGTTGGTAGGTGCGATCGCGCGTCACCCCCGGCTGGTCGTAGACAATGGCATCTTGAGCCCCGGCCAGGCGGTTTACCAGGGTCGATTTGCCCACATTTGGGCGTCCGATTACCGCAACAATTGGCAGGGGCATGACTTGGGCCTTTAGGCAGAGGAATGGTTCAGTAGACCTGGAAGCCATTGCCAGCCGCCCAGATCGTCAATGAGAAAATATTCTCAATCTTTCCATTGTAGTCAAGAGATCTCAGTCTGGGGAACCGAGGTGAGCAAAGGCTGACCTACAACTCTGTGATCAGACCAGCCTCGCGCTTGCCGCTTTGTCAGGGAGGGGGAGAAGGTAGGGGCGATGGCTATCATGGGCGTAGCCTCAATGAATGCTTAGGGCACGTACCTCTAAGTTTACCTTTGTTGACTAAAGAGAATATCGCTTTATAGCCCAATGAAATTTCCTGTGATAGGGTCAACATCGAGTTCTTCACAGTCCCGATTAGGATCTAAATCGATGTGTGCAGGAAGAGTAGTTCGACAAAGCTTAGCGATATCAAGCTGCTCTTCTGTTAGGTCATACGCCTTTTCCAAGAATGAGCCTCTCAAACTAGCTCCCAGCAAATAGGCATTCTTGAAACTGGCTTCGTCGAAGTTAACCAATGAAAGACTTGCTTCTTGCAAGTTAGCTCCTCGCAAGTTTGCTCCCTTAAGATTTGCTTCCCACAGAAAACCTCTCCTAAGACTGGCACTGGATAAATTCGCTCTTTCTAAATTAGCTAGTCTCAGGTCAACGTCGTTGAGGCGAGTGTTCAATAAATTGGCTCCCTTTAAGCTTGAACGCCCTAGATCTGCTCCATCTAGATTTGCATATCCAAGATTAGAACCATCTAAGTTAGCACCCCATAGATTTGCATTTTCTAAATTGGAACTCCAAAGGCTTGCCTCCTCTAAATTAGCCTCCCAAAGAATTGAGTTTCTTAGATCGGCATCTTGAAAGTTCGCGCCCTTTAAGTTAGCACTTCCCCAAAATACACCCCTTGCATGGGCATAAGCCAATGACATTCCGTTGGATAACAGGATGGATTTTTCGTTCTTTGCTTTCCAGAGGAATATACAACCCCATCCGCCTCAGTGTCTCAAGCGGAATTTTCGATAGATCAGGTTTTTGCTTACGGTTCTGCGCCACAACTAGCTGTTCCAGGAACTAACAGTAGCTTCACCCAAAGCGACCTGATTTTTACTCTCTACTGCTTAGAATGTCGAATTTAAATTAAAAAGAACTCTTGTACTATCGGCGGACTTGGGCAATAATAGATTTGCCGCCGACTGATACCTTGCTATGACCACAAACAATGATCGCCTGGACCGTATTGAAGCTCTGCTAGAAGTGTCTAGCACCCAACACAATCGCGAAATGGCAGAAATGCGCGCGATTCACAGCCAGGAGATGGCAGAAATCCGGGCCGGGCTGAGGGAAACCAAAGCCATTACCGAGAGTAATGCCCGCGCCATTGAGGCTCGGTCTAGTCGCATCGCTGAATCAGAAGATGACTCTAAGACTATGGCCACCCGCACTGATCAGCGGTTAGAAACAGCCATTGCTGACACTGTCGCTATGATTGCCGACATGGGCCGCCAGCAGCAAGAAACTGATCAGCGGTTTGAGGTATTTCTACAAGACTCCAGAGCTGATCGCCAGCAGTTTGATCAGGCGATGGCGGCTAACGCTGCTGAGCATCGAGCGTTTACCCAAAACGTGCAGGTACTGCTAGCTGAGATCGCTCGCCTATGGCAGCGAG
>DAIPYU010000040.1:0-3578 GCA_036782635.1 Nodosilinea sp. CTOTU7353
CTACCAGCAGGGGATTGACCACCTCGGGGCGCTCGTCGTGGGGGCAGTGGCCCGTATTCGGGATGCTGTGGAAGGTAACTAGGCCGGGGCGGGCCACTTCTGCGGCCAGCTGGCGGTAGATGTCAGCTCCTTTGATTGGCGTCCAGGGGTCGTTTTCGCCCCAGAGCACCAGCAGGGGCTGGGCGATGTTGGGCAGCAGGTCGTCGGGCTTTGGCCCCGGCGGCGCGGTGACAATGGAGGCAAACACCTTCTGCGCCGTGGGCTTGCAGGCGGGGGTGTAGATCATCTCGATCAGCTCGTCGGTGACGGCGGCGCGATCGCGGTAGACCTGCTGAAGCGAGCTGCGAATGCGGCCCTTGCGGCGCACCTGGTTAAACACCAGTGGCCCCACTCGGGGCGAACTCACCAGCCAGGTAAAGGCCCCCATCACCCAGGTCAGCGGCGGATGCAGCTCTTCGGGGCGGTGGTTGAGGCCCCCGGCGCAGTTGAGCACGGCTCCGGCTCTCGCTTTGTCGGGGTGGTTGGCCAGCATCATCAGGGTGAGCAGCCCGCCGATGGAGTTACCGACGTAGACGGCGGGGATGCCGATGAACTCGGCCCAAAAGTCGGCTAGCAGATCTTGCCAGAGGTCGAGGGTATAGGGTAGCTCGGGCTGGTCAGAGTCGCCAAAGCCCAACAGGTCGATCGCATAGACCTGGTGCCCCGCCGCCGCCAGGGCGGGAATATTCTTGCGCCAGTGGCCGAGGGATGCGCCGAAGCCGTGGATCAGCACCATGGGGATACCTTCGCCCGCTACGGTGTAGGCGATCGCATGGCCGCGCCAAGTCCAGGTGTGCTTTTGTAGCGATGCCAGCGACAGAGAAACCAGTTCAGCGACCATGGCCAGAGATGTAACGACATGTAACCTCTCCATGATACAAGGTTAGCCTGATTCAATTGAACATATGCAGCCGGCAACTGATACCAGCGGCATGCCCTAGCCTGACCACTACCATTTATTCCAAGACGACACCTTCATCGAGGTCTTGAGGGACTAAGTGACTATAGGTTAATGATTTTCTACAGCTCACTGGGGGTGTCGGGGGCGACCTCAATACCCGGCTCTGCAAACCGTTGAGCAGACGACTCATCGTCTAAGTCTGAGAAACCATCGATGGTCACATTCATCTCGCTACAGGCCGACTTCAGCGCCGCCTGAAATTTGGCGGTGTCGGTGCCGTAGCCGCAGCGCTCGGCGGCGATCGCTACGCCGCTGCTGGCGTTTGCCTTGGCACAATCCACCAAAATCACGCCGGTCAGCGGAGACGAGCTAGCCATAGTGCAGACTCCCATATAACATCTGGCTGCCAAATTACCCGCCAACAGCCCGTCTCCGCATCTAGCTAACGAAAGACCTACCTTCGGAAACCAATCAAAAGGCATAACCTGCCACGCCGCTATTTCCCGCAGCAGACAGATGAGACATTTAATGAATTGCGTTTAGATGAAACAGAACGCAACGGGAAACAACTGAAGCATATGAGTATTAACATTGGGCTGTCTGAGAAAGAACGTCAAGGCGTCGTTGAGATTCTCAACAACGTTTTGGCCGACGCCTATCTGCTGCTGATCAAGACTAAAAAGTATCACTGGGACGTAGTAGGGCCTCAGTTTCGCACCCTTCACGAGCTGTGGGAAGAGCACTATGAAGCGCTCACTATCAGCATTGATGCGATCGCCGAGCGCGTACGCATGCTCAACGGCTACCCCCTCGGCACCGCCGAATCCTTTGTCAAGCACGCTTCTCTAAAAGAGCATCCTGGCGATCTGCCCAGCGCCCAGGAGATGGTGCAGCGGCTAGTGATTGATCACGAGCAAGTAATTCGCAATGTGCGCGATTACATCGACCAAACTTCTGAAGAGTTTAAGGACGAAGGTACCGCCGACTTCTTGACTGGCCTCATGCAAGAGCACGAAGAAATGGCTTGGATGCTGCGATCTTTCATCGATGGCGAAGCCCTTTCTTCCACTGGCAAGCGCGACAAAGAGCTAGTCGCTAAAGGTTCTAAAAAGTAGAACCTAGGGCGGCTTTACGCCAGTTTAGATTGAGGTCTACGGTTTTCCTTAGGTAGACCTCTGTTTCTGGCCTTAAATGGGGTTAAGTCACGATTAGACATGAGAGAAACAGGGTTTGAAACCCTCTTACTCAATGTCAACTACGGACTTAGCAAAACCTCGACATCTACCCCACCCACAGCCTTTTATCAGCCTGTGGGTGGGGTACTTTGATGCCTACTCCGAGCAATCAACCCTGCTCTGCGAGTAGTTTACGCAGTCACCGCCGCCAACGAGCGACGATCACCCTCCAAAATCGGCGCACTCAGAGCTTCTTCCAGGGGCGCGAGACCCAGGCGCTCCTCAAGAATATCCATCACCTCGCGGCCAAAGTCATCGGGGTTGCGCTGCCAGGCTTCCAGGCACACCTCACCAAAGAATGATCCCAGCGGTTCCGGGTTCCACAGCAGCTTCTTCGACACCCAGGGCAGGTGAATATCGAGGGGGTTGTAGTCGCGCTTGAGCATGTTTTTCTCAAAGGCGTACTCCTCCAAGTGGGTGTGGGGCTGAAGGCCAATGAAGAAGATCGCCGGTTCTACCTTGTCGCGGCCAAAGACTCCCTCTAGGGCGCGGTGGTAGGCCAGGGTTTGGCGAATGGTTTCGGGCCGCTCGTCAATCACATTAAAGGAGTAGTTAACCGACACCAGGTCGTTAAACCCAGCCGCTTTGAGGTCTTTGCAGTTTTGCAGCACCGTGCGCAGGTTGTAGCCCATGCGCATTTTTCGCACCAGCTCTTGGGAGCCGCTGGTGATGCCGATTTCAAAGTAGTTCATGCCGGTGTCGGCCATCAGCTTGCAGAGCTTCGGCGTCAGGTTGTCGGCGCGAATGTAGGCCGCCCAGTGGATGTCGGTCATGCCCGCTTCGAGAATTTTTTCTAGTAATTCTTCAGCATCCTGCATGAAGCGGCGGGCGGGAATGAACTGGGCATCGGTAAACCAAAAGTTGCGCACGCCGCGCTTATAGAGCTGCTGCATTTCGGCCACCACCTCTGCGGCGGGGTTGATGCGCACCTGCTTGCCCTCGACCACGGTGTAGATGCAGTAGCAGCAGTTGTGGGGGCAGCCCCGTTTAGTCTGCACGCCCACATAGAAATCTTGGTCTTGCAGATAGTAGTCAAACTCGGGCCAGATCGCCTCGATGTAGTCGTAGTTGCAAGCGGTTTTTTCGAGGGGTGCAGGCTCTTCGTGGATCAGGCGATCACGCGGTGTGGTCTCCCCGGCGATATAGCAGCGCTGGTCCGAAAAATCTTGGCCCCGCAAAATCCGCTCCAGCAGCATTTCGCCTTCGCCGACAGAAATAATCGTGCCCTTGGGCAGGCGATTGTGCAGCTGCTCGTAGAAGACGCTCACCGCGCCACCGCCCACTACAGTCGTGACATTTTTGCTGTAGCGTTGGGCGCGCTTAAAGCCTCGCTTGATTAAGCCCTGGTTGCGCCACAGCTCAGCCAGGTAGGTAGTGGCCATGCGCAGCCCGCCCAGGGCACC
>DAIPYU010000040.1:3678-20212 GCA_036782635.1 Nodosilinea sp. CTOTU7353
TGCGCCACAGCTCAGCCAGGTAGGTAGTGGCCATGCGCAGCCCGCCCAGGGCACCCCGCGCCTTAAGCCACAGATTGCGAGCGTAGAAAAACTCAAAGGCATTTTGCAGCGGATTGCCGCCGCGCCCACCCACGGGGGCAAAAATCTGAATATCCCGCCAGGAGAATACCAGCAGGGTGGGTTTAAAGTCGTCAATGCAGCGGTCTAATGCCGCTCCGTAGTCGAGGGGCGGCACGGCCCCCAGGTCAAAAATGCACTGTTCTAGTTCAGGAAACAGTTTGTGCACGTGGTCGGCTAAATACACCACGCCAATGGGAAAGATCGGGTTGCAGGGCAACCGCACATAGAGCACACGGGCCTGACTGACGGTGGCCTGACCGATGGTGTTAAGAGGCATTATTCTCAGGCTTGATATATATATTCACGATAGCACCGTCCCTTTGCTTGGGCGGGGGGAGACACAAATCTATCCACCCTGAAGTCTCTCCCCGGTCACGTCTTTTCCCATAATTAGGGGTACGGCTCTAGATTTCACCCTAGGGCTGTAGACCTTACTCAATCGGCGCTAGTGCCCTACTGCCGAAGGTGAAGCCCCTGAAACAGGTAGGACATCCACAGGAGGGTATAAAACCCTCTAGCCATGCTATAAAAGCATAACTACATGAACCCACAGCGGTTATATGTAGCAAATGGTTCGAGAGGTTGCCTCAGGCTAGGATTACTGCAAAGTTTGAAGCAATATGTCCGAATATTTTGAATAGTTAAGTTGTTGTGAAGGTTGGTAGTCGCCTTTACAACAGTTGGGGATCGCAAGGTGCTAGGCTTTGCGCAGTGATTCTTGCAGTATTGCCGTAAAGCATCAATGGCACAAATCCTTGATCCCCTTCCATCCGATGGACAGAGCCAGATTCTCTGTTGTTACATGAATGCTACCAGTAAGATTCAGGTTGCCCGCATTACCAATGTGTCTGATTGGTACTTTGAGCGAGTGGTCTTTCCGGGGCAGCGACTGCTCTTTGAAACTATTCCAAGGGCAATTTTAGAAATTCACACCGGCATGATGGCCAGCTCTATCCTGTCTGACAGCATCCCCTGTGAGCAGATTGAGGTTGAAGCAACTGAGCCACCGGTTTTTGAGACAGCCTTAGGCACTGAGCTTGAGGCTGGTCATGGGGCCGAGACTTTGGACGGTGCGGCGGCGATCGCCGTTTCTCCCGCCAGCTAGACTGCTACATTGGTGGTCTAGTCCAGGGCACCCCGGTCATGGTCGATGCTGGCTCGTAGCATGGTAAGGGTAGGTAGTCTACCTCCTCTAGGTCATCGGGGCGCTGCTGGTGATGACGTTCAGGAGAGACGGTGAACCTACCTTCGTTTTTATGGCTGTGGCGCATAGCCGCTTGGTCCATGGGGCTGACCATCACCGGCTACGGTCTGCTGGCGGTGACGGGCGGGGTTTTGGCCTACACCCGCTCTAAGCCCATAGAGCGATCAGCCTGGCTGCGCCCGCTGCATATTGCCCTGGGTTCTGTGCTGGTGCTTCTGGTGCTGGGGCTGCTCACCATTGGCATTGTTGGCACCCTAGGAGAGTACGGCAGCCTGGGGCACTCGCCACATTTGCTGTTTGGCCTATTGGTCGTAGCCTTGGTACTGGCCTCGGCCTGGAGCGCCAGCCGCATCGATGTAGAACGTCCTTGGGCCAGACGGCTGCACCTGACCATCAATGGAGTACTGGGTTTGGGGCTGATAGCGGTGGGGCTGACGGGCTGGCAGGTGGTGCAAAAATACCTGCCCTAGAGCGTTTTGGCTAAGTATAGCCATAGCCGACATCATTAGGGCATGTTGCTCGCAACGATCCCAGCCCGTCATTCCCGTGGCAACGGGAATCCATATCGAAAGCAGTTATGGGCTAGTGGCTTCCTGCCTACGCGGGAATGACAGCTCTGTCCTAACCTGAGTAGCTATAGCTACACTTATGCGGGATTTCACCGCGATCGCCCCAACCCGCCGAGCTTGCTTTTACGTCTCAGGGCTGCGCCCATCGTACCTGTTCTTCTTCCGTATTTTAAATGCTCTATGGCTGAGTCCTCATCCCTAGCCCCAGATCGCTCAGGTGCGGGCGATGGTGCCATGGCACCGCAGGTGTTTCACATTTCACCATTGATTCGCCTGACGCTGCTGTTGCTGTACCTGGCGCTGATGGGGCCGCTGCCGTTTTTAGCCCAGGCTACCCAGGCAGCTGTCCCCCCAGCCTGGCTAACGGCGGGCATTTTGCTGGGGGCCGTGGGCATTTACGGTGCCTTGGGGCAGCGGGTTGAGGTAGATGGTGAAGGCATCCAAGTTACCTACCCGGCCTGGGTTCGCTGGCTGTTTCGCGGCGGCTGGCAGCTGCCCTGGGCCAAGGTGCAGGGGCTGAAGCCCCGATCTACCGGGCAGGGGGGCCTGGTCTATTACTTTGTGGGGGGCGAGGGGGCTGACCAGCAGGCCTACCTGCTGCCTATGCGGGTGGCAGGGTTTGCCCGACTGGTGGGGCTAGTTGAGACCTACACCGGCATCGATACCCAAGACGTAAAACCCCTGGCCCAGCCCTGGATGTATTTCATTTTGCTGGGGTTTACCCTGCTGCTGCTCTTGGTCGATGCCTGGACGATCACAACGGCCCTGGCGCTGGCCTAGACGAGCATCTGAAACTCAGTCTTAATAAGCTGGGCAGAATAGGGCACGGCGCTCCATCCTAAAATCTAGGGCAGTGACGCCTGAAGGGCATCCCCACAGTCTTGATACGCCAAGTTCAACTGGGGCTCTGGAGTTTCACCACAGGTAGAATTCGGCTTCTAGACTGGAATGAGGTTTGGAGCATTAGATTTTGCCTGCCTCTTCGGTGACTGGGGAGCAGAACCCCCAGCGAGTCAGGATTCAGCACCAGGGAGCCTGGCTTCCGTTTAGCAAGAACATTTATTACCTGCAACCGTCGCTGCCCGCCTGACCCAATGGCGCGGTTTCGTCAGACGGTATAGTTAATGAATAACATTTTCAATAGCGATTTCAATCACGCTGCCCACAGCGGCCCCTGCGGCCCTCTATCTGATTAAACTATGACCCCAACGGATATTTTACGTCTCGATGCTGTCACCAAACACTACAGCCCCCAGCTGCCTCCGGCAGTAGACAAGATCAGCCTCACCCTAGACCAGGGAGAGATCTTGGGGCTACTGGGACCGTCGGGCTGCGGTAAAACCACACTGCTGCGGCTCATTGCTGGGTTTGAGCAACCCGATAGAGGCGGTATTTATCTGACGGGTCAGGCGGTGGTTGGGGCAACCTGGCTGCCGCCGGAGCGTCGCGACGTGGGCATTGTGTTCCAAGACTATGCGCTGTTTCCGCACCTGACGGTGGAGAAAAACGTGGCCTTTGGCTTGCAGCGGCGCGGGGCCAAGGCCAGTGGCCAAAAGGCCGGGCGGGGCAGGGCGCTGTCAACGGCAGAAATCGAGCAGCAGACTGGGGCAGCGATCGCCCTTGTCGGTCTAGAGGGGCTGAAACATCGCTTTCCCCACGAACTATCGGGGGGACAGCAGCAGCGGGTGGCCCTGGCCCGTGCTCTGGCCCCGCGCCCGGCGATTATTTTGCTCGATGAACCCTTTAGCAACCTAGACGTGCAGGTACGCCTCTACCTGCGTCAGGAGGTACGCGATATCTTGCGCCAGGTGGGGGCCTCGGGGGTGTTTGTTACCCACGACCAAGAAGAAGCCCTGGCGTTGGCAGACCGGGTGGCGGTGATGAACCAGGGCCACCTGGAGCAGATTGACACCCCAGAAGTGGTCTACGGCCAGCCCGCCTCGCGCTTTGTGGCCGAGTTTGTCACCCAGGCCAATTTTTTACCAGCCCAGCCCAGCCCCCAGGGCTGGCAAACCGAGGTGGGCTGCTTTGCCACGGAAACCATCGGCGCTGACCCTACGCCGATGGATCTCATGGTGCGCCAGGAGGATCTTGCCCTGGTGGAGGATGCGGCGGGCTCGACAGTGGTGCGCGATCGCCAGTTTTTGGGTCGTGAGTATAAGTACTGTCTACAAACGCCTTCGGGGCAGTGGCTCTACGCCCGCCGGCCAGCGGGTCAGCCGATTGCGATCGGCAGTCAGGCTCGGGTGACGGTGCCCTCTGAGCGGGTGCGGCTGTACCCGAGTCAGCGCCCAGCGGCGGCGATCACCCACCAGACCAATGCGCTATCGATGCCGCTGGTGCATTAGGCGCAGACATTGTGCACTAGACCTGGGGCAGGTGCGTTGGGGGTGCGATCATACCTAACGCGTCTCCGGTCAACGGCAGCGAAGTTTTGCCGCAGGGTGACGCTTAGCTATCCCCAGTCCATTTCGGGATCGGGAGCTTGCCCACCGGCAAAACTCCCCTGCTGCACTTGGATGGGGTTTATTATGGGGGCGGCGCGCCTGCCTCTATGCTTTGTCACTATCTCAGGTCACTCTCCTATGAATCGGGTTTCTCAACGAGTTTGCCTATCTCTGGCGGCCTTGGCCCTGCTGGCTGGCCCGGCTGTAGCTGCGGCCCCGGCCCTGGTGCCGTCCCCTGGGGTGGTGCCAGACCGTCGACTGGCCCAGGCGGGCACGATAGAAACAGTGCTCAATTTTGAAACCGAGTCGATGGCGATACGCATCTACCGCAGCGGGTCTAGCCTGTTTATGAACCTCTACAACAAGACCACCGACGTGGTCGAGGTGCGGGGTGGGCAGGCCGAACTGGTGCCCAGCACTCGCGACCAAACGGTCTACACCAACACCTTGGGTGAGGCCCAGCGCTTTGCCCGCATCAACGTGCAGGGCGAAACCGAGCTAGAGATTGTCGCTGCCGACGGCACCGTAGTTCTCCAAGAGCCGGGCTTTAATACCGTAGTGGGCGTGGCCTCTGGCTCTAGCGACTTTCGCGGCAACAACTTTGCCCCCGGCACCCCGGCCCTGGTGCTCTCTGGTGAAGCCGCCCGGCTGCGCTCATCCCCGCGCCTGGACAGCACGATTCTCGCTATGGCCCCCCGCCGCGCTGTCGTCGAGGTCATTGATCGAGTCGGCAACCCCGATGACAGCTTTATCTGGTACCAGGTGGTTTATCAGGGCACCACCGGCTGGGTGCGCGGCGACCTGCTACAGCCGACATGATTTTCGATGACAGCAAAGGGGATAGGAAGGGGTGTACGGTGCAAGGTTTACGGTTCACGGCAGGCCTTTCACCGTAAACCGTAAACCTTGCACCGCTGGCCGTGCACCCCTGCCCCAGTCCGTCCACCAATTAGCTCTGCTGGTAAACAGCTACAGCAGATCCAACGTCATCCCTTCCTGCGCCAAACAGGCGGCGGCAAAGCTGCCCTGCACCTGGCGCTCCAGCTGATCGAGCTGATCATCGCTGTGGCAGGGGTTGTGGTGAAACAACACCAAGTGCTTCACCTGGCTGGCTTTGGCAATTTCAATGCCCAGGTGCCAGGGTGCTGCTGCTCCCTCACTTGACCCGACGTAATCTGAGTAGGCAGCATCGACGTAGGTGCCGTCAAAAATCAGCGCATCGGCCCCGGCCGCCAGCAGCAGCAGATTGGGGTCAACGGGGGTTTGGCTGGGATCGGTGTCAGTGGCGTAGACTAACACCCGATCTTGCCAGGTGACGCGATAGCCTAGGGCGCTGGTGTGGCGGTTGAGGCTCCAGGGTTCAACCAGCACCTCCCCCAAAGTAAGCGGCTCGCCTGCGGCAATGTTGTGAAAAGCCATGGTAGCGGCCATGGTTTGCAGCGGCTTAAAGAAATTGGGCCGCAGCATTTGCTCCATCAGCCGCTGTTTGATGGAGGCACCGTTGAGGGCCGGAGCGCCGTAGATGTCGAGTTGGGTCTCTGGAGCAAAAGCCGGGGCAAAAAACGGAAAGCCCTGAATGCGATCCCAGTGGGTGTGGGTAAAGAACAGGTGGGCATGGACCGGTTGCCCCTGCTCAATCAGGTGGCGACCCAGCACCCGCAGCCCGGTGCCGCCGTCAAAAATCAGTCGCTGACCGCCCACCAGCACTTCGACACAGGCGGTGTTGCCGCCGTAGCGCACCGTGTCTGCCCCCGGCGCCGGAATATTGCCGCGCACGCCCCAAAACCTGAGCCTAAAGGCCTGTGTTGAAACTGGCGGCTCGGCCTGGGCGGCATCTCCGGTGCAAGCCGGAATCAGGGCATCGGATGGGCTAATGGTGTTGGCCATGGAGTTCTAACGGTTCACCTAGTTTAGGCGGTGATTTTAGACGGTGGTTATGGTTGCGAGGCACCCCGATTGCCAAACTCAGATGATCCCCAGGCGTAGATCCTTAAGAGCATCCACACAGAGAGCTTTTGTAAAGTTTACTTCCCAAAGCCGATTTATTGTGCCCATTTAGGCATTTCTGACAACCTGTCGCCGAATAGATATGCTGCTGCCCTGGGCCAAAGGATTTAGAGCGGTGAGTGCTCATGGCAGAGTCTTTGCCGGTTATGACCAGTCCCAAGCGGGACTGTAGCGTTCCCACAGGCAGAACTTTACTGATTGACTTGTATGGGGTTTAGGACTGATCGTCGGGATGATCGAACAGGTTATGGGCGAGTTCAATGGAGCCGGGTTCGCCACTAAAACTATGGTAGGCCCGCCGCAGTCTTTCTAGGGCACGCTGGCCGCGCTTGCGCAGGGTGGCTTGGGAGGAACGGTCTTCGCCCTCGGCCACCAGTCGAGTCTGCACCTCTTGCCAGGAGAGACCGTCAATCACCTTCCACTGGATTAGGTTGCGATCGCCTACCGACAGTGCCTCAAACGCCTGAAGCACCGAGTTAATGGCGTCGGTAATCGCGGCATCATTGACGGCGGACAGCGCGATCGCATCTGCCCCCTGCCCCTGCTCCATCAGCTCGTCAAAGGCCAGGGCCGAGTATTGTAGGCGATCGCGCTTGCACTCGCGAATGATGTTGTAGGCGGTGCGCCGCATCCAGGCCTTGGGCTGGTGAATCTGCTCCTGGCGCTGCTGAGTGTAGCGCACGCCCCGCAGGTAAGCTTCGACAAAAATATCGATTTCGGTGATGTAGCCCTGTAGCTCAAACTGCCGAATAGTGCGTTTGATAAAGGCCAGCAGCGATCGCGCGTGGGGATTATTGGGCTTGAGGAGAAACTGCACATCGCGGTTAAACTGCTGCGTTTCGGCTGGGTGTTGAGAAGGCATAACTTTGGGTAGATGACCACCGTTAAGTTCTAATGTAGCCGCATCAAGTTTCTGTAAAGCGTGAGATTGCGCAAGCTAGCTCCGTGATCCTTCGGGAATCACATTGTGATGCTCATCACAGAGTCGCAGGTAAGCCTTTAGGGAAACCTGACCAAAACCCTAGTTTTAGTCGCAGAAAGCAGGGTTTTAGATCGGTATAAAACCCTGCTTTCTGCATCAGAACTAAATTGAGAATTTACCTAGGAAACTAACTCAATGTCAAATCCCGGTGACAATCCCCAGAATTTAGCCCCAGAATTGGCCCCAGAGTTTTAGCTGAGGGGATCAACCCGCCGCCTGGCTCAAGAAATATTGCTTGACGATCGCCAAGATGCGATCAGACGCGTGGCCGTCGCCAAAGGGGTTCACAGCCCGCGCCATGGTGCCGTAGGCCGCTGCGTCGGTGAGCAGTTCAAGGGCGTTGCCAGCAATGGCCTCGGCGCTGGTGCCAATCAGTCGAGCCGTCCCAGCTTCCACAGCCTCGGGGCGCTCGGTGGTATCGCGCAGCACCAGCACCGGCTTGCCCAGGCCCGGAGCTTCTTCTTGTAGGCCGCCCGAGTCGGTGAGCAGCAGGTAGCAACGGCTCATCGCCCCCACCAGGCGGTGGTAGTCGAGGGGCTCGGTTAAAAACACCCGGGGATGATCGCCCAGCAGCCGGGTCAAGGGTTCGCGCACCAGAGGGTTGCGGTGCAGGGGCAGCAGCAGGGCGGTATCGGGCTGGTCGTTGAGCACGGTGAGAAACCCGGCAGCGATCTCGGCCAGTGGCTCACCCCAGTTTTCGCGGCGGTGCACCGTGGCCAACAGCACCCGGTGGCGCTCCCAGTCGAGGCCGTCGATGGGGCAGTCGGGGGTTTGCTCCGCCACCGTCAGCAGCGCGTCGATCACGGTGTTGCCAGTGTGGTGAATGTCGCCCACCACCCCAGCGGCCTCAAGGTGACCCACCGCGGTGGTGGTGGGGGCAAAGTGCAGAGTGGTGAGCTGCGAGATCAGCCGCCGGTTGGCCTCTTCGGGGTAGGGGCTGTAGATGTTATCGGTGCGCAGGCCCGCCTCCACATGGCCCACCGGAATTTTTTGGTAAAAGGCGGCCAGGGCGGCAGCAAAGGCGGTGGTGGTGTCACCCTGGACAATGACGAGATCGGGGTGCTGGGTTTTAAAGTGAGCCTCTAGCCCCTGCAAACTGCGGCAGGTGATGTCGGTGAGGGTCTGCTGGGGCTGCATGATCGCCAGGTCAGCATCGGCCTTGAGGTCAAACAGCGCCATCACCTGGTCAACCATTTCGCGGTGCTGCCCCGTCAACACCACCTGGGTGTCAATCTCTGGGTCTTGCTGAAAAGCACGAATTACCGGAGCCAGTTTAATCGCCTCAGGTCGGGTGCCCAAGATAATGCACAGGCGCAGGGAAGAGTCAGACATAGAGCCGCCGCGATGAAGGTCACAACACAAGGTTTTAGCTCGGGCTTGGGGCAAAGCACCACCGGGCTGAGGCCCCCAGCCATATCCCTAAAGCGATATCTATAATTGCACGGCCTCTACCCTGTGACTACGCCCTAGCCCGGTTGGGCGGAAAATTGGAGCGCTAGGGGGGCCGGCTCTGCGACCCTCCTCTGCGACAATGGGCAGTAACTGTAGTCTCGCCTCGCTGCTGCCCCATGGCCCACACCATTTCCCTGCATGAGTCTCACCTGCAAACGCTGGATTTAACCCCGGCCCAGGCGGTGCTTGAGCCGCTGATCGCAGCGGGTAAGGTGTTTCAGGGCGAGCCAGCCCTGCGCTTTGAAATCGACATCAGCCGCGACCCCACCGACCCCAGAGAGCTGTCGGAGCTGCCGGAGGTGAGGCTGTGGTTCATTCGTCTAGATACGGTGTATCCCTGGCTGCCCCTGGTGCTCGACTGGGAAGCGGGGGAGCTGGGGCGCTATGCGGCCATGCTGGTGCCCCACCAGTTCAGCCCCACCGAAGGCATTCGCTACAATCCCGAGGGGCTAGAAATTTTTATGATGGCGAAGATTTTTGCGATCGCAGCCTGGCAAAAATCCCAGGGTATGACCAACTACACCCGGCTCAAGTTTATGACCCAAATGCTGGGCTATGAAATTGACGACGGCCTGTTTGAGCTGCTGAGGTAGATTGCAAAGGGTTTTGCCATGCCATTATTTCTAGCGGAGTTTTAGCCAACACGCTTACAGAGTAGTTATCAATGCCATGGGTTAGAGATTGACCATCAAGAGCAATTAATCGCACCAATCACTTGACCCATTTCCTGTGGAGATACTCCAGTCCCCAAAATCACCTGTGGCAGCAGCTCGATAGAGACCGAAGCATCCCCATTTGCTGCTTTAGCGATCTGGGGTTTGCTGGATTGCATCTTCTCAGCCAGCTTCGTCTAGAACGCCGGTACAGTATTCGCTGCCCCTCGTTCCAGGGCTTGGAAGGCTCGGCGGCGGCTCTGCCTCCTCAAAGGAGCGGCAGAGCCGCAAAACCGGGATGCCCAAGCGGAGCTAGGGCACCAGGGTGAGTGCTGTCATTTATATACTGTGCCGATGCTCTAGGTCATCCGCTGCCGCCTGGGGTCCTTCAGGGCGCGACTTAGCGCTAGCTTGATTTCAATCAGGGTCGCCTTTTCGAGGCCGATACTAAATTCTGCTTGTTTACCCCCGATTGACGAGAGCAAATACCATATAGCTGCTGTCCCCTGCCCCGCGCTACCGCCTCCGTTTGATTGATAAACTAGTCGAGGAACGTCTCCTCAACCGCTGCGCCATGCCTGCCGATCGCCCCGAATCCATCGAGAAAATCGTCGCCCGCTTTCAAAAGACCGATGACCCCAAGCGCCGCTATCAGCAGCTGCTGTGGTTTGCCAAAAAACTCGACGCATTACCCGAAGAATATAAAACCCCTGAGAACAAGGTGCCGGGCTGTGTTTCCCAGGTGTTTGTGGTGGCAGATTTGGTCGAGGGCAAGGTGATCTACCAGGCCGACTCTGACGCGCAGATCACCAAGGGGTTGGTGGCGCTGCTGATCAAGGCCCTCAACGGCCTCACCCCCGACGAGATTGTGCAGCTCACCCCCGACTTTATTCAAGACACCCAGCTCGATGTCAGCCTCACCCCGTCGCGGGCCAACGGGTTTTACAACATCTTTAAGACCATGCAGCAAAAGGCCCAGGGGTTAATGGATGGGGCAGCGGCAGCCGTGCTGGGCTAGGGATAGGCAGTTTTTCCAGAAAGGGGAGCTAATGCCCCCTTGTTAAGGGGGGTGAAGGGATCGAACGCGGGCAATCCAGCCGAGACGCATTTGTGTGTACCCATGAGCCTGGCGGTCGAGGTCAGAATCCCCGGCATCTCTACTAAATTTTGATAAACTTTGGATTGCGAAGCGCCTCGGCTGACTTTGCCAATCTGTTTATGCCACTGGTTGGGCCTATTTCATGAGCGAATACAGCATTTTTACCTCTGAGTCGGTGTCTGAGGGCCATCCCGACAAAATGGCCGACCAGATCTCCGACGCCGTTTTAGACGCCATTCTCAAAGAAGATCTCCACGCCCGAGTGGCGGTCGAGACCCTGGTTAAGACCGGCATGGCCGTGATCGCCGGGGAGGTGCGCACCAACACCTACGTCGATCTTGAAGACATTGTGCGCAACGTGATTTTGGGCATTGGCTACGACAGCTCCGACGTGGGCTTTGACGGGGCCTCCTGCGCGGTGCTCAATGCGATCGGCAAGCAGTCGTCAGACATTGCCATCGGCGTGGATGTCGCCACCGACAAAGACCTGGGCGCAGGCGACCAGGGGCTGATGTTTGGCTACGCCACCAACGAGACCGATACCCTGATGCCCGCCCCGATCTACTACGCCCACCGGCTGGTCGAGCGGCAGGCCCACCTGCGTAAACACAAGGTGCTGCCCTGGCTACGTCCCGACGCCAAAAGCCAGGTGACGCTGCGCTACGAAAACCTCAAGCCCGTGGCGGTAGAAGCGGTGGTGCTCTCGACCCAGCACGATCCCGATATCTCCCAATCCGACATCCGCGAGGCGGTGATGGAGGAGATTATCAAGCCGGTGCTGCCCAACGAGTGGCTCCACGCCGATACCCAGTACCACATCAACCCCACGGGGCAATTCATTATCGGTGGCCCCGTGGGCGACTGCGGCCTCACCGGGCGCAAAATCATTGTCGATACCTACGGCGGCATGGCTCGCCACGGCGGCGGTGCCTTCTCGGGCAAAGACCCCACCAAGGTGGATCGCTCGGCGGCCTACGCGGGGCGCTACGTGGCCAAAAACATCGTGGCGGCGGGCCTGGCCGATCGCTGCGAAATTCAGGTGTCCTATGCGATCGGGGTGGCCCAACCCACGTCGATCTCGATCAACACCTTTGGTACGGGCAAGGTGGATGATGGTGCGATCATAGATCTGATCCGCAAGCATTTTGACCTGCGCCCCCAGGGCCTGATCGACATGCTCAACCTGCGCCGCCCGATCTACCAACAAACCGCCGCCTACGGCCACTTTGGTCGCGAACTCCCCGACTTCACCTGGGAGGCCACCGATAGGGCTGAAACGCTCAAAGCCGCCCTTTAGGGCAGAAAGCCCTGCCAAAAATTTCCTCAGGGCTGGTCTCAGCGGGTGCCGAGTACCTAGGCCAGCACTGGGGTGGCAGACGTTACGGCTCAGTTGTTGATGACCGTCGTCTGATAGGGCAATGTTTCTGCAGCACCCGGAGTGGCGCTGTCCTCGGGTTCGCTGTGGGTGCCGTGGTCAAGCTCAGCATTTTCCTCTGAACGGCGGCGGTTGAGCAGCTCTTTGAGGGGGTCGCGCTTCTCCTCTGACATATGAATTTGAATGTTTGGCCCCGATCGCGCCAGCCGGATCACAATGCCATCTTCTACCGGCACCTCAGCGATGCGGCGACCCTCTACATAGGTGCCGTTGGTGCCAATGCTTTTTACCGCCCAGCCAGACTCAGTACGATGAATTTCGACGTGGTGACGAGAGACAACGGCACTGTAGAGAACGACATGGTTGTCGGTCGAGCGACCTATGCGAACCACGGCTTCTTGATCAAATGACCAGCTTTGAACCGGGGTTTTGTGGAGGGGGTGCAGCAACGAAAGGGTAATCACATTACTCAATCAAAAACGATCCCTGTAGCTTTTATAACCTGTAGTTTTAATCATAGGAGAGTCTGGCAGACCCTAGCCCCGTTTAGGCATCCTTGCAGACCCTGCTCAGATTTTACCCCAGCGGCAATCAGGGGAGGACATCGCCGCCTTGATAATAGTCTAGGCCAGGGGCAGTTTAGCAGGGAGTCAAACCCCTTAGCGCTACCGTCTCGGTTATGGACTCAGAGAATAGGGGCTAGCCCAGGCTCAGATTACCCACCGCCGCCTGATCGAGCAGCCAGCGCAGCTCGCCCTGGGGGCGCACCAGGCGAGACGGGTAGGCGCGATCGTCGCCCTCGGCAGCAAACACCTGGCCCAGGGCGGTTTCTTTATCAGCCCCAGCCACCAAAAACAACACCCGGCGGCTGTGGTTAATCAACGGCACGGTCATGGTGATGCGCGGATCGGTGCCCTTGTAGCCCACGGTGGTGAGGCGGTCAGCCACCCCCAGCGCGTCGGTCTGGGGAAACAGCGAGGCGGTGTGGCCATCGTCGCCCATGCCCAGCAAAATTAAGTCAAACTCAGGTATCTGATCTGAGGCAGTGCCCTGGAGCCTGCCAAACACCGCCTTGATCATAGCTTCGTACTGGCTGGCCGAGGTGGCTGGGTCGCTCTGGAGGGTCGGGGCCAGCAAAATGTGGTCGGGCGGAATCGGCACCTGGTCAAGCCAGGCCGCCTTGGCCATGCCAGCATTGCTGTCGGGGTGATCGGCGGGCACGTAGCGCTCGTCGCCCCAAAAAATGTAGAGCTGCTCCCAGGGCAGGCCTTGCTTCGCTAGGGCCTGGTACAAAGGCTTGGGGGTGCTGCCTCCGGCCAGGGCCAGGGTGCAGTAGCCCTGGTCAGCAATGGCGCTGTGAATAGCCTGAACGACCAGGGCTAAGGCCCGCTCCACCAGGGCCGGCTTGTCGGGCAAAATCTCAATCAGGGGCGCAGTCATGGGCAGGTTCCAGCGGTAGGCAATCTTAAGGGATCTTTTTAGAGGGGCGTTTTGACCGATGCTTTACAGAACGTCAGTTCGATGGAATCATATGCTGCGGAAAAGTCGGCCCTATCCCCTCCTTGGAGGGGTGCCCGGAGGGCGGGGGGGCAATCTGGCGACGGAAAATGAGTGTCCAAGTACGGAACCTGAGCTTTCTAGCCCAGATGAACCCACCCCTTAACCCCCCCAGGAGGGGACGATCAAGCTTTTTTTCCAGGAATTATTCTTTGTTGAACTGACGTTTACAGAGTACAGTACCCCTCCCTGAGGCACAGTAACCCAGTTCTGGCCCTAACCCTATGGCCTTAAGCTTTACTTTTTAAGCCCGGCCCCAGACTGTTCAGTTTGTGGTTGACAAGCCGCCCAAAACCTTGAAAGCTTACGAATAGCTACAACGCAACTCCTTCTACCGAATCGCCTGGCCCATGCAACTCACCCCCCAGGAAAAAGACAAGCTCTTAATCTTTACCGCCGCCCTGGTGGCTGAGCGCCGCAAAGACCGAGGCGTCAAGCTCAACCACCCCGAGGCGGTGGCCTACATTTCGGCGGCGATTTTAGAAGGGGCGCGGGATGGACGCACGGTGGCGGAGCTGATGAGCTACGGTACGGCCCTGCTGGGCCGGGCCGATGTAATGGATGGGGTAGCCGAGATGATTCACGAGGTGCAGGTGGAGGCGACTTTTCCCGATGGCACCAAGCTGGTCACTGTCCATGAGCCAATTCGCTAGGGAAAGGTATGGTTGTGTCTGCCTCTGACTCCCAGGATATTTTTCTCGACGCGGCTAGCCTTGACGCTGTGCTGGGGGCGCTGGTGACCCAGCTAGATGCCTACGTGTTTCCATCGGTGGCCGAAAAGATTCAGGCCGATATTGAGCAGCGCCTAGAGGCGGGGGGCTATGGCGATATTAAGGGGGGGCAGCAGCTGGCCGACACGCTGACCGCCCAGCTCCAGGAGATGAGCGGCGATCGCAATCTGCGCCTGCACTTTAGCCCCGTGCCATTGCCCCACATTGAGCCAGAGGCAGCGCCCGACCCAGCCGAGCTTGAGCGCCAGTACCAGGCCAGCCGCCGCCGCAATTTCGACCTCAATAGAGTCGAGCGCCTGGCGGGCAACGTGGGCTACATTCAGCTGTTTAGCTTTGAGCCGCCGGAGTTTGCGGGCGACGCCCTGGCCGCCGCCATGACGTTGGTCGCCCACACCGACGCGCTGATCTTTGACCTGCGCCACAGCCAGGGTGGCTCTCCGGCCACGGTGGCGCTGCTCTGTAGCTACCTGTTTCCGGCGCACCCACCGATCCACCTCAACGACCTGTACTGGAGCGAGACCGACGAAACCCACCAGTGGTGGACGGTGCCCTACGTGCCGGGGCAGCGCTATCTCGACAAACCTGTGTTTGCCCTCACCAGCCCCGAGACCTTTTCGGCGGCGGAGGAGTTTGCCTACAACCTCCAGGTGCTCAAGCGCGGGGCCGTAGTGGGCGAAACCACTCGCGGCGGGGCCAACCCTGGGCGGGGCTTTCGCCTGCACGACCACTTTTGGGTGTTTATGCCCACGGGCCAGGCGATCAACCCGGTGACAGGCAAAAACTGGGATACCACGGGGGTGCTCCCCACCGTGAAGGTGCCGACCGAGACCGCCCTCGACACCGCCCACCTGATGGCCCTCAACCACCTGCTGGAGGCCAGAGTCGAGGGCGTCGCCCGCCGCGAACTGGAGGAAGCGCTGCCCCGAGTCGAGCGATCGCTCCAGCAAAGGCGTCAAAATTTAATTGCCAACCTAGGAGGCCCGACATGATCCCCGGAGAACTGCTGCCCGCCGAGGGCGAAATCGAGCTCAATGCCGGTAAAGAGACGGTGACTCTAGCGGTGGCGAATACGGGCGATCGCCCCATCCAGGTCGGCTCCCACTTTCACTTTTTTGAGGTGAACAGGGCGCTGAGCTTTGAGCGCGATCGGGCGCGAGGTCTGCGGCTCGATATCCCGGCGGGCACCGCCGTGCGCTTTGAGCCGGGAGACGAGCGCGACGTCACTCTGGTACCCCTGGCGGGAGAGCGGCGAGTCTACGGGTTTAACGCCCAGGTCGAAGGGGCACTGTAGCTCAAGCTTCCTTGCCCAAGGCCCCCGGTGCCCCGGCCAGGGTTCTCTGCGGCGAGCAGGTGAGGATCATAATCACCAGCGTGAGAATATACGGGGCCGCATTAAACAGGTAATAGTACGAGTCAATGCCCACCGACTGAAACGCCGGCCCCAGCGCCTGGGCACCGCCAAACAGCAGCGAAGCCCACAGGCATTGCCAGGGCTGCCAGCGGGCAAAAATCACCAGCGCCACCGCCATCAACCCCTGGCCGCTGGAGATCCGCTCCGTCCAGACACCGGGGTAAAACAGCGATAGACTGGCTCCGCCAATGCCCGCCAAAAAGCTACCCCCCACAATGCTGGCCATCCGCACCCAAAAAATTGAAATGCCCATGGCCAGGGCGGCATCGGGGCTGTCGCCTACCGCCCGCACGTACAGCCCCCAGCGGGTCGACTTAAAGAACCAGCTCATCAGCGGCACGATCACCACCCCGAGCAAAAACAGCGGGCTAATTTGCAGCGCCGACTGCACCTGAGGCAGGCTGCTCCAGCCCCCGGCCGGGAGAGTGGGCAACTGCGGAGCCTGGGGCTGAATAAAAGGCTTGCCAAAGAAGTTGGCCAGGCCGCTGCCAAAAATAATCATGGCGATGCCCACCGCCACATCGTTAACCCTAGGCTGCTGCGACAGCCAGCCGTGGATCGCCCCCAGACCCATGCCCGCTACCCCCGCCGCCAGCACCCCCAGCCAGGGGGCCAGGGCCGGGCCGACAATGCCCGCACTCAGGAAGGAAATCGCGTAGGCGCTCATCGCCCCCATCAGCAGGGTACCCTCTAGGCCCAGGTTGATTTTGCCGCTTTTCTCGGTCAGGCACTCCCCCAGGCTGACCAGCAGAAAAGGAACGCTGCCCCGCAGGGTGCCGGCCAAAATGCCCAGGGGGACGCCCCACCAGCTTAGTGCTTCGGTTGCCATGGGTTGTTTTTGTTAAGGGACATGGATGGGTGGATGGGTAGGCGGGTGGATGGGGATGGGACTAAATCGAGGGGGCGGGGGCGGTGGGGCGCTGGGCT
>DAIPYU010000040.1:20312-35357 GCA_036782635.1 Nodosilinea sp. CTOTU7353
GGGTGGATGGGGATGGGACTAAATCGAGGGGGCGGGGGCGGTGGGGCGCTGGGCTTGCTCTTGGAAGACGGCAAAGCGGCCGTAGAGCGACTCGCTGTAGAGCACACAGAGAAACACAATGCCCTGGAAAACCAGCACCGTCGCGTCGGGGAGGTTGTGGGCGCGCTGCAAAATGCCGCCGCTGGCCAAAATGCCGCCCAGCAGCACCGACACCAGCACCGTGGCTAGGGGGTTATGACGGGCGACAAAGGCCACCAAAATTCCGGCGTAGCCGTAGCTCGACACAATTGATTCGTTGAGCCGCCTTTGCACCGCCGCCACCTCGACCATGCCCGCCAGCCCGGCGCAGGAACCGGCCAGAAAGCATACCGCCAGGGTGAGTTTGCCCACGGGCAGCCCGGCGATGCGGGCGGCGCGCACGTTGCCCCCGGCGGTGCGAGCGGCAAAGCCAAAGGTGGTGCGCTGAATCAAAATGTAGGCCACCGCCGACGCCACCAGGCCATAGATCAGACCCCAGTGGATGCGGGTGGCGGGCAGGGTGCCCAGCCAGGCCGAGGGGTCAATCTCAAAGCTAGAGGGTTTGCTGACAAAGGCGGGGTCGCGCAGGGGGCCTTGCACCAGGTGGTTGAGCAGGGCGATCGCCACGTAGTTGAGCAGCAAGCTGCTGATCGTCTCGTTGACCCCTCGGTAGTGGCGCAGGGCCCCCGCCGCCATAATCCACAGGCCCCCGGCGACCAGGCTAGCCAGGGCCATCGCCAGCAGCACCGCGCCGCCGGGCAGGGTGCCCCCCAGGGCGAGACCCGCCAGCACCGCCGCCAGGCCACCGATCACCAGCGCCCCCTCGTTGCCGATGATTACCAGCCCCAGGCGGGCGGGCAGGGCCGTACACAGGGCCGTGAGCATCAGGGGTGACGCGCGAATCAGTGTATTTTGCCAGGCGCTCCAGCTGCCAAAGGCGGCGCGGTAGATTGACCCGTACACCGCCAGGGGGTTGGCCCCCGCCAGAGCGCAAAACAGGCCAAAGATTACCAGGGCCGCTAACACGGCCCCCATGGGCAAAGCCACTGACTCTAGGGATCTCCGCCAGGTTGTTGTAGACGCCATGGTGATGCCCCTGCTAGATAGACCCGATTACACCCTCAACAAAATAGTCCATTTTCTCTAGCTCGATGTCGTCGATTTTAAGCTGGGCGCTGGCCCCCAGCACCTCTGAGCCGGTGTTAGTCATCAGCGGCCCGTCGTAGATCACCAGCTCCCCAGATTTAATCGCCGCAGCGGCGGCATCGGCGTCGGCCTTGGCCTCGTTGCTGACGGCGGGGCCGTAGGGCGACAGCTTACAGAAGTTGTCGGCCAGCCCGCCCCTGAGAATGTGGGAAATACCTCCATCCATCAGCGTTTTGCCGGCCATTATGTCCTGGGCGAGGGCCGTATAGATACTCGACCAATCCCACTCGGCCCCGGTGAGATAGCCCTCGGGAGCCAGCGGGCTTTGGTCGGCGTGGTAGCCCGAGCTAAACATGCCGCGCCGCTCGGCTGTTTCCATCACCACCTTGGGGCTGTCGACGTGGCAGGTGATCACCTCAATGCCCTGGTCGGCCATGCTGTTGGTGGCCTCGGCTTCTTTGACGGGCACTGACCAGTCGCCCGTGAAGATCACCTGGGTGGTGGCCGCCGGGTTCACCGACCTGGCCCCCAGGGTAAAGCTGTTGACGTTGCGCAACAGCTGCGGAATTGGCTTGGCCGCCACAAAGCCCAGCTTACCCGCCGGGCTCATGTGGCCCGCCACTACCCCGGCCACGTATTGGGCCTCGTCGATATAGCCGAAGTAACTGCCCACGTTGGGTGGGTGTACGCCCTCCTGGTAAAGGCCCCCAGCGTGGAAAAACTGGACATTGGGAAACTCTGCCGCCAGGGCCAAAATGTGGGGGTCAAAGTAGCCAAAGGAGGTGGGAAATAGCACCGTGGCACCATCGATTTCGATCATGCTGCGCATGGTTTCGGCCACGGCGGTGGTTTCGGGCACGCTGGCCTCTTCCACCAGGCGAATGCCGGGCACGTTGGCCGCCATGGCGGCGGCCCCCTCGGCGTGGGCCTGGTTGTAGCCAAAGTCGTCTTTGGGGCCAACGTAGATAAAGCCCACCAGTATTTCTTCGGCCCCGCCGCCGCTGGCTGCGCCGTCCCCGGTGCTGGGCGACTGGGCGCAGCTACTTAGCTTACCCGTTAGCCCAAAGGCAGAGGTGGCCAGCAGCCCCCGCATTACCTGCCGACGCGATAGGCGAAACGAACGGTTGCGATCGCTCATTGTGGAAGTCTCTCCAATACAAGGGCAAAACAATACTAGTGCTAGAGTCTCAGCCCTGCCTAGGAATCGGACTACTCTTGGGGTGATCTCGATTCGCTAACGGCTGCCCTGAGCTTTTACAACATTTCCTAAGAATTGGTAAAACCCTCTGAATGAGTTGTATCGAAGACAACAGTTTCCCCAGTTAGCTGGCAGTTGTGCATCGATCAGGCTCGGTGGATTGGAGCCTGGGAAAACGCTTTTAGAGAAACGCTTTGGCTGGTCAGACGATCGCGCTGACGCTGCCCCCCGCAATTTGCCAGCCGCGATCGCCCTTGCGCCAAACCCTCATGTAGCGATAGTCTCCGGCAAAGGCATTGCCTAAAAAACTGCCGCTCGAGAAAATTTTAGCCGACGCGAGCTCAACCTGCTCGCTCCAAACGCGAATCTCTAGCTCCTTGGGCACAGACTCTACAAACTGAATACCCTGGGTTCGATGCAGCTCCAAGTCCATTGCTTTGGTAGACAGCTCGCCAGTGGGCCCGACAAAAAGCAGGTCGTCGGCAATCAGCGTCTCTAGCTCAGCTACATCTGAGGTCAGCATGGCGGCGCAGAGCCTGGCCTCACAGGCGCGAATTTGGGCTTCAATGTCTGGGTTCATGGCACTGCCCATCACACATGATCAAATTCCCCCTCATTGCCAAATCCGCATCGTATCCCCCATGCCAAGCCGGCGGCTTGCGTAGGGGCCAACGGTGTTTGGCCAGCCCCACCGGGTCTGGCCAAGGCTTGTCTAAATAAGCATATCGTCACTGGTCAACCTAAAACGGCCCAGGGGTTGTCAACCCCTGGGCCGTTAGCGTTTCTGGTGCAGCTCTAGAGGTGCTGCTCGAGCAGTTCTGCGATCGCCCGGTGCTCGACCGGCGGCATCAGCGGAAACTGCTGGCGGGTGTCGGTGATCAGCCAGTCGAGGGCAGCGGCCTTCATGTCGATAGAGGCACCGGTTTTATCGACGCAGTAGCGACCAAACACCAGCTTGTCGACCAGGCGCACGCCCGGACCAATGCGCGAATATTCAAAAATCACGCTCTTGTCGACGATCGCCCCGCTGCAGATCGAGCAGTTGTTGCCGATGGCGCTGGGGCCAATGATGGTGGCCCCGTCTTCGATGTGGGTCATGCCGCCGATGTAGACCGGGCCTTCGATATTCACCTTGTCCCAGTTGGCCTTTACATTTAGGCCCGCATATACGCCGGGGCGAATCTCTTCGCCGGGGATATCAACCAGGTTGACCACCCCAGTAAGCACGTCCTGGATGGCCCGCCAGTAGTCGGGCACCTTGCCAATATCGACCCACTCAAACTCCATGGGAATGCCGTAGAAGGGGGCATCGGCCTCCACCAGCTTGGGCAGCAGATCGCCGCCAATGTCAAAGGAGCAGCCCGAAGGAATGTAGTTAAATACCTCTGGCTCAAAAATATAGATGCCGGTGTTGATCTCGGTGCTGAGGGCCTCTTCGACCGAGGGCTTTTCCTGGAACGACTTGACCTTGCCCTCGGCATCGGTGACCACTACGCCGTAGCTGGGCACCTGCTTGATGGGCACAGTTTTGGTAACAATGGTAGCGATGGAGCCTTTTTCGCGGTGGCGGCGCACGGCCTCGGTGAGGTCAAGGTTGATCAGGGCATCGCCGCAGAGCACTACAAAGGTGTCGTCAAAAAAGGGGGAAAAGTCTTGAATTTTGCGCATGCCCCCGGCGGAGCCAATGGCGTCGCCCACCAGTTCGCCGTTTTCTTCAATGCGGCCCTCAAAGGAGTAGGCAATTTCTACCCCAAAGCGCTGCCCGTCGCGAAAATAGCCCTCAATTTCGTTGGCCAGGTGGCTGACATTCACCATAATCTGGTCAAAGCCGTGCTGGCGCAGTAGCTCTAGCAAAAATTCCATCACCGGCTTCTGCATGATCGGAATCATCGGCTTGGGGATGGTGTAGGTGATCGGCCGTACCCGAGTGCCTTTGCCCGCAGCCAGAATCATGGCTTTCATAGATATAAAGTCCTTTAATTTGTGAAAAATAGGTTTACAGCTCTATTTATTGACCCAGCTTAGGGGCCAGCGTGCCCGAGAAAACATCGATATATTGCCATCGGCGGCGATCGCACCCAGCCATGCTAACAGTGCCTCAAACAAAGCCACAGATCACCTAGAGCTCCTTCAAGGACTCCTCACATTTCCTTTAGATTACCCCGGCAGCTTTGGAAGCGGTAGCCATGGCCCGTGCGGTCTAGCCTAGGGGAGGGTTGGCTGAGCAGCTTCAATCTCACCCTAATCGGGCAGCATAAATGCCGGCAATTCGGCGTCTTCTGCGGTAATTGGGGCGCGGCTCAGGTTTCTGACCCGCAGGTCGCCATAAAAATTGTCTTGGGCCATCTCCACCTTTGACTGAGCCGAGAGAAACAGCAGCCCCCAAAAGACGCCCACCTTCTCGTGTACCGCCTCGGCGTGGGGGCTGTCAAACTCGTGGGCGTCTTCCAAATCGGCAGGCTTAAACTGGGGCCATTGGCGGATCAGCTGCTCAAAGTCAATCCACAGCAGCTCGCCCCCCAGCTCGTCCCAGTACTGGTTGAGAAAGGTTTCGAGGGCGGCGGCGATTTCGGAGAGGTTTTCTTGGTGGGCCAGCTGGGCAATGGCGCGCACCGCCTGGCGCTGGGGCTGGGGTCTGGCCCGCCGGGCTCGAATGCGCGGCTGGTGGTCAGACATGACCGTGGCCATGGTTTCGAGCTGCTGAATCAGCTCTTGCAGAGTCACCTGCCGCCGCTGGGGGATGGGAGCTACGGCCCGGCGGTGCAGGTGCCGCTCTAGGTTGCGGGGCAGGGGCACCAGCTCGGGAATTTCGTCTTCCCAGACCTCTTCTTCGGGGTTGGCCTCGGCCTGGGCCTCGGCCTCGGCCCGCACCATGGTGTCGGCCTTGAGCAGCACCAGCATAGAGGCATAGAGAAACCCCTGGCCCGACTCGGAGAGGTTGGCTTCGTAGGGGGTACGGCCCTGGCTGGCCAAGGCCTCAGCCTGGGTCTTGAGCAACGACAAAAAGCGATCAATCACGTCGATCACTTTCACATCCCACGGGTCGATCTCGCCCTGGTCGGCCAGGTCGATGAGAAATGCGATCGCGGTTTGGGCCAGGGATGACGACATAGAGCAATGCGGGAATTGGGCCTATCTTAACGAACTATCCCCATTCCATTCGTCGCGCTTCAATCTCACCCTACTGAGCCAGGGCTTCGCCCTCGTCGACTTTGGCGGCGGGCAGCATCAGGCTTTGCTCTTCTAGCTCCACCTGGTAGCGCTGCACATCTTGCTCCAGCTGCTGAATGCGTACCTCTCGCTGCTCCATCTGTTTGCCAAAGGACATATAGCCCTGCACCTGAGCCCACACGCTAAACACCCAGGCAAACACTGCCCCAATGCCCATGGCGACAATCAGCTCAACGCAGAGGGGCGCCTCTACATCCACGCCGGGGGCAATATGGATAATTACCGGTTCGGTGTTCTCAATGCCAAATAGCACTAGGGCTAGGGCGATCACAAAGATAACGACGAAATTTATCTGCCTCATGGCTCTGGGCCTCCCATCGCTAGGTCAAATTGATAGGTCTATTTAACCAGGCAGAGTTTAACTTTGGCGAAAGGTTTTTTCGAAGAGGGGGGGTTTGAGTTTTGAGTTTTGAGTTTTGAGTTTTGGGTTTACGGTTTGCGGTTTGCGACAGACCTTGAACCGTACACCTTGAACCGTACACCTTGAACCGTATACCCCCGCCCCCCTAACCCCGCTTCCACAGCCGATAGCGGAGGCCGTAACCCGCTAGAACTAAGGCCGCGATGCCAACGGTGCCCAGGGCGATCGCATTGGGCAGCCAAAACGTGGCATCAATGGAGGTGATCTGGCCGGGCGCAAGCTGCCAGGTGGCTCCGGTAGGGTCTTGGGCCAGGGGCGCAGTGGCGGTGGGGGCAATGTCGGCTAGCCCCCAGGGCACCTGAAGGCGAAAGCGCAGATCGGCCCAGGTGGTCTCGGCTGGCTCGTTGCCCGGTAGGGATGATTCGAGGGGGAGCTGGCTCAGGTCGAGGCTGTAGGTGAGGTGGGTGCGGCTGGCTAGCAGCCAGTTGGTTTGATCTAGGGCCAGGGCAAAGGGCACTGGCCCAAAGCCGGGCAGCTGTAAATAGGTGGGTTGATTTGTAGGGCTGTCTTCTTTAGAACTATCTGTAGAGAAATTATCTGGTTCGGCGACGGGTGCCGCCGGGGTGGCATCGGCAAACAGCTGCTGAAAGCGATCGCCCAAGTCGGCGGCGGTGCCAAAGGGCACGGTGAGGGTAACGGTTTGGGGGCCTTGGCTGAGCTGGCCGCCGAGGGAGCGCGATCGCCCCTGCAATGCCTCTAGCCAGGGGGCTAGGGTGGGCTGGGCTAGGGCGGCCCCGCGCTCGCTTAGATCAATGGTTTGCGTAATCTGCCCGTGGGTTTGGTGGTCAAAGCGCAGGGTGAGGTCGTAGCGCAGGCAGCCGCTCAGGGTCAGCGGCAGCACCAGCAGAGCCAATAGCCGCCCCCAGAGCCGCCCCCAGAGTCGCCCCCAGAGTCGCCCCCAGAGTCGCCCCGAGAACTGCCCCCAGAATCGCTTGAACATAGGGTGAATGAGTCGCATCAGCCTTCGGTGAACCCCCAGTGTCATGTGCAAACATCATGGGCCAAACGTCATGGGCCAAAATCACTCTTCCTACCCAGTTTCGAAGCCCTGGCCAAGGCTATACCATTAGAACAATAGATCCAACGGTAGTCGGTAGCGCTGCATGAATGACCTTTCCCCTGCCCCCACGACCGCCTGGCACGCCGTTGGCATTGATGAGGCCCTGGGACAGCTGGAGAGTAATGTCGACAGCGGCCTCAGTGCCCAGACGGTGGCAGACCGCTGCCATCAGTATGGCCCCAACGAGCTAGAGGAGGTGGGAAGCCGCCCCACCTGGCGCATTTTACTCGACCAGTTCACCAATATCATGCTGCTGATGCTGATTGCGGTGGCGGTGGTGTCGGCGGTGATCGCCCTGCGGGCCGAGGAGTTTCCGAAGGATGCGATCGCGATTTTTGCCATTGTCATTCTCAATGGCGTGCTGGGCTATCTGCAAGAGAGCCGCGCCGAAAAAGCCCTGGCCGCCCTCAAGCAAATGGCTTCTCCCAGCGTGCGGGTGCAGCGCGATGGTCGCCTGCAAGACGTCCCCTCCAAAGACCTGGTGCCCGGCGACATCATGCTGCTCGAAGCGGGCGATCAAGTTGCTGCCGATGGCCGGCTGCTAGAGGCCAGCAACCTCCAGCTGCGCGAGTCGGCCCTGACTGGCGAAGCCCAGGGGGTCAACAAGCAGGCCACCCGCACCCTCGCCGCCGAGACATCGCTGGCCGATCGCAAGAACCTGGTCTTTCAGGGCACCGCAGTGGTCCAGGGCCGTGGCCGGGTGCTGGTCACCGGCACCGGCATGAAAACCGAGCTGGGCCGCATTGCCACCATGATTCAGGGGGTCGAAACCGAGCCTACCCCCCTGCAACAGCGCATGACCCAGTTGGGCAATGTGCTGGTGGCTGGGTCGCTGTCCCTGGTGGCCATTGTGGTGGTGGGCGGCGTGACCTTTGGCGGCTGGCAGGCCTTTGAGCGGTTGCTAGAGGTGGCCCTGAGCATGGCCGTGGCGGTGGTGCCCGAGGGGCTGCCAGCGGTGATCACCGTCACCTTGGCCATTGGCACCCAGCGCATGGTGCGCCGCCATGCCCTGATTCGCCGCCTGCCCGCTGTCGAGACTCTGGGGTCGGTGACGACGATTTGCTCTGACAAAACCGGCACTCTGACCCAAAACAAAATGGTGGTGCAGCAGGTGCGCACCCTCACCCAGGCCCTGCAAATTACCGGCGAGGGCTACGCGCCAGAGGGTGAGTTTCTCAGCCAGGGCCAGCCCGTTGACCCCCGCCAGACCGCAGATTTGGGGCTGCTGCTGCTGGATGGACTGCTGTGCAACGACGCCGTGCTGCAAAAAGAATCGGGCGATTGGGTGATTATGGGCGACCCCACCGAGGGTTGTCTGGTGGTCATGGCGGCTAAAAGTGGCCTCGACCGTCATCGCCTGGGCCACAAGCTGCGGCGCGTGGCGGAGTTTCCCTTTTCGTCGGAGCGCAAGCGCATGAGCGTGGTGTTTAGCGGGGTTGAGGCCCTGGGGCCTGACCTCAAGCTGCCGGGAGAATTGGCCCAAGCCCCCTACCTGATGCTGGCCAAGGGATCGCCCGAGATGCTGCTTGATCGCTGTGACGGCGGGTTAAACGGGGCGGAGCGATTTTTACTGGGTGAGGACGAGCGATCGCGCATTCTCGCCGACAGTACCGCCATGGCCGCCCAGGGGCTGCGGGTGCTGGGCTTTGCCTACCGCTCCCTGGGCACCGTGCCCACCGAGGGCGACCCCAACGCCGCTGAGCAAGGCCTGGTGTGGCTCGGGCTGGTGGGCATGATCGACGCCCTGCGCCCGGAGGTGCGGGTGGCGGTGCAGCGCTGCCGGGCCGCTGGCATTCGCCCGATGATGATCACTGGCGACCATCAGCTGACAGCCATGGCGATCGCCCAAGACCTGGGCATTGCCGATGGTGACGCCCAATCCCTCAGCGGGGCCGACCTAGAGAAAATGTCTCAGAGCGAGCTAGAGGCGGCGGTCAAAGCGGTCAACATCTACGCCCGCGTCTCGCCCGAGCACAAGCTGCGGATTGTCAAAGCCCTGCAAAAAGACCACCAGATCGTCGCCATGACCGGCGACGGCGTCAACGATGCCCCCGCCCTCAAACAGGCCGAAATTGGCATTGCCATGGGCATCACCGGCACCGACGTGAGCAAAGAAGCCAGCGATATGGTGCTGCTCGACGACAACTTCGCCACCATCGTCGCCGCCACCGAGGAGGGCCGGGTGGTCTACACCAACATCCGCCGCTTTGTGAAATATATTCTTGGCTCTAATATTGGCGAGCTGCTCACCATTGCCGTGTCGCCGCTGATTTTGCCGATCTTAGATGTGCCCCTCAGCCCCCTGCAAATTTTGTGGATGAACCTGGTCACCGACGGCTTTCCGGCTCTGGCCCTGGCGGTCGAGCCCGCCGAACCCGACGTCATGGATCGCCCACCCCACGACCCCCAGGAGAGTATTTTTGCCCGTGGCCTGGGAGCCTACATGCTGCGGATTGGCGTGGTGTTTGCGATTATCTCGGTGACGTTGATGGTGTGGGCCTACAACTACAGCCAGCAATCTGGCGATCCTAATCGCTGGAAGACGATGGTGTTTACGACGCTCTGCCTGGCTCAGATGGGCCATGCGATCGCAGTGCGCTCCAGCACCCGCCTGACTGTAGAAATGTCGCCTTGGTCAAACCCCTTTGTGCTGGCCTCGGTGATTCTCACCTTTGTACTTCAGCTGATGCTGATCTACGTCACCCCCCTGCGTAATTTCTTTGGCACCCAGCTGCTCAGCCCCTTCGAGTTGCTGATCTGTTTTGGCTTCAGCACGCTGTTGTTTGTCTGGGTCGAATCCGAAAAAATCTACCGCCGCATCCGAGGCAAAGTGGTGCGGGATTAACCCTATTCACGCTATCCTCCATCCCCATCGGCATCATGGCCAAAGCCCTGAGTACTAATGCCTGCTCTCATAATTAGGTAGCTATCAGTACATGTCGCTGTGGTTTGGGTAGGGCGATTGCCCGCCGGGGTGGCCCGCACTGATCCCACAGAGATCTCCGATAAGGACTGGCGGCGGAGATCTTGCCTGCTCTACCGGCCATAAATCCGTTGGGGGAGGGGCGCTCCAGTGGGATAATTGATTGGGTGGTTGATATATAGCCACCCCCTCTAGCCGCCCTTGATCTCGATTTGGACAAGCCCCCTATGACCATCGCTGAGCAGCTCATTCGCATGGCAGAAGACGAGCTGACGGAGTACAGTACCGATGCCCGCAAAATTGAAAAACTGCGCCGCAAGTTTAGCTTTGCCGTGCCCTACCCTAAGCAGGGGGCCGTGCGGGAAGAAGTAGCGGCGACGATTCCCAACAACTTTCTCGCCAAGCTAATCGAAGAAAACCGCCAGACCGTGGCGCTGCCCTTTTGGGGCATTGGCGGGCTGGGGCTGCTGCTGGGGATTTCGGCACAGCAGCCGCTGGACTTAATCGCCACGGGCATTGGTTTTTACCTGGCCTTTCAGGTGCAAAAGTGGGGCTGGCAGCTCCAGGCCAAGCGTCTGGTGCTGCAAACCCTCGACGAGATCGACGCCAGCGTCAAAAACCCAGAAAATAATTGAGGGAGTTTCCCCTAACGGTGTACGGTTTGCGGTTTGTACCCTGTACCGTAAACCTTGCACCGTACACCGTAAACCTTGCACCGTAACCCCGCCAGCATCTTCTTGATTGCTCCTACCTACCTATGCCTGCATCTCTTGCCAACCAAACCGTTCTGATTACTGGGGCCAGTAGCGGTATTGGGGCGGCCTGCGCCCGCCAGCTGGCCCCCACCGGGGCGCGGCTAATTTTAGCGGCCCGGCGCTTAGAGCCTCTGCAAGCCCTGAGCGAAGCACTTCAGCAACAGCATCCGGTGGAGGTGCTGCCCCTGATGCTCGACGTGCGCCAGGCCGAGGCGGTCAGCGCTGCGATCGCCGAACTCCCCGAAGCCTGGCGGGCAATCGACATTTTGATCAACAACGCCGGCCTGAGCCGGGGGCTAGATAAGCAGTACGAAGCCCCCCGTGACGACTGGGAAGCCATGATCGACACCAATATCAAGGGGTTGCTCTACGTGACCCGGGCGGTGGTGCCGGGCATGGTGGCACGGCACCATGGCCACGTGGTGAATGTGGGGTCGATCGCCGGACGACAGACCTACCCCGGCGGCAGCGTCTACTGTGCCACCAAGGCGGCGGTGCGATCGATCTCTGAGGGCCTCAAGCTTGACCTGCTGGGCACCCCGGTGCGGGTCACCAACATTGACCCCGGCCTGGTCGAAACCGAGTTTAGCCTGGTGCGCTTTGGCGGCGACGCCGATCGCGCCAAGGGCGTCTACCAGGGCATGACCCCCCTGACGGGGGACGACGTGGCCGATGTTATTGTGTTTGCTATCACGCGTCCCGCCCACGTCACCGTCAGCGACCTGTTGGTGATGCCCACCGACCAGGCCTCCATGTTCCACGTGCATCGCCGGGCTGAGTAGGGGCCGGTGTTCTTGCCCCTGCCGATGGCCCGGCCCTTGCTCCTGCCGGAAATTGCTACCCTAAGCCAACGCTCTACAATGGGCGATGGCCCATCCTCGTCCCTTATTGTGAGCTTTTGACCATGACTCTCTCCGTTGGCGACCCTGCCCCCGACTTTAGCCTGCCCGATGCCACCGGCAAGACCTATAGCCTGGCCGACCTCAAGGGCCGGCGGGTGGTGCTGTATTTCTACCCCCGCGACAACACCCCCGGCTGCACCAAAGAGGCCTGTGGTTTTCGTGATCGCTACGCCGACTACCAGGGCAAAGATGCCGTGGTGCTGGGGGTCAGCACCGACGACGCCAAATCCCACACCAAATTTATCGACAAGTTCAGCCTGCCCTTTCCGCTGCTGGTGGATGAGGGCGGCGAAGTGGCCAGCCGATTCGGCGTTTATGGCCTGAAAAAGTTTATGGGCAAAGAATATATGGGTATTACCCGCAGCACCTTCATCATCGGCTCCGACGGCAACCTCGAGAAAGTCTACCTCAAGGTCAAGGCCGAAACCCACGCCGACGAAGTGCTGGCCGACCTAGCCACGCTCTAACCCATGGCCTACTTTGTCCACGCTTTTCGTACCCTGATCGGGCTGCTGCTGCGCCGCCCAATTTTGGGCACCTGTGTCATTCCCCTGCTGGCTGACGGCAGCATAGTGCTGGTGCGCCGCCGCGACAACGGCCTGTGGAGTCTGCCCGGCGGCATTATCGACTGGGGCGAAGACGTGATCACCGCCTCTACTCGGGAGCTAAAGGAAGAGGCGGGGCTAGAGACTCTGGGGCTAGAGCGCCTGGTGGGGGTCTACTCGCAGCCGGGGCGCGACCCCCGCTTTCACTCGGTGTGTGTCACCGTGGCGGTGCGGGTGGCGGGCAAACCCTACGCCGCCGACCCCCGCGAGGTTTTAGCTGCCCAGGCTTTTGCCCCCGCCGCCCTGCCCTGGGACAGTCTGTCCCACGATCACCGTCAGCATCTGCAAGATTTCTTTAAGGGCGAAACGGTTTTGGCCTAAGCTTTGGGGTGAACCTGCCGGGTCGAGTCGCTAGGGCGCTGCTCCCCGGTTGCCCGCCATCTACCACCCCAGGCTGCTATGCCATTACCCGCTGAAATCCCCCTCCGTACTGGCCGCATGAAACTCCCCTTGGGGAGCATCTTTTGGCAAGAAGCCGGCCAGCCCCGGGGCGAAACGGTGGTGTTTCTCCACGGCTCTTGGGCCGACAGCGCCCAGTGGCTGCCGGTGATGCAGCACCTGGCGGCAGCTCACCACTGCCTGGCCCCCGACCTATTGGGCTTTGGTGAATCGCTGCGGGCCGACAAAACTCCCTACTCCATTGCCCTTCAAGTAGAGAGCTTGCACGGTCTGCTGAGCGCTCTGCGCATCCATCGCTGTCGGCTGGTGGCCCACTCTCTCGGCGCTTGGGTGGCGGGTCAGTATGCCCTCACCTACCCCGACCAGGTGCAGAGTCTGGCGGTGATCGCCCCTGAGGGGGTAACCGCCGCCCGGCTGCGGGGCCGCTGGCGACGCGATCGCTGGCTGGTGGCCCCCTGGTCGCCCCTCCCCCTGGTGCTGCCCTGGCTGGGCAATAGCCCCTGGACAAAGACAATGCGCGATCGCCGCCATTGCCTGCGCCAAGCCCCCGCCGCCTGCAAAATTCTCTTTCAGCGGCGGGCCGCTGCCATCCACGGCGAGCTGCTTCCCCAGGGGCTAGGGCAAAGTACAGTGCCCGCCCTGGTAGTAGAGTCTGCCGCGGCCGATCCGACCACCCAGCGGCTGACCCAAGCGTGGGTCCGGCTGCTGCCCGCCGCTCACCACGCCGAGTTGGCTCCCGCATCCACCCCCCTGGGCGTCGACGCTGAGGAGTTTTCCGCTGCCCTGAAGCCGCTGCTCACCTCCAAACCTTACCCGCCGAGCCGCCAGCCGCATCCCCAAGTTGAGGACGTAGACTCGTTGGGGCAGCCGATCTAGGGCTGTACCGGGGTAGCTGGCAGGGTATCCATCAACAGCTGAGACAGTTCTTGGGCGCGGTTGAGCACCATCAAGTGACCGCCCTTGGGCACCACAATGTCGGCGCTGCGGTGGCCAAAGGGAAAAATGCGATCGCGCTCCCCGTGAATCTGCACTAAATTTTCGGGCACCACCTGGTTGCGCCAGCCGACGACCCGGTTCATCGCCCACTTAAGGAAGCCGGGATCGGTATCCATCAGCACCTGCTTGAACAGAGAACAATCGTCGGGATCGTTGAGATCAAACAGCCAGTGCACCACCCAGTACACCGCCCACAGCAGCAGCTTAAAGGGCACCACCAGCTGTAGGGGCAGCCAGCGAAAGACCTTAAAATAAACCGGAATCTGCGCTTCGGTGACGGCGCTTGAGATCACAATTACCTGAACCGGGTTGCCCACTAGTTCCAGCTGTTTTGCCATTTCCACCGCCATCAGCCCGCCAAAGGAAAGCCCCACCAATATAGGGCTGGCTGTAGTCACCTGCGCCAGCAGGCGGCGGGCATACTGCTCAATTGGCTCCCCCCGCTGAGGCCGCTCCCAGGCGATATGCACCGGCCGGCAGCCTTCTAGCACTAGGCGCTGAAACACGCGCCAGTCGGCCCCCAAGCCGCTAATGAAATAGACCTCACGCTCCGTTACAGACGGGGCTTCGATCGCCGCACTGCGGGCGATCGCCCCCTCTTCTGGCTGAGCCGTTATCATTGCTATCTCCGTAAACCCGTCAGCATTTCTCGCCCTGTCGAGGCTCTAGCCCTGGCCTTTCAGGGTCTCAATCTCCTGACGAATCTCTGCCAGCTCTTGGGTCAGGGCTTCCAGGTCATTCTGCACAGAGACGTTGACAACCGGGCTGGCCACAGTAGTAATCGTTGTCGTGCGGGTCTCTGACTCAGCACTCGTAAACGGATTTGGCACCTGGCTTAGCAGTGAATCCACCATCTGGCGGGCTTCACGCTCGGTGGTTTCGCCTTTGACCTCCAGCTCTTCGGTCAGACGGTTGACGTCATTGCCGATTTCAGAAAATTTTTGGCTAGAGTTTTCAGGATCTTGAATGGCTTCAATCAGAGAAGCCGTGGCCCCGAGGGTCACGCGAATCCCCTTTTGCAGCGTTTGGGCGAGATCGTCAGGGTACATAGCTTTGCTGCCGTAGAAACGTCAAACGCTAGGCGATGAGCGATCAAGTCTCCCGTAGGAAGCTGTCCCTCAAGCGGCTGTTTGCCAAGAAACTGTCCCCGAAGAAACAACCCCCGAAGAAACAACCCCCGAAAAAACAACCCATAGGCAACGGTATTGCTCTCGCCAGCGATATTTTGCGTTCACATTCTACCCTGCCTCACCCTAGGGATGCAGCATCTCAAGCTACGATCGCCCTTTCAGTAGAGAGGAAAAACTTACCCGCCTGCGGCCGCTCAAAGCTTTCCCCACGCCGAGACCAGAGGCCGGGACCAGAGCCCGAGACCAGAGCCCGAGACCAGA
>DAIPYU010000041.1:0-10830 GCA_036782635.1 Nodosilinea sp. CTOTU7353
TAGGTGTCTAACACCTGCTTTAGTGCTTGGCTTGCTCTACCCATGCTCCAACTGTGTCAGAGAGTCACAGGAACGTAAACGTTGCTTTTTGGATCACAATCCTAAAATTGGTGCTATGTTGTGATCCATTAAGCAACAAAGGAGCCTTCCATGCCGCAAGCTTTTCTCCCCTCCACCCTGAATAACCCCGCACTGCAAGTTACCATCGAGCCTGCTGCCGAGCCGGGGCGGGAGGTGATTCGCATTTTGCTCATCGGCAGCGCCCATGGCGTAGAACGCATCGTCTACGAACTCTTCCGCCTCGGCTTTGCCGAAGTGCACGAGGGTCGCAAACCCCAGCCCACCGGGCGCATCAACGAAATCATGCGGGTGCTGACTCGTTATGTCATGGTGGAGTAAAGGTAGTGCGATTCTGGTTCTGAGGGAGAAACACCATGACGCCAAAAGACCTACTGATTCGAGAACTCGATACTGTGTCTGAACCCTTGATTACCGAGGTCTTAGACTTTCTCTGTTTTCTTAAGGCAAAGTATCCTCAGGGGCAACCCGTCCTGCTAACAGCCACAGCATCTACACCCGAGCCAGATCCAGCGCTTGCTTCGGGTCAACAGCCCTACCGCTATGACGATCCCTTCGATCCTGCAATTCCTCTAGAAGACTGGGATACTTTGCAGTGATTGTACTCGACACCCACATCTGGGTTTGGTGGGTGCAGCAAGATGCCCGTCTCACGCAGGCTCACCATCGCTGGCTTCAGACCTATCAGAGTAGTGGCTTAGGCGTTAGCCTCTACTCCTGCTGGGAAGTAGCCAAGCTTGTGGAGTATGAGCGCTTGGTGCTGCCAAGGCCGTTAGAAGGCTGGTTTACATCAGCTCTGGCCTATCCAGGCGTTCGCCTGCTTGATTTGACTTTGCCTATTTTGATTGAGTCAACCCGGTTACAGGGCTTTCACAAAGACCCGGCAGATCAGATCATTGTTGCTACGGCGAGACTTTTGGCAGTCCCTATTCTGACTGCTGATACCAAAATCCTTGGCTATGACGGCGTGCAAACCCTTTAAAGAGCTGCGATCGCATCATCCACGAACTCTACCGCCTCGGCTTTGCCGAAGTCCGCGAGGGTCGCAAACCCCAGCCCACCGGGCGCATCAACGAAATCATGCGGGTGCTGACTCGCTACGTGCTGGTAGAGTGAGGTGGCTGGCGGCGAGAGAAGCCGGGTTTCTGGCCGTTAACTTTTGGTAAGCAGCAAAAACATGGCGAAAAACCCGGTTTTTAGTCGGGCTTAAGCGGTGCCAGATTACTCGGATCTAGTCTGAAAAGTTTCTCCAGGGGCGATGGATGACCGCTGCTGGGTGGCACGAATCAAGAACCGTAGCGCCTCATTTACGGCATCCGCATTGGGAAACATCTCGGCTACATCTGGGTCGAGCCGAACCGTTACCCCACCAAAGCTAGTACGTTTGGGGCCAAGCCGTCTAATCTGTAGCATTGACAGATCGTATTCTGGCCGCAGATCGTCTTCCATAGCTGAGTTAACCATTTTCGTAGACTTCCCGCTCTGAGCGTGTAAGTTCTCGGGCGCTAATCAGGCGAATTGCGTCGCCTCGCTCGGTGTAGGAGACGATCAACAGTCGCCCTTGGCTGGATGTTCCAATGATCAAGTATCGCTCTTCATTTACAGAATGGTCAGGGTCATAGAAGTCAACGTAGAACGGATCGTCGAAGATTGTTTGGGCCTCGTCAAAGGCGATGCCGTGCTTGATAAGATTTCGATCTGCCTTAGCACTGTCCCATTCAAAACGCATGTTGGTAACTCTGGGCCAGGGAGTATTCCTGAGTGCTTTGATGTCTTATCTTACGATGCTAGCCTCCAAGTCACCATCGAACCTGCCGCCGAGCCGGGGCGAGAGGTGATTCGCATTTTGGTCATCGGCAGCGCCCATGGCGTAGAACGCATCGTCTACGAACTCTTCCGCCTCGGCTTTGCCGAAGTGCGAGAGTGGAGCAAGCCCCAGCCCATCGGACGCATCAACGAAATCATGCGGGTACTAACTCGTTATGTGCTGTTGTAGGGTTCATTCGCGCAGCAATGCACCACCTAGAGCATCCCCCTAATTATTCATCCTGCTCCCGTAAATATCGATGCACAGTCGAAAACGCCCAATCCGTCGGACATTCCACCAGCCCGTGCTTCACAGGGTTGTCATGCACATACTCGCAATGGCTCATAAAATCTTGCTCGTCTCGAATGCAGTGCTCCCAATACCGCCGCTGCCATAGATTCCCCTCCCGTCGCCGCTCCCCCGATGCGGTCTTCTCAGACGGCAGCGCCAATTCTTGGCCACAAGCCTTTGTCACCATCAGCTTGATCAACCGCCACCGTTTGGCATAATCGCAGTCCCCCTCCGGCAACGTCCAAATGCAGTGGAGGTGATCTGGCAAGAGCACAAATGCATCAATGGCGAAGGGGTACTTTTGTCGTACCGCAATGATGGCGTCGCGCAGCGCCTGCCTGCCCAGATCGGTACAAAGCCAGGGGTACCGTTGATAGGTCACGTGGGTAAAGAAATAGCTGCCGCCAGGTCGGTAGAGGCGTCGGTAATTGGGCATGAAACCGGGAGAATGCACTTTTTTAGAGTGCCCGGTTTTGAGTTACGTAGGGTGCATTCGCGCAGCGCAGCGGAGCAATGCACCACGCCGAAGTTTGTATTCGATAAACCCATCAGCGGTGCATTGCTCCGCGAATGCACCCTACGGCTCGGGCTATTGCCTATTCTGAGATGTGCTTGAGTACGCGCTTATCGGTGGCAGAGAGCACGTCTTCGCCGGTTGCCTCGGCCTGCTGGGCGCGATCGCTCAGTTCTTGCAGTTTTTGGCTGGCCGTATCTCGGCCCGTCTCAATCGCCTGATTGCGGGCATCGGTTTTGCCGATGATTTTTTTAGTCGTGTCTAGCCCGTTGTAGACCCCCTCCGAGAGGTCGTTGGCCTGGTCGGCGGCCTGGTTGAGCGGCACCGACGGCGCTGGCTGGGTTTCAATCCCTCGCCCCTGGCTGGCGGAGGAGAGGGTGGTGCCCCAGACAATTAGCCCTACGGCAATGATGATCAGCCCGGTGACGATCGCACCGGTGAGGGTAAATATCCGTTTACGAAGTCCCATAGTGCTTTCCATGCAATACCCCTAAGCTTAGGCAGGGGCAAGTGGCTTCGTCCTCTGGCTCAGGGGATACCTCTAGGACTTGAGTAACTTAATTTTGAAAAGGTGCAGGGTGTACGGTGTACGGTTCACGGTGCAAGGTATACGGTTCACGGCAGTCCTTGAACCGTATACCTTGCACCGTATACCCCCCTCGCCTATCGTCTTTGCCTTGGCAGACTACTGAGCTATCCCTGCTCTAGAATTTCGAGCAATTCTAGCAGGACGCCATTCGTCCAGCCGAAGCCGACTTCATTAGTGCTGTAGCCAAACTTGATCTCGTCCGACACCTCGCCGCTGCATTTTTCGATGTCGTACTTTTCGAGCAAGTCGCCGCAGCGCTCAAAGTCTTTGACCAGCAGGGTGACGTATTTTTCGGCCAGGCGCAGGGCTTCGGTTTTGTAGCCGTAGCGCAGCAGGCCCTTGATGGCAAAGTACTGGAAGGGTGCCCAGCCAAAGGGGGCATCCCACTGGTTGCCGGAAGCAAAGTTGCTGGTCCGCAGGCCGCCGGGGGCTTCAAAGCGGTGGAGGTTTTCGACCATGCGATCAGCCTGTTCTTTAGAGGCAATACCGCTCCAGAGGGGGTAGAAGGCGGTGGCGTATTCGTAACGGCGGTAGCAGACTGAGCGAAAGTTGTAGTCGAGGTAGAAGCCGCTTTCGTCGTCCCACAGGTAGCGATCAATCAGCCCATTGCGGTAGTCGGCCCGGCTGCGCCACTGGTCAGACAGGGCTCCGTGGCCTAAGATGCTGTGAATTTCGGCCAGGTCGTGCTCCATCTGGTGCAGCAGCACATTGAGGCAGACCGGGGCATAGTGGATCACGTCGACGCTGAAGGGGCCAAAGCGGTTGGTGGGGTCAAACCCCGATTCGCGCATGGCGCGATCGCCCTTGTAGAACAGATCGGTCAGCTCGTCGGCGTCGCGATCGTAGTAGAGCGAGGCGTCGTAGTCGGTGACCTCATTGTCGCGGTAGAAGGTTTTAACCCGGTCAAAGTGGCTGCGGCCCTGGTCGTCGGTCTCGGAGTAGAGCACCTCGGGGGCTGGCCCGCTGGCCACCGAGAAGTAGCGCGAGAGGCCAGTGGCCTGGTTGAGGTGGGGGGGCACCACCCAGTAGTAGTAGTAGCTTTCGAGCTGGGGCAGAGTATCCATCAGCCAGTCTTTATCTTGGCTGTGTTCGTACCATTTGAGCACCATCTGGGAGAGCAGCGGCGGCTGCGATCGGTTGAGGTAGTAGGTGCGGTTGGCGTTGAGTACGGTGCCGTAGTGCTTGACCTGGTAGAGCAGCTGCTCCACCGTACTTTTGGCCAGGCTATATTCTTCGTCGTGGAGCAGCCCCAGCATGATGAAGTAGCTGTCCCAGCCGTAGAGCTCGTTGAAGCGACCGCCGGGCACCACGTATTCACCGGGCAGGTAGAGCAGGCCGTGGCCGTGGATCTGCTCGCACTCCAGGGGCAGATTTCTAACCGAAATTTGCTCCATCTCTTCGTCAGGAACAGACTGGCGGAGGTGATCGATAACGTCGTCTAGGTTTTCTTGACCCGAGATATAGATCAGCCAGGGGCCGTCTTTTTCGTGCTCAATTTTTTCGTCGAAGGCGGCGTCGAGGATGTGGTCGTGGGAGCGAGCCAGGGCCTGCCACTGCTCTCGAATGTAGGTTTTGATCGCAGGGATAGTGGGGGACTGGAGAATGCTTTGGGTTTGAGCAGTCATAGCAGGCGTAAAGCTCCGGGGACATCAATGCAAAATCAGCAGGAAAGACGAGATCAGCGGGAAAGGCGAGATCAGTAGGACAGACGGCAACCGTCACCCGCCCAGGGGGGCCATTACTCGGCCCCCGAGGCGATCAGGATGGCGATGGGGAAGGCGGCCAACAGCTCTGACAGGTTGACCTTGGCGGCGGCGGTGACGGCCTCGCCGGTGACCCAGTTGTGCCAGGTGAGGGCATTGCCCGGCAGCGTCAGGGTGGTGTCGCCCCACATGCTGCCGATGGGGTATTCGCCGGGGTCAATGCGGCTCGTGAGAAACCGGGGGGCGATCGCCACCACCCACTGGTCGTTCCCCGGGTCACTCCAATGGCGGGCAAAGGCAATCATGCTTTCCTCGGCTTCGCCCTGGGCAAACAGCGGCTGGTAGTCGCCCTGGGCAAACAGGTCGGGGTAGGCCTGGCGAGCCGACAGGCCACAGTGGGTGACCCACAGCTTGATGCGGCCATCGTGGCGGTATTCCAGCAGGTTGTGCAGCAGGGCGAGGCGTTGGTCGGAGACCGGCCCTTGGCCATCGCCCTCAGCCCACCGCTTTAGCTCGGTGAGCCACTGACGGCGCAGACCGTAGTCGACCGGGCGGCGGTTGTCGGGGTCCACCAGGCTAAAATCCCACAGGTCTTGGCCCTGGTAGATGTCGGGCACCCCCGGCAGCATCAGCTTGAGCAGCACCTGGGAGAGCGAGTTGTAGATGCCGTAGTCGGCGATGCGCTGCTGAAACTCGCGAAACTCGGCGAGAAAGCGGTTGCCGTCGCCGGGGGTGAGAATGGCGCGGGCAAAGTTGACAAAGCCGTCTTCGTAGTCGGCGTCGGGGCGCAGCCAGGCGGTGTGGACTTTGGCCTCGCGCACCGCTTTGACCACGTACTCGGCGATGCGATCGCTGAAGCTGGCCAGTTCATCCTCTTTAAAGGGAAACGCTCCCACCAGGGTTTGGTAGAGAAAATATTCGTCGTTGGCGTCGGGCACCACCTGGTCGCGCACCACCGTCTTATAGCTGCCGTTGAGGCTGCGCCAGGTGTTGACGGCGGTCTCCCAATCATTGGGCAGCTCTGACAAGACATTGAGCCGGGCGCGCACATCTTCGCTGCGCTTGGTGTCGTGGGTGGAAGTGGCAACCAGGGCATGGGGCCACTGCCGCTGGCGCTCCTGCTGAAACTGGTGAAACTGCCGCAGCGACAGGCCAAAGTGCCCCGGTGAGCCACCCACCTCGTTGAGGCTAATGAAGCGGTTGTAGCCGTAGAACAGGGTATCTTCAACCCCCTTGGCCATCAGCGGGCCGGTGAACTGCTGCAAGCGCATGACAAAGTGCAGCCACTGGGCTTTTTCGGCCTCGGGCAGCGAGCCCTCAAAGTTGAGCGATAGAAACCGCTCGATCAGATTTAGCTCGTTGATCAGCTGGGGAATGCGCCTGCGGGCGGCCTCGATCGCCTCGCGTACGTAGCCCAAATCACGTTGGGAGATGCCGTCTTCGTTGGCGTAGGTGCAGTAGATCGGGAAGGCGATCAGCACTTCTTCAATGGCGGTGCGCAGACCGTAGAGGGTGAGGTCGCGACCATAGCGATACTGCTGACAGACGCGCTTGAGAAAGCGAGCCAGGTTGTTGATGTCGCCCACCAGGTTGGTGTCGGCAATCAGCCGTTTTTTAGCCGCCACCAGGTCGTCGTAGGGGGTGGTTTCCCCGGTCAAATGTTGGTAGAGGCGGGTCAGGGCATCTTGGTTATCTTGTCGGCAAAAAATGCCGTTGAGCTGCACCAGCGCCTCGTAGCCAGAGGTGCCCTCAATCGGCCAGGCGCTGGGCAGGGTTTCCTCGGCTTCAAGAATTTTTTCGATCACGATGTAGGTGTCGCCTAGGCGATCGCGCAGCCGTTCGAGATAGGTGGTGGGGTCGTACAGCCCGTCGATGTGATCGATGCGCACACCGTTAAACTGGCCGATTTTTACCATCTGGTCAATCAGGCTGTGGGTTTGCTCAAACACCTGGGGGTCGTCGACCTTGAGGCAGATCAGCTCGTTGACGGTAAAAAATCGGCGGTAGTTGAGTTCTTCTGCCCCCACCTTCCAAAACGACAGACGGTAGAACTGTTCAGACAGCAGCTCATCGAGCAAGTCAAAGCTGCTGGGCTGGTCGGGGGTGCCGTTAAAAATCACCAGGTTTTGGTCGATAAATTCGCGTACCTCGTCGCTGTCTTGGTAAACGTCCCAGAGCAGGCTTTTGGCAAACTGGGCCTGGTCGCGGTACTCGCGCCCGGTGAGATCGACGATCGCATTTTTGACCAGGTAGAGAATGCCGGAGATTTTCACAAAGGTGCGATCGCGCCGGTCTAAATGCTGCGCCAGCCGCCCCGACTGGTAGCTCAAAAACCGCCCATAGGACTCAATCCGCACCGGAAACCGGAGACCGTAGTAGTTGACGCTCAGCCCGGTCTCGTCGTAGCTGAGCTGAATCTCTCCTCGCTCTAGACAGCGATCGTAAAAGTCTCCCAGCATCGGGGCCAGCACCCGACCGCCCAGCTCCTCTGGCCCTTCCCACTCAATGTCAAAAAAGTTGAAATATTCGGAGTCGGCGCCGTACTCCATCACATCCATCAGATAGCGGTTTTGGCCGTCGTAGGCCATGTGGTTGGGCACAATGTCTTGCAGCCAGCCCATGCCGTGGTGGTGCACAGTGTCGATCAGCGGCTGAAAGGCTTCCTCACCGCCCAGCTCGGGGTTAAGCCGAGTGGGGTCAACTACGTCGTAGCCGTGGGTGCTGCCCTTGCGCGCCTTAAAAATCGGAGAGGCGTAAATATCTGAAACGCCCAGGCTCTTGAGGTAGTCAACAATGTCCTGGGCGGCGGCAAAGCCAAACTCAGAGTTGAACTGAAGGCGGTAGGTGGCGGTGGGAATGCGCATGGGCGGATGTTGGGATTTGGGATTTTGGAGTAGTGGCTGAGGCTGCCAGTTGGGCAACCTTCCCCAAGGGAACACCCAAATTCTGGCTGGGCGACTTGTGATGATGTAGAACGTATCTGAATCGGCCCTAGCGCAGCTAGGTAGCTAAATACAACACAAAACTCTGGGGTGCCAGAGTGACGCTCTGGGGGGCGGCGACGGTCTCGGGCAGCGGTGACCCTGGCCCGCCCCAGGCGGCATTGGCAGAGTCTAGCTGGAGCACCCAGGGCTTGACCGGGGGAGAAAAATCGACTGGGCTGGCCGCGGTGCTAAAGTTCATGCCGCACCACAGCATCCCGTCGGGCAGGGTGCGTTTGTAGCAAACGACCCGGTGTTCTTCGTCGGCAGAGGCATAGATGTCTTGGCTGGTGGAGGGCATGCCCAGCTGGAGCTGTCGCCGCAGCTTTAAGAGCCGTTGGTAGTAGTGCCAGAGGGTTTTGTGCTGCCCCTGGTGGCGCAGATCCCAGCTCAGCTTGGCGGCCTCAAAGGTGGCAACTTCGTGGGCAGGGGCCGGTTCGCCAAAGCCGTGGGCGGCTTTGAACTCGCGCTTACGACCCTCGTAGATCGCCTGAATTAGCTCCTGGTCGCTGTGGTCGATGAAGTAGCTGAAAGGCGCGGTTTCGCCGTATTCTTCGCCCATGAAAATCAGCGGTATGTAGGGGGAGGTGAGCACCGCCCCGGCGGCCAGCTTCAGCGCCTCGAAGGAGGCGGTTTTAGCGGTGCGATGGCCGCCTGTAGCGTTGCCCACCTGGTCGTGGTTTTGGGCACAGACAATAAACTGGCTCGACGGCAGGTCGCTGGCCGAGTTACCGTGGCTGCGCCGCCGAAAGGGGGAGTACTGGCCGCTGTAGACAAAGCGATCGCCGAACGCCTTGGCCAGCGCCTCACAGGTGCCAAAGTCTTCGTAGTAGCCGTAGTCTTCGCCCGTCACCAGGCTGTGCAGGGCGTGGTGAAAATCATCGCTCCACTGGGCGGTGAGGCCGTAGCCCCCCTGGTCGGCGGGGCGGAGAATGCGGCTGTCGTTGAGGTCGCTCTCGGCAGCTAGGTACAGGGGTTTGCCCAACTGCTGCCCTAGGTCAGTGACCGCCTCGGCCAGTTCGGCCAGCAGGTGTTTGGCCCCAAAGTCGTAGATGGCGTGGACGGCATCAAGGCGCAGCCCGTCAATGTGAAACTCGCGCAGCCAGTAAAGGGCGTTGTCGATGCAGTATTCGCGCACGCCATCGCACCAGGCTTCGTCAAAGTTGATCGCCCCGCCCCAGGGAGTGTGGTACCGCTCGGTGGTGTAGGGGCCAAAGCAGCCGCTGTAGTTGCCCTCGGGGCCAAAGTGGTTGTAGACCACATCTAAAATCACGGCCAAACCCTGCTGATGGCCGGCATCCACCAGGCGTTTGAGGCCATCTGGCCCACCGTAGGAATTTTGGGTGGCGTAGGGATACACGCCGTCGTAGCCCCAGTTGCGATCGCCCGGAAACTGCGCCACCGGCATAATCTCTACAGCAGTGATGCCTAGCTCAACTAGATCGGGGAGACGGGCGATCGCCGCGTCAAACGTTCCCGCTGCCGTAAACGTGCCGATGTGCAGCTCGTAGATCACATAGTCCGCCCAGGGAATATTTAGCCAGGCGTTATCGCCCCACTCGTAGCGGCTGAGGTCGACCACCGCTGATGGCCCATGCACCCCCTTGGGCTGGTAAAACGAGGCTGGGTCAGGGCGCAGCGCCGACTCATCGCCGTTGATGCAGTACAAATAATGCGCCCCGGCGGCCACATCGCTCACGGTTGCCGTCCAGTAGCCGCTCTGGTTTCGCTCCATGGGCACCGCCGTCTCTTGAGGCGACATCAGCCGCAGCTCAACGGAGTCTAGCTCAGGCCCCCAAACCGTAAACTGGCATTGCCCATCGTTCTGTAGAAAAGCTCCAACCGTGGTGTTTGATGTCATCGGGGGTCTCAAATTAACGCAGCCCAGCGCCACTGCAAAGCAAAAGCGCCCAAAGCAACCTTACCAGGGCTACTTGAGCCAGCAATCTGCTCTTTGGTAGAGCTTCCAGGGGCCACCTCCACCCCCTAAGGCTAGAACTATCTGCCCTAGGGAATACCTACCCCTCCCTCCCCAAGCACCCATCTCCTCTACGTACAGGATTTGGGCAGACACATAGGTCTGCCCCTACCCCTTCACCCCTTCACCCCTTCACCCTCCTACTCCCCACTCCCCCCTGTCGCTCAACAAAAGCCCGATTCCGCTGAAGATTCAGCTCTAGCTCCACCAGCTCACCGAGCTGGGCGGTGAGGGTTTCGATCCGCTTCCTGGCGGCGACTTTGCGGTGCAGGGCGGCTCGGGCCAGGTCTTCACGGCTCATGGCCAGGGCTTTTTGGGCAACGCGGTGCCACTGGTCGGCGGATTTGAAGGCAGCCTGTTGATCGGCCAAGGTGTTGTTGTAGGCGGTAGCGATGTCGCCCAGGGCTTTTTGAAAGTTGGCGCGGGCTTGCTCAGGGGTGGTGGTGTGGCGATCGCCCTCGGCCAGTCGCCGCAGCTCGGGCAGGTTGAGCTGATCGGTGCGCAGGCCAAAGCTGCCCAGCTGGCGGCTGTCATTGCGGCCAGTGGTGCACCAGGTGGCAAAGTGCTCACAGTTGTTGAGCAGCAGGTCGTACTGGCGCTCGCCCAGGCGACTGGTGGCCCGCTCAATGACAACGTCAGGGCTGTAAATCAGCGACTGCCGCACGGGGTACACCGCCCGGCTCCAAGCAAACGCCTCGTAGCTAGTGCGCGAAATTTCGGCCTCGGCGTTGGCCTTGCTGTAGTGGATGACGGTGCGATCGCCGCAGTCGATACCGTGGTGTTGGTACAGCCCCGGCACCCCCGCCAAGTCGCGCAGCACGTAGATTTGATCTCCCTTGGCCATAGCTGTTGCCGTCCTCCAAAGTGTTTATCGTCAAAGTGTTGCTCG
>DAIPYU010000041.1:10930-33798 GCA_036782635.1 Nodosilinea sp. CTOTU7353
CAAAGTGTTGCTCGTCAAAGTGTTGCTCGTCAAAGTGTTTCTTGATCGAGTAAGTTGCACAGCAGTTGAAGATAGCGCTCGCATCTCAATGGGTGACCCCGACAGACCAACGGCATAAATATAGCCACTTTGCTACGGATTTCAGGTGTTGGGTTTCAGGTGTCATACCAAATCCGAGGCGTATAACCCCGATTCCAAACAGGCGGCTGGTGTAGGGGCAAACGGTGGTTGCTCAGCCCAACCGGGGCTAGCCAAAGCGGATTCAGTATCAGGAATAGTTGACCGATTAAGGCAAGGCTGTACCAGCGGCTTTAAAAAGCCAAATTGGCGCGTCATCCATGGAACCCTGCCATAGGGGTTCTCAACGGATGACGCGCCAATTGATGATAACTTGTCGCCCAAGGTCTAGGACGCCAGGGCGATCTCAACCATTTCCTGGAGCTTACCGTTTTGGTACAGCTCGATCAGAATGTCTGATCCGCCGAGAAACTCTCCGTTGACATAGACTTGGGGGATTGTAGGCCAGTTAGAATACTCTTTAATGCCCTGGCGAATGTCGGGGTCAGCCAGCACGTCAACAGTCTCAAATGGCACCCCCAACACGTTGAGAATTTGCACCACGTTGTTAGAGAAGCCGCACTGGGGCATGAGCTTATTGCCCTTCATAAACACCATGATGGTGTTGTTTTGCACCAGCTGATCGAGTCTTTCTTTAGTTGCTGAATCCATAGCGTCAATACCTTTGCAGAACAGAACCTTTGCAGAACGGAATAAACAGTCAAAGCGAAGCCGTGCTTAGGCACTTTGAGCGGCCCAGTCTTCTGGGGTATATGTCTTCAAGGCTAGCGCATGGATGGCCTCGGAGGACATCGCCTCTCGCACTGCGCCATAGACTAGCTGATGCTGCTGCACCAGGCTGCGCCCCGCAAACTGCGATGACACCACCACCACCTGGTAATGGTCGCCACCGCCGGTCAAATCTTGCACTTCAATGCTGGCATCGGGCAGGCCAGCCTTGATCATGGTGCTAACCTGGTCGGGAGTAATCATGGGATCGTTTCTTTCTGATGGTGAATGACTAACGAGGCTTATATACCCCAACACCATCTTGCCAGGATTACACCTGATTTGACAGAGGCAGGCCAGAGAATCTAACGCTGATTGGCAGAGAGCGCAAACAGCGCCGCAGCGCCCGCACCACAGGCTATGTATGCCATAGACTACAACCTATCTACTCCACCGGGACCGCTGGTGTGGCAGGGGTGTTGGCAGCTCGGCCAGCGTAGGGTTCATCCACAAAGCCCAGTTCAAACAGCTGTTGGTAGGCCCGCTGGCCCAGCTCACGGGTGGGCTGCTGACTGCGCAGAATTTCCATCAGAAAGGGTACAGCCTGGTTGGGCTGATCTTGGGCGCGGTGAACTAGGGCCAGCTGGTAGGCGGCCTGATCGCGCAGCTGGGCTGTTTCTAAGGCCTTATCGCGGTTGCTGCGGTTGATCTGGGTGTCGATACCGACAAACATCTGGGCCAGCTCTTGGTAGTAGGTCGAAAGCTGGTTGAAGCTTTCGCGGGCTTGGGTGAGCTTTTCTTGAGCTAGGGGGTAGTTTTGGTTGGCGATCGCAGCACTGGCTTCGGTCATCAGCTGTTGGCCACCGGCGATGCTGAGGGTGCTGGTGGCCTGGTTCAGCGGACGAACCGGGTCAGAGTCGGTGGTCTGGGCCAATGCCGCTCCAGACATTCCCCCTACCAGGGCTACGGACAGCGCAGCGGCGGCACAGCCACCCAGGGAGTAACGCAGAAAACGGCGAGTAACGACCATAGGTTAAAACGTAGTGAGGGACAACCGAACTGAAAACCACTGACGTATCTTATCATCTCGATATGGCGCGGTACCTAATTTCATGCCCAGTGAAGCAACTGTCCTAAGGCAATGGGGCCTAGGGTAATTTGGGGTGTAGCCATAGCCTTGTCCCATAGCCTTGTCCCATAGCCTTGTCACAGACTTCTCTGGACGGGCTATTTCGGGAGCTAAATGTTCCCAACCTGGTCCCCGATCTGATTCTCCACCTGATTCTCCACCGGGGTTAAATCACCAATGACTGCATCTCCCGCCGACCCTCGCCCCCCCAGCGGCAGCGGCCAACGTAGCGAATTTCGGGGTGAAATCTTGCAGCGCGGCGGTGAAGAACTGCTGCTGGAGAAGGTGGCAGACCGATTTACGACTCGCCTCACCGATCCGGCTGCGCTAGAGGCGGTGCAGCAGCAGCTTGACCCCGTAGCTGTAAGGGCGGTGGCAGGCGGGCAGCTGGTGGAGTGGCAGGTGCCTGAAACTGACCTAGAAGCAACTCTAGCCCTGGCTCGGCACCATGCTTCAGTGTTGTTTGCTAGCCATGTTTATCGCCTAGCTGATAGCCCTCAAACCTGGGTTTATCTGACCAATCAGCTAACGGTGCAGTTTGCCCCCGATCTAGCGGCCCCAGCCGTTGAGGCCACCCTTGGTAGCCTGGGGCTAGCGATTGAAAAATCTGTGGTGGGGATTCCCAACACCTTTGTGGCTAGAGTCACCCGGTCAGCCACCGAAAACCCGATTAAGCTGGCCAACCGGCTAATGGACTCCCCTGCCGTGCTGGCGGCAGAGCCTAACCTAGCCATCGAAATGGGGAGCCTCTACCGCCCCACGGATGATCGATATCCCCAGCAGTGGCACCTGTTTCACAACGGCGGCGCCCACCTGGCGGCGGGGTCACACATCTTTGCTGAGGCCGCCTGGGATACGACGCGGGGGGCGCGATCAGTGGTGATCGCCGTCAGCGACGACGGGTTTGATTTGAACCACCCTGACCTGCAAGGGGTGGGCAAGTTGGTGGCCCCGCTAGATTTGCAAGATCGAGACACGGTGCCCCTGCCCACCCGGTCGAACGAAAACCACGGCACGGCGGTGGCGGGCCTGGCCATTGGCGAAGAAAATGCCACCGGTATTGTCGGGGTGGCCCCAGGCTGCGCGTTTATGCCCATTCGCACCACGGGCTTTATCGACGACGGGGCGATCGAGCAGCTGTTTGACGAAGCCGTGCGCCGAGGAGCCGACGTGATTGTCTGTAGCTGGTCTGCCGCGGCCAACTATTTTCCGCTCACTCTACGGCAAACCAATGCGATCGCCCGGGCGGCGACCACGGGGCGCGGCGGCAAGGGCTGCGTGATTGTGTTTTCGGCGGGCAACGCCAACCGCCCCCTGAGCGGCACCATCAATGAGACCCAGTGGCCCCAAAATGTTCTCAGTGGCCCCACCCGCTGGTTGAGCGGGTTTACCATTCACCCCGATGTGATTGCGGTGTCGGCTTCGACTAGCCTGGGGGCTAAGGCGGCCTACAGCAACTGGGGTGAGCATATTGCGGTGGCGGCTCCGAGCAACAACGCGGCCCCCAGTATGGCGCTGCCCCAGGTGGGCAATGTGTCCGCGGGGCCGCCGCTGCGTCAGTTTCAGCCGGGGCTGGGTATGGTCACGAGCGATCGCACCCAGGGGGCGGGCTACAGCAGCGATGACTTTACCAATACCTTTGGCGGCACCTCTAGCTCTTGCCCCGTGGTGGCTGGTGTGGTGGGTCTCATGCTGTCGGTCAACCCCAGCCTGACGGCTCGCCAGGTGCGCGAAATTTTGCAGGGCACCGCCGACAAAATTGTGGATCGCAACCCCGACCCCCAGCTGGGTTTTCAGTACGGCACCTACGATGCCAACGGTCACTCCCAATGGTTTGGCTACGGCAAGGTAAATGCGGCGGCAGCGGTGCGCGAAGCCCAGCGGCGGGCCTTTGCGGGGCGACAGCTGGGCCGGGTAGTGCAGCAGCAAAACCAGACTGCGGTGGCGATTCCCGACAATCAGCTGGGTGGAGTGGAGAGTAGCGTCGTTGTGGCGGCTACCGGAACGGTGACCGACATCCAGGTGCAGGTCAGCCTCGATCACGAGTTTCTGGGCGATATCAGCCTTACCCTGGTTGCCCCCGGTGGCGCTACCGTGCTGATTCAGGGGCGCACCCTCGGCCGCCAGCGGCAGCTGCGGACTACCTATTCCTTGGCAACCACGCCGGTGTTGACGCGGCTGATTGGCCAGCCCGCCCAGGGTACCTGGCGACTGCGGGCGGTAGATAGTGCCCCCGGTGCGGTGGGCAGGCTGGTGAGTTGGGGTGTGAGGTTGGGGGTGGGTGGGTGAATGAGTAGGTAGGTGGATGGGTGGATGGGTGGATGGGTAGGGGCAGACCCACCTGTCTGCCCTAACGTGGGTAGTTGGCTAGAGGTTGCCGCTGCGGATGAGGTCTAGACCGGCTTTGACGGCTTCGTAGCCAAATAGCAGAATCAGCGTGGTGAGAATGCCGCCCATCACGCACAGCACCAGGCCACCGAGGCTAATGACGCCGTCGTCGTCGAGCAGGCCAAAGCCGGTGACAAAGATGCCTATGGCCGGCAGGGTATTGGTCAGCGGAATTGGCAGCATCATCGAAATTGCCATCAGGGCAATGGCGACGCCGATGACGGTGCGGCCGGGCAGGCTGGTGCAAACTGGGGTCAGGCGGGGGCGGGCGATCGCCTCTAAGCGCCTGAGCCAGGGGATGCTGGCTCCGATAATTTTCTGCACCGTGGCCAGGTCAAACTGGCGGGTCTTCCAGCCTTCGGGCACCCAGGGGCGGGTACGGCCCGCGATCAGCTGCACCGCCAGCAAAAAAATCACAATACCAAAGGGGATCGCGTAGCCCGGTGCCGGCACGGGCAAGGCCGAGGGCAGGGCCAGCAGCACAAATAAAAAGCCAAAGGTGCGCTCACCGGCCAGATCAAGCACTTCTTTAAGGCTGACTTTGGAGCTGCTAATCTCTTCAAAAAAGTAGCGGTTTAGTTCGGTCGAAAGGCGAGCCATAGGAGCTTATATAGGAAATAGGGATGAATAAATTATCGTCGGTGGCAGCAGATCTCCTGGATAGCTAAAAGCGATCGCCGGGAGTGGGCGATCGCTATATCGAGGCTACTCTATCAAATTCAAAGGCTCAGCTAGCGGTTTGGCGGTGGAGATTCACCCCAGCTTTGCAGAGGTCGGGAAGTCTGTCGGGGGTTTAGCGCCTACCGGCGTATCAGCACATGGTCTTGCAGAAACTGGCACAGCTGCCCCTCAAACTCATCCCCTGCCCAGTCTAGAAGGTCATTGTGGTCGGCCATGGGCACCAGCCACAGCGATTTGTGCCCGCTGGTGGCGCTGTAGAGCCGCTCGCTCATGGTGGCGGGCACCGAGGCATCGGCCAGGCCGTGTAGGTACAAGACAGGTACCTTTAGCTGCTGTACCTTAGCCACTGAGTCAAACTGCTGGGTGAGCAGCCGCCGCACCGGAAACCAGCGGTTGTACTGAGACAGGGTGGCCATGTCGCCCATGGCCGTAAACGAACCCTCCACTACCAGGCCCGCGAGATGGGGCAGATGGCAGGCTAGCTCAATGCCGATCGCCCCGCCGAGGGAGTGGCCATAGATCACCAACTGCTGCGGCTCAATGCCTTTGTCTGTATGCAAAAACTGCCAGGCGGCCCAGGCATCTTCGTAGAGCTGTGGCTCATTGGGAAAGGGGCCACAGCTAAGGCCATAACCGCGATAGTCAATGGCAAGTACATTGGCACCGAGTGATCGCAGCGCCATCGCCTTGCCCAGGTTGCTAGACACGTTGCCCGCGTTGCCATGCAGGTATAGAAACGTCAGGCCGGTGCTGTGGTCGGCGGGTAGCCACCAGCCGTGCAGCTTGCCACCCTCTCTATTCACAGGCACCCAAACATCTTCATAGGCCAGCCCAAAGCTGCTTGGGGTGGTCTCTAGACTCGGGCTGGGGAAGTACATCATTTGGCGCTGAGCTAGCCATAGCCAGCTGCACAGCGAGCCATAGACTAAACCTGTAATACCCAAGATGCCAAGCAGAAAATTGAGAAGGGGCATGGAGGGAAGGGTAAAAGAGAAGGGTAGATGAGAGGGGCTCACGGCCCAAAAGCCAGCGATGCTCTAAATCCTGCCTTTTATTATGGGGGATTTGCCCGATTTATCCATACCCCTTATGACGATTTTTCTGTAGCTAAAGGGTTAGGTGAAGTAACCGCCCTAAACGCATCCTCACTGCTGACCATCTACCTAACCCAGCACCGGTCAACCCGCGATCAAGTCAGGTTCCCTTGCCGCCAAGCTGCACTGCGCCTAGCGGCTCTAGCCTTTGGGGTAGCCCTCACCGCCACCTTAGACCAAATCCGAATCATATAATCCCGATTTCAAACAGGCGGCTTGCGTAGGGGCAAACGGTGTTTGCCCAGCCCAACCGGGGCTGGCCAAGGCGGATTCAGTATTACTTGTTTTCTGGCAGTCGCCTGTGCCACTCCGTCGCCTGCTCGTAGGCGTAGCCCACCTCAAACAGCAGGTCTTCGCGCAGGGCGTTGCCGATGATCTGTAGACCGATGGGCAAACCCTGGTCGTCAAAGCCGCAGGGCAGACTTAGCCCCGGCAGCCCTGCTAGGTTGACTGGAATTGTCATTAAGTCAGTCAGATACATGCTGAGCGGATCATCCACTTTTTCGCCCGCTTTAAAGGCGGTGGTGGGGGCGGTGGGGCACACCAGCACATCCACCTGGCTAAAGGCGGTTTCGAAGTCTTGCTTGATCAGAGTGCGGACTTTCTGGGCCTTGAGGTAGTAGGCATCGTAGTAGCCCGCCGACAGAGCATAGGTGCCGATCATAATGCGGCGCTTGACCTCGTTCCCAAAGCCCTCGGCCCGAGTTTTGGTGTACATCGTCATCAGGCTGTCGCTGTTGCTGCGGGCACCGTACTTGACCCCGTCGTAGCGGGCCAGGTTAGACGAGGCCTCTGATGGGGCAATGATGTAGTAAGTGGGCAGGCCGTAGGCAAACCGAGGGCAGGAGATCTCCTGAACCTCAGCGCCGAGATCCTTTAGCTGCTGAATGGCGGTGGCAGTGGCGGCTCTCACCTGGGGATCAATGCCCTCGGCGGCAAAGGTTTCGGTGATAACGCCCACCCTGCGGCCCTTGAGGTCGGTCTTGAGGTACTGGGTATAATCGGGAATTTTGACATTTAGGCTAGTGGAGTCGCGGGGGTCGTGACCCGCAATGCCGCCCAGCAGCAGGGCGGCATCTTCTACGGTGCGAGCTAGGGGGCCAATTTGGTCGAGGGAGGAGGCAAAGGCAACTAGGCCAAACCGCGACACCAGGCCGTAGGTAGGCTTCAGCCCTACTACACCACAGAAGGAGGCGGGCTGGCGGATCGAGCCACCTGTGTCTGACCCCAGGGCGACGGCGCATTCTCCGGCGGCCACGGCGGCGGCAGAGCCACCGGAGGAGCCGCCCGGTACACGGCTGACATCCCAGGGGTTGCCGGTGATCTGGTAGGCAGAGTTCTCGGTGGAGCTGCCCATGGCAAACTCGTCGAGGTTGGTTTTGCCCAGGGCGATCGCCCCCGCATCTCGCAGCCGACTGGTCACGGTCGATTCGTAGGGGGGCACGAAGTTCTCCAGCATCTTTGACCCGCAGGTGGTGCGCACGCCCTCGGTGCAGAGGTTGTCTTTGAGCGCGATCGGAATACCGGTCAGCATACCGATGTCTTCGCCAGCGGCAATGCGCTCATCGACCTGGGCCGCCTGGGCCAAGGCCTGATCGCCCGTCACCGTCAGGTAGCTGTGCAGGGTGGGTTCCAGGGCTGCAATCTGGTCAAGGTACGCCTGGGTGATCTCTACCGCAGAGCGTTCTTTGCTAACCAGCTGTTGATGCAGAGCGCGGATGACAGACATGGGACTCCTTAAGAGTAAATCCTGAGCAGGCGGTGATAGGCACCAAGGTACCAGTATAGGTAAGGATGGGGCGCGAAGCAGTGTTTGGGTTAGGTTTCTCTAGTCTCGAAACCTGGGCAACCCCGGACTACATTGCTGGAGAATGCTAGCGTAGAAACCAATCCTCACCGCCAAAACTCCGATGGTCTCGGATAAATTTACCCTCAGCACCGCCGAGGGCAACGAGCTCTATGACGTTGCGCAAATTTTGAAACGTTTGGTTAGTCTGTAGCAGGCCACGCTGCGGCTGCCTGACGATGAGTACGAGTTGGTAGACGGCCGTTGCACAGACACCTGAAAAAAAGTGATATCCAGCTTTCGTTGTTGCGGCAGTCTCGCAGCAAGCTGTACGCAGTGCTGAAGATGCTCAAGGGCATTGCCCAGCAGCTAGAATGAGAACGTCATTCATAGTGCGTCGGTTTGCTGCCTGTGGCCTATTTCTTCCCAGGGTGGGGCAGGCGGTGAAGTCCGGCTTATTTTATGGCACATACTGCACTGTTTCAGCTTTTGCAGCGGGCCGTTGCGAAGGCGTCTGGGTCTGAAAACTGTTCTGAAACTGATACTTCTCAATCGTCAGCGGGGGTGGCCCTGTCGCGGCGGAGCCTGCTGCGCTGCTCGGCCCTGGCGGCAGGCGCACTGGCCCTTGGCGAATTCAACCCCCGAGGGTTCTATCCGGTAGACGGCAGCCCCCGCATTGCGATCATAGGGGGCGGCATTGCCGGGTTGAATGCTGCTTACACTCTGCAAAAGCTGGGCCTATCGGTCACCGTCTACGAGGCCAAGCCCTACGTGGGCGGGCGCATTCAGTCGCGGCAGGGGCTGGTGGTGCCGGGTCTGGTCAATGACCTGGGGGCCGCGTTTATCAATTCCGAGCACGCTGACATGCTGGCTCTGGTGGCAGATCTGGGCCTAGAGCTGTTTGATCGCCGTACCCTGACCGAAATGCTGCCTTTTCCAGAGGTGGCCTTTTACTTTGGGGGCCGCACCATTACTGAGGCCGAACTGGTGGAGGCGCTGCTGCCTCTGGCTGAGCAGATCGGCCGAGATGGAGCACTGCTGGTGGAGGATTTTGACCGCTACGCCCCTCAGTTTGACGCGCTGTCGGTGGCCAATTATTTAGACTTTCACCAGGACAAAGTGGGGCGGCGGTACGTGCGATCGCTGCTCGAAGCCACCATCCGCAGCGAGTACGGGGTTGAGGCTTACGAATCTTCTGCCTTGCAGCTCCTCTTTAACCTGCCCCAGGTGCGGAATCATCGGGCTGAGCCGTTAGTGGCGGATGAACTATTTCTGGTGAAAGGGGGGACAGGACAGATTCCCCAAGCCTTGGCGGCGCGGTTAGAGAACTCTGTAAAAACCGGCTGGCGGCTGCGATCGCTCCAAAGCCAGGGCGACGAGTTCCGCCTCAGCTTTGACCAGGGCACGGTCGCAGCCGACTACGTGATTTTGGCCCTGCCCTTTCCGGCGCTGCGGCGAATCGATTTGCGGGTAGATTTGCCCAATACGTTGCGCCAATTCATAACCGAGTGCGGCCCTGGCCGCAACGAAAAACTGTTTGCGGGGTTTACCCATCGCCCCTGGCTACAGCCCCGAGGGTTTACCGGCGGAGCCTGGAGCGACCTGGGCTACAGCGGCCTGTGGGACGACACCCAACGCCAGCCTGAGCACCGGGAGGGGGTGCTGACGTTCTTTTTAGGGGGCGATGAACTGGGCCAGGCCGAGGGGAATGTGGCGGAGCGGGGAAGAGAACTGGTGGGGCTAACCATCCCCTACCTGAAGGAACTGGAGGGGGCCAGGGGCGATCGCTACGCCCGCACCGCCTGGGCCAAAGACCCAGATTTTGGCGGAGCCTACAGCAGCTTCGGACCGGGGCAATACCTCAAATTCAAAGACTTTCTCTATGTGGAGTCTGACCATTTAGCCGAACGCCAAACGGTGACGGTGGGCAACTTAGCCTTTGCCGGTGAGCAGTTTAGCGATGAGTACTACGGCTACATGAATGGGGCGGCCCAGACCGGAAGACTGGCGGCAGCGGCGATCGCATCTCGCTGGCAAAAACAGCGACCGTTAAACATGGAGCAAGGCCTTACCGCCTAGCTGGGCATAGGATGGGTTTCTTTTAACCAGTGAACAAAAGCCTCAAAGAAAATCTCATCGGTCAAGACCAACTCAGTTTTGTCGCTCTGGTGCAGGTGAGGGATATACTCCCCGACGTAAGCTTCAGCTAGCCGAACTACGCCAGCAAGATAACCTGCAACTTCTGCATCCAATCCTCGATCCCCCGATGGCAAAATTCCCAGTTAGCCAGGTCGATCTCCCAGGTTTTTTCAATGGATTGCTCGACGTGGTTGACGAACTCGATATCTGTAGAGGTCTTAGCTGAGAAGTCGCCATAGCCCAAGCCGTACTTAGTCGCATAGCCCTCGTCTTGCTGCCTCAGCTCATTGATTTTTTGGGTAATTTTCTCAATGGCGTACCGTTGCAGGGCAGTGTCGATGGTAGTCTGCAAGTCTCCCAAGGTGCTAAAAACCTCGGCGTACTCGTCTTTGATTGAGATGCTTTGCATGGCCAGGCTAGCTCCCAACGGAACCGGGTGATGTGACCGGTTGTGGATCAATGCTAACAACTATCCGGCCTCTCTGGCGTCGCTAGAGAGACTGCCATTGTCAGCAGAAAGCCTCAAAACCAGAGGGTTTCGAGGCTTTTTGATCGACCAAGGGTCGCCCTCAAGGCGCTGACTAGTCGCGGTTGATGGCGATCAGCAGACGCAGAATGAACACAAACAGGTTGATGTAGGTCAGGTACATCGACAGGGCTGCCGATAGGTACTGCTCATCTTTGTAGGTGCGGGGCAGGATGAAGAAATCCACCACGGAAGCGCCGCAGAACACCAGCACGCCAAAGGCCGAAATGGCGATGTCGAGAAACTGGGGAACGGGGCCACCAAACAGAGTGAAGACAAACTGACCTACCACCGCCAGCAGCACAGCACCCACGCCCATGCCGATGGTTTTGGTGAGGGCGAAGCCGTCTTCTTCAGACAGGTTAGAGCCAATCTGGCGGGCGGCAATAAAGACCACACCGCAGGCCATGGCCGATGCCCCAATGCCGGTCACGCCGACCCCCGCAGTACCGATGGCTACGGCCAGCAGGCCGCTGAGGGTATAGCCCGTCAGCAGGCTGTAGGTGGCCAGCAGGGGCAGAGCGGTGCTGTCGTTGCCCTTAGAGGCGACGTTCATGGCCAGAAAGAACAGCGCAATTTGAGCAATCAACGCCACCCAAAAGGTGGGCATAAAAATGGCCGGGTTGGTGGCCATCACGCTCAGACCGCCGAAGGAGCCCAGGGCGGTCAAAATCAGCCCGACGCCGACGAAGGGCAGCGCTTTTTTAATTACGTTGGGGCCGACGAGAGTTTGGCCCTTAGCCTTGCTGATGGCTTCACGAAAGTTGCTGGTGTTACTCAAAGCCCTATCCTCTAAAACGAACTAGATTTGGCAAAATAGATTTGGGTGCCCTGGGTGGGGCGATCGCCCAGACTGACGCCCAGACTGAATCAAGCTTTAGCGCTAGCTTAGCCGCTAACCTAGGCCAACTGCTTTTCCTTTATTTGAATTTTAGTCAACTTTACTCGGTTAGGTAGCTAGGCCGAGGTGTGGATATCTACCCGTAGGCTAGCCTAGAACTGGCCGTGCAATTAGCTATGGGCCATTTGTTGGCCTAATGAAACGGGCCAAAGAAACGGGCCAAAGAACCCAGCTGACGAGCAGGGGGCAACTACCGTCAGACGAGAGCTGCGATTTTTCAGGAGTAGTGAGGATGGTGGTTGACATATACAGAACCAAGCGCTCTAAACGCCAATGGCAGGGCCGATGGTCATCACCCCATCTCTGGAGGGCGCTGCCCCCTCTGATCTGGCGCGGTAGCGTTGGTCTCACGGCCGGGCTGGCGCTACTCTGGGCACCGCTGGCTCAGGCCCAGGCGACCCCCACCATTCAGCCAGACCGCATTATTCGCTCCCACCCAGTGATTATTCGACGAGGGCCGACCGTCATTCAGCGATCGCCGGTGAACCCGACAATAATCATCGTGCCGCCCTACCCGGTGCCCCGGCGCGAAGAGACCCAAATCAGAGTAGAGCTAGATGCCCGAGGCCGCGAGTGGGGCACGGTTTACCTCAATGGTCGGGTCGTGCACCGGCCCGGCAACTTTGACCGCCAAAAGACCCTCTATCTACCCCCTGGGGGCTATCGGCTCGAAGTCACCGGCGTGGTGCGCTCTGACCTATGGGCGAGCGGCTACCTCGACCTGGGCCGCGACAGTTCTCGACTGGTGGTGGTGCGCTTTTCTCAAGCCGAGGGGGTGAGCGTCTCTGGTAGCCCCTACGTGTGGATTCCAGATTAGGGCGGCGATCGCCCCAGACACCCACAGCCCTAGCCCCAGTTCGCTAGCCCAGAGCGGCAATCTTAAGCGCCTCGGGGTGGCCCGGGTTGCCGTGGATCACCAGGCTGCGCTGGTTGGCATGGAGGTGACGGGCGATCGCATAGATCGTCTCCACCTGATCCGGTGCCCCGGCCTGCTCCGCCAGCTGGCTCAGGGTAAGCGGCTCAGGGCTTTGGGCCAGGGCTTTGACTACCGCCTGTTGGAGGTCGAGCACCCCAGCGGCGGCCAGCTTGCCCGCCTCAACCCCTGGCTGGTGGTAGGCGTTGATATTGACCAGCGAGGCGTAGAAGCCTACCGCCCGCTCGTAGAGGGCGATCAGTGCCCCAACTGTATGGGCGTTGACCTCGGGCAAGGTCACGGTGATCGAGCCGCGACTGTTTTCGTACAGGGCTTTGCGGGTGCCCTGCAAGAAGCCAAAGAGAAAATCACCGCTGGTAGCACCGGGTTCCATCTCCACCGAGTCGCCGGCCCGGTCTTTAAGCACCTCAACAAAGGTGACAAAAAAGCTGGCCACCCCGTCGCGCAGCTGCTGCACGTAGGCGTGCTGGTCAGTGGAACCCTTATTGCCGTAAACGGCGATGCCCTGGTAGACCAAGTTGCCGTCAAGATCTTTTTCTTTGCCCAGCGACTCCATCACCAGCTGCTGCAGGTAGCGGCTAAACAGCAGCAGACTGTCTTTGTAGGGCAGCACCACCATGTCTTTTTCGCCCTTGCCGTTGCCCGCGTAGTACCAGGCCAGGGCGATCAGGGCAGCGGGGTTGCGGCGCAGGTCGGGCAAGCGGGTGGCGGCATCCATCTCTTTGGCCCCGCCGAGAATAGAGCGAATGCTGATGTTTTGCAGGGCCGCAGGCAGCAGACCCACCGCCGATAGCTCAGAGGTGCGCCCCCCCACCCAGTCGCGCATAGGAAAGGTAGTGAGCCAGCCCTCGCTCAGGGCCTGCTTCTCTAGCTTGCTGTCTCGCCCGGTAACGGCGACGACCTGTTTGGTAAAATCTAGCCCCCGCTGCTCAAATCGGGTGCGCACCTCGACCATACCGTTGCGGGTTTCGGCGGTGCCGCCTGACTTAGAGGTGACAATTACCAGAGTGGTGGGCAGCTTATCTTCGAGCCTGGCCAAAATGCGGTCAATGCCCTCGGGGTCGGTGTTGTCGATAAAGTGAATCTCTAGCGGCGGAAAGTCAGGCCCCAGGGCCTGAGCGACAAACTGCGGCCCCAGAGCCGAACCACCAATGCCGATAGAAAGCACATCGGTAAAGCGCGCTTGCCCAGGGGGGGTGATGCTGCCGGTGCGTACCTGGCTGGCAAACTGCTCAATGCTGGTTAGGGTTTCGAGAATGTCTTGCTTGAGCTCGGGGGTGGGGGCCAGGTCGGGGTCGCGCAGCCAGTAGTGACCCACCATGCGGTCTTCGTCGGGGTTGGCGATCGCCCCTGACTCCAGGGCTGCCATATCGGCAAAGGCTTTGGCAAAGCGGGGCTGCATGCTGGCCACAAAAGCATCGTCAAACCCCATGCGGCTGACATCTAGGTAAAAGCCCAAGCCTTCGTGGTAATAGAGCCAGTCTTTATAGCGTTGCCAAAGGGCGGCTGCATCCATCCTGTTACTCCTCGGTCTAAACCGTATTCACTAACATCCTTGAGGTGCAGTTTAGAGGATAGGACGGATGCCGTGACACAAAGGGTGGCTAAACATACGGCTGGGCCATAGTCACCAGGCTACGGTCAGACAGTTCAAACCAGAAACCCTTCACGACTGGGCTTTCCCCTGCCTACACTGCACCTACACTGCACCTACACTAGGGCCTTAAGGTGGCGCAGTCGGGTCGAGAGACTGCGAATGACTTCCAGGGCAAACAGCGGCGTCTCTTGCACCAAAAACATGAAGTGGGCCCTATCGACCGCCGCTAGTTTGCAATCGGTCTTAGCCACTGCTGTAGAGGCCCGCACGGGAGGAATTTGCACCAGCGCCCCTTCGCCAAATATGTCGCCGTGGCTGATGGTTTCCACGGCATGACCACGCACAAACATTTCCACCTCACCTTCAATCACCCCGTACATGACTTCGCCAGGGGCGTCGACTTCAAAAATGATTTTCCCAGCTTTAACCTCATGGATGTTGGGAGAGGTCATGAATAGCTCAATTACCTGGGTCGGTTCCAGCATGGTGAAGCAGTTTCCATCGCAGTTCGCTGTAATTTTACAACCCTGCTGAGAACCCCAGGGTTAACGACATCTTAAGCCAGCGCCCGCCGCCTGCCGCAATCAGCCCACCAATCTAAGCTGTTCGGCCCCTGGCCGCAGCTAGCAGTAGAACTTGGTGCATGAACCAGTGATTTCATAAACCCACTGGTTCTAGCCACACATCCCTTTGGCTAGAACCAGTAGATTCTTTTCTATGCCTGTACTAATGTATAGCTTGATCTCTGAGAAGTACAATCGGCTGGGAGTACAACGCTATGGCCAACGGTGTAGGAGGGCGACGCGTCCGCGTCCGCAGTTTTTGGGATGACTTCAAGGCATTTGCCTTGAAGGGAAGTGTGGTGGATTTAGCTGTGGCGGTCATTATCGGTGGTGCCTTTGGAGCTGTTATTAGCTCTCTGGTCGAAGATATTCTCATGCCCGCCATCATCAACCCGATGCTGGCGGGGGCTGGCACTGACTGGCGCGAAGCAGTGGTGGGGCCGGGTATTCGTTTGGGCAGCTTTTTAGGCGCCATCATTGACTTTTTGATTATTGCCCTAGTGCTGTTTTTGATTATTCGTATCTTTGAGCGCCTCAAACGAAAAGAAGCCGTAGAGGCTGCCGCCGCAGAACCCAGCATCGAGGAAAAACTCAACGACACCCTTACCCGCCTGACCGACTACTTAGAAAGTCGCCCCCCCGGGCAGTAGCTAAATTTTAGCTAAGTAGTTACACCCCGCAGGTTTGGTCCTCCTGACCCAAAGTAGAGTCAAAAGCTAGCCAGAGTCGCTATAGTGATTGTTAAAGCTTGCCTCTGCAATACTCTTATGCCTTCCCAGCGTCAAGTGCAGCTCATCCAATTTCTTCAGACTGAGTTAGCAATCTCGTCTGAGGCGATCGCCATGGGTCTGCGCAAAGCTGGGCAGACCACCAATTTGCTGCCCATGGCCCTGTGGCAGTATGGCCTCGTCACCACAGAACAACTCAGCCAAATCTTTGACTGGCTAGAGGAAGTTGGCCCCGCCGCCCCATAGACAAACCTGCCAAGGATACTTACCCTGAGCAGATGTCAGAATAAAACATGGGTGACTTTTTGTAGAAAATCTTCCCAATGGTGGTCAATGTCCACCCTACAGCGGCTACAGCTGCTGAACTAAAGCTGGTATTTTCTTGCCTGGAAACCTACTTAAAACTCGTCGTCGCTGTAGCCCACAGCCGACTCATTGTCGCGGCGAGAGCCGAGCAGGTCAAGGCGGTCAACCCGCACTACGGGCTTAGAGCGCGCCGCCCCCGTAGAGCGATCTTGCCAGTGGTCGAGCTTGAGTGCGCCGCTGATGCCAATCAGGCTACCTTTGCGGACGTAGTTAGCGGCTACCTCAGCATTCTTGCCCCACAGCTCCAAGTTGAACCAGTCGGGTTTGTCGTCTCGGCTGGACCGCCGCCGTACCGCCAGGGTCAAATTGCACACTACCGTACCAGACTCAAAATACTTCACCTCTGGATCAGTGCCAACTCGACCGACTAGAGTAACCACATTGATCGTCATTATCTGCTTGCTCAACACTCGTTTCCGCATTGTAGGCGAAACTTGATCATCCGTCAGGAATCTCAACAAGATTCTGATCGGTCGCAGGCAAGCGGTTCATTGTCCCTTTTTGCTTCCTTCAATGGATAGGGCAATGGAGAGGGGAGATCAGCTGCAAAACCTGCGGAGGCTGACATCGCGATCGCGTCAATTTCTTACTGGTCGATGAATAATCAGTTACTGGACGCATTGATATGAAACGTAATAGAATCCACATCGACATCAGTGTTGGTCGCTTTAGACTAGCAGTGGCGTCGGTTCTCTGTTTTTCCTTAGTTTAGGGGCGTTGTTGCCTGTGGCTCTCTTCGACAGATTTTCCCGCGATATGGGTATTGACCTGGGTACGGCCAACACCCTGGTGTATGTTTCTGGCAAAGGGGTGGTGCTGCAAGAACCCTCCGTTGTGGCCATAGATCAAATCGAAAAGAAGCCTCTGGCGGTGGGTGAAGAGGCCAAACGCATGCTGGGTCGTACCCCTGGTAACGTTGTCGCCCTGCGTCCTCTGCGCGACGGGGTGATCGCCGACTTTGATACTGCTGAGTTGATGCTCAAGCACTTCATTCGTCAGGTACATGAAGGCCGCACCCTGGTGTCGCCCCGCATCGTTATTGGCATTCCCAGTGGTGTAACCGGAGTTGAGCGCCGCGCGGTGATGGATGCCGCCCAGCAGGCCGGTGCCCGCACAGTCTATTTAATTGACGAGCCGGTGGCTGCCGCCATTGGTGCTGGTCTGCCCGTGGCTGAGCCCACCGGTAACATGATCGTCGATATCGGCGGCGGTACCACCGAGGTGGCGGTGCTGAGTTTGCAGGGGACCGTACTCAGCGAATCGGTGCGAGTGGCTGGAGACGAGCTGAGCGAAGCAATTTCTAGCTACATGAAAAAGGTGCACAACCTGGTGGTAGGTGAGCGCACCGCAGAAGAGATCAAAATTAACATTGGTTCGGCCTACCCCAGCCCTGACGACCACGAAATCGCTATGGATGTGCGGGGTCTGCACCTGCTGTCGGGGCTGCCCCGCACGGTGACGGTCAAGAGTGCCGAAATTCGCGAGAGCATGGCAGAACCTCTCTCGGTGATTGTCGAAGCTGTAAAGCGCACCCTAGAACGCACCCCGCCCGAGCTGGCCGCTGATATCATTGACCGGGGCATCATGCTGGCCGGAGGCGGAGCGCTGCTCAAGGGCTTAGACACTCTAATTAGCCATGAAACAGGCATTTTGGTGCACGTAGCGGCTGACCCCCTCAGCTGCGTGGTGCTAGGCACCGGTCGAGTGCTAGAAAACTTTAGCCAGATGGGCCGGGTTTTCAGCGGACGGAGCCTCTAGGGTGACCTAGGACTGCGTTCGAGTTGTCATCTACCCAGAAAGTATGTTTGCTCTACGCCGCTGGTGGACACGTCACGCCCTTAAAGCGGGAATGGTTACCCTGGCCGTTTCCTCAGCTTGGCTATTGCGAGCCAGCGACGGTGTGCTGATCTATGAGGCCTATCACTGGGTAACTCGGCCTTTACAGGGTGGGCTAAGCCGCGAGCAGCAGTTTGAAGATAGCTATATTTTGGAGCTGCAGCAGCGCATTGTTGAGCTAGAAAATCAAAACCAGGCGCTACAGACCCTCCAAGCTTACGAGGACACCATTACCACCGAGGGGTTGCGCGCCACCGTGATCGGTCGCGGAGCCGATCACTGGTGGCAGCACGTTATTCTCAACCAGGGCAGCCGCAGCGGGGTCGCTGTTGGCTACGTGGTGACGGGGCCCGGTGGGTTAGTGGGCCGGGTCGTAGCGGTGTCGCCCAGCACATCGCGGGTGCTGTTGGTCAGTGACCCCACCAGCCGAGTCGGGGCTAAGGTGAGCCGCAGCCGGGCCATGGGCGTTGTGCGCGGCCAGTCTAACAACCGGGTGGTAATGGAGTTTTTTGAGAAACTGCCCGATGTCAATACGGGCGATGTGATTGTCACCTCCTCCTATAGCCGCCTGTTCCCAAGGGATATTCCCCTGGGGCGAATTGAGTCAATTGACCTAACCAGAAGCCCTGCCCCGGAGGCGGTGATCCAGCTGTCATCGCCTTTGCCGGTGCTGGAGTGGGCGGTAATTCATCCCTTTGCCCCCCAAGAGACTATCGATGCCCCGGTGCTGCCCGGCTCCGATCCGCAGAATGGTCTTGTGCCTGATGGCGACGGGGAGGGCCTATGAACCCAAGTATGCGCGTGTCGTCACTGCCGCTGTGGCGGCGTCCCTGGGTGGTCAATAGCGCCGTCACCGTCGCTTCTGTAGCCGCATGCCTACTGCTTTTGCCCAGTCGGATTCCGGGGATGCAGCTGCTGGGGGTCTCGCCCCACTGGCTGCTGATCTGGGTGGTGGCCTGGAGCATTAAGCGCACCCAGTGGGAAGCGGCGATCGCCGGTCTAGTCTTGGGCCTGCTGCAAGACGCCATGACCTCCCCTGACCCGACCCATACCCTCAGCTTAATTGTGGTGGGGGTGCTGACGGCGCGGCTGCAAAAGCAGCGCTATCTACAGGAAGACATTGTCTCAGTGGCGCTGATTGTGTTTGCCATGGCGGTGATTGCCGAAACGGTGCTGGCGCTACAGATCAGCTTTCACCAGCTGATCTCGACAGACTCTCTATATCCGCCCCTGGGTAAGATTTGGCTTTTCCACCAGCGCATCGCCCTTAGCTCAGCAATTTTGAGCAGCCTCTGGGCACCGGCCCTCTACTACCCCCTCAACCGCTGGTGGGATCGCTACCCCATAGAATCTTAAAAAAAGATCTGATTTTCTCTGATCCCCCGGGCTCTTGCCGTCAAAGCTCCACTCGATACCCCGCTTACTAAGCTCCAGAGGGCTAAAGATGACGCCGCCCCAGGGTAGTTTGCTGTTGCAGATTTTGACAGGCCGTCCACAGGTTGGCCATCAGGTGGGTGGGGCGAAAGCCCTGGAGGTAGCTGCTGCTGCGAATGCCGCAGGTCACGGCGACAGTGTCGATGCCGTGGGTTTGCCCGGCCATGATGTCGGCTTCGGTGTCGCCAATCATCCAAGACTGGCTCAGGTCGTGGCCCTGGCGCTGCTGAGCTGCGATCGCAGTCTGGAGCCGATCTATTTTGTGGTTAGCCTGATTTTTGTAGGCCGCCTCCGCCTCGGGCATGCCGTACAGATCGGTAATCGCCCAGCAGAGGTCATGCTGATCTAAGAAGCGCAGCACCTGATTGGGGGGGCGCAGGGTAACCAGCACCACGCGCACGCCGCACTGGCGCAAAATATCTAGCCCTTCGCGGGCCTGGGGCTGCACCTGGTCGTAGTCGAGCAGACTGCCGTGGTTGACGATGCGGCTGACCTGATTCAAGAAACCGTCGATCTGCTGCCCCTCCAGCCCAGACCAGTGGGCAATTTGGCGATCGGGCACGCGGTTTTGCTTAAAGGTCCAAAACTGGGCCTTTGACAGATAGCGCACGGCTAAGTCGTTGCCCTGGACCTCGGCCATGGTTTTTGCCCAGTCTAGCCCCTGGCGGTAGGTGGCGTAGTAGCGCTCAGAGACATCGGCGATTGGGCCGTCGAAGTCGCAAAAAACAGTGATTGCAGACATAGGCTACGGAAACTCCCCACAGTTAAGGGCTACTCGGCGGACAGCACCCAAGGTTGCCATGTCCAAATTTTGTAACGATTTCTTTACAAATTTCAAAGCTCATTCACCATAGCAACCCAAACTCAAAATGACCACTGAGTATTCCCGGACGAATTTGCCCAGACTCACCACATTCCAGCCCTGCTGGAGGTCAACGCCCCGCTGATTGAAAAACAGACCCAGCATCAAGGGCTGATAGATCGCGAAGGTGCAGCTCACCGGGGCCGTGCCGCTCGATCAAATTCCAGACCCGCTGGCGCAGCGTTTCTCATTACCCACGATCTGTCGCTGGCGACCCAGGCCGATCAGGTGCTGTGCCTGGAGCAGGGGCAGGTGACCGAGCCGGGTACCCATGGCGATCTGATAGCGAAAAACGGCTCCTATGCCACCCTCTTTCGCATGCAGTCGGCCCTGCGCAGTTAGCCACCGATGGTGTTGAGATAGGGTGGCGACGGTGATTGATCCCCAAATTCCATTTTTAGCAGCTGCCTGAGACCCGCCCCAGGCCCACGGGGGCACTATTCATCTCAGTAGCCAGCCCGATCGCGGGTCTATATTCACCTTGGTTTTGCCCCTCCAGCCGCTCTAAAATAGCCGCCCATGAATCGCATTTTGATCGTTGAAGACGAGCCTCGCATCGCCTCTTTTTTAGAAAAGGGGCTGCGACCGCACAGGTTTGTCACCACCCACGGGGCTGATGTCCAGACCGCCCTGGCCCTGGCCCTAGGGAGCATGACTACATGGCCAAGCCCTTTCGCTTTGAAGAGCTGCTGGCCCGCGTTCGCGCCCGCCTGCGGACGGTGCAAACCACCCCCGAACCCGCTAAAACCAGCCTGTCGGTGGGCACCGTAGTGCTCGATCTGATCAGTCGCCAGGTGCAGGTCGAGGGCAAGCCCGTAGAATTGTCGGCGCGAGAGTTTATTTTGGCCGAAACCTTTATGCGCCATGTGGGTCAGGTGCTCAGCCGAGAACAGCTGCTCGATCTGGCCTGGGGCTACGGCTACGACCCCGGCTCTAACATTGTCGATGTGTACGTGGGCTACCTACGCAAAAAACTGGGCAGCAACACCATCGAAACGGTGCGGGGCATGGGCTACCGCATGGTGGTTCCCGAGTCGATTACCGTTGCGTAGGCACAAACAGGTGAAGGCTCAGGAAAAGCCATGATCAGGTAGACCCCACGGTTCTAGCCAGGATTGGCGGGTTAGCGGGCAAGATCTGCCGCAGAACCCTGGGGTCTCTACGCTGGATTCTCTAGGCTGGGGCTGCTCGCTCCAAGAGCAGCGTCACCGGGCCATCGTTGTGGATCTCGATCTGCATCATGGCCCCAAACTGACCAGTCTCAACCCGCAGCCCGCTGGCCTTTATCAGTGCGACAAAGTCGTTATAGAGCACTTCGGCCTGGGCGGGCGGGGCCGCACCATCAAACGAGGGTCGCCGCCCCTTGCGGCAGTCGCCGTAGAGGGTGAACTGGCTAACGACCAAGATCTCGCCCTGAATCTCTTGCACTGAGAGATCCCAGCGCTCGCTGCCCGGCGAGGGAAACAGCCGCAGATCGAGACATTTGCGCGCCATCCAGGCCAGTTCCGTCTCGGTGTCTGTGGGCGCAATACCCACCAGCAGGTTGAGCCCTGGGCCAATTTCGCCGATGACAGCGCCATCGACCCTGACCCGAGAGGCCGTGACCCGCTGTACTACGACTCGCACGGGGCGGCGGCGAATTTTTGCTGCCACACCGCTCGAATGCGATCGGCGGCCTCGGCCATTTCTGCCTCGGTGGGGGGCTTGCCCAGGGTGCGAAACACCTGTAGCTCTAGTCCTTTCAGCCCCAGTTCTTCGGGATGGTGGCCATCGGGGTAGCGCGGTTGCAGCACAAAATGCACGTGGTACGGCGGCTGATCGACCCAGAGGCTGACGTAGACCCGCTCGGCCTCCATGGCCAAGGCGATCGCCTCCGACAGCTGCTGCAAAAATGGCCCCAGCGCGGTTGATTCAGCTGGCGACAGATCCCACAGGTTTTCGCGGTGGGCGCGGGTCTTAACCACCACCGACCCCAGGCCGTAGGGGCCAACGCAGTGGTCGGCCACCCACCAGAGATTCTCAGCAATGGTGCCGCCGGGTACCAGCTGTACCCCTGCCAAAATTTGGCAAGCTAAGCAATCGGGATGAAACTGGGGGCCGTTATCGGTCATTGGGGCAGGGGGATACCTTGTAGAGGAAACGGGGTAGAGGAAACGGGTTTAAGGGTTAAGACGGCAAAAGCAAAGGCTTCGGTGCTGCCCTTGAGCCCTGCACCTGCAACCTAGGACCGCATTTAAACCCTCACCAACACCTGATCGCCGTCAATTCTAGCCTCAAAGGTCGTCAGGGGCCGAGGGGGCGGGCCACCGGCCACCGTACCGTCTGGGTTAAAGCGCCCGCCGTGGCAGGGGCAGGCAAACACCCCCTGATCGGCATCCCAGGGGACTGTACAGCCCGAGTGGGTGCAGGCGGCACTGACGGCAATCACCGACTCGGGCGCGTTGGGGTCGCGGATCACCGCCAGGTTATTGCCCTGAAGGTTGCTGTTAGCTAGGGCACCCTCGGCATCTAAATCGGCCACGGTGCCGATGGCAACAAACTCGCCATCCCCTGAGCTAGCGGAGGGAGATGGGTCAGACTGACAGGCGGAGATCGCCACTGGCAGCGAGCTGGCCAACAGCCCCAACCCCAGCAAATTGGTGAATTCTCGCCGTTTGATCATTGTGTTTAATCCTTTACCTACCAAACCCTCAGCCTTTGACTGCCGAGGGCACACAGACACAGTCATTAAGCTGTGCCCGCAGGGTGTCGTGATCTAGCCCCTGGCCAATCAGCACCAGCTGGTTCTTGGGTTCACCTTTCCAATCGTCGTCGTCGAGGGAAAAGCGCTTGCCGCTGAGGTGAAAGATATGGCGCTTGGGGCTTTCGTCAAACCAGAGAATGCCCTTGGCCCGAAACACCGACTCGGGCAGCAGATTATCTAGGAAATTTTGAAACTTGCGAATGGCAAAGGGGCGATCGCTGGCAAAGGACAGTGACGTAAACCCGTCGATGGCCAGGTGGTCAGAGTGATGCCCGCGATGTTCATGCCCGTGATGGTCGTGCTCGTGGTGGTCGTGCCCATGATCATGGCCCTCGTGTTCACAGTCGCTGTGGTCGTGGGCGCTGTGGTCGTGGG
>DAIPYU010000041.1:33898-35334 GCA_036782635.1 Nodosilinea sp. CTOTU7353
CGCTGTGGTCGTGGGCGCTGTGGTCGTGGGCGCTGTGGTCGTGGGCGTCGTGATCGTGGGCCTCGGCCTCGCCGCCAAAGTATTGATCTGACTCAAACAGACCCACGCTGAGAATCAGCGGCAGCGGCACCTGCGATTTGGCGGTGCGGAGAATCCTAGCGCCCTCTTTGACATCGCGAATTTTGACCTCCAGCAGGTCGAGTTCGGCCTCATCGACCAGGTCGGTCTTGTTGAGCAAAATGATGTCGCCGTAGGCAATCTGGTTGTGGGCCGCCTGGCTGTTGAAGAGATCCATGCTGTAGTTTTCGGCATCCACCAACGTCACGATAGAGTCGAGGCGGGTGAGGTCGCGCAACTCGGTGCCCAGAAAGGTCAGCGCAATGGGCAGCGGGTCGGCCAATCCTGTGGTTTCGATCACCAGGTAGTCGATTTTGTCTTGGCGCTCTAGCACCTTGTATACCGCTTCCATCAGGTCGTTGTTGATGGTGCAGCAGATGCAGCCGTTGCTCAGCTCGACCATGGTGTCGTCGCTGTTTTCGGCGGCGATCAGTAGGTCGTTGTCGATGCCGATTTCGCCAAACTCGTTCACCAGTACGGCGGTTTTAATCCCCTCTTGGTTGGCCAAAATGTGGTTGAGCAGGGTAGTCTTGCCGCTGCCCAAAAAGCCGGTAATGATCGTGACGGGCAGACCGTGTTTGGTGTCATCCATAGCCTGGACGGGAAGTGCAGCGGTAGACATGGGTGTTCTCTGAACGCAATGACATTCCCCATACTAGCGATCAATCAGGAGTCATGGCGCTCAGGGGGGCGATTGTTTGGGTGAGGGAGGCGATCGCCCCGCCAATCTTTGCCCCTCGCGCCGCCCAAACCAGTACAATTGCATTAATCTTGTTTTTGGCCCTAACCATGCCCCTCACCCCCGACGCCCTACCCCGCTGCGGCTGGGTGCACCACAACGACCCGCTCGAAATTGCCTACCACGACACCGAGTGGGGGGTGCCGGTTCACGACGACACCAAACACTTCGAGTTCATCATTCTCGATGGCTTCCAGGCGGGGCTGAGCTGGCTCACCATTCTGCGCAAGCGCGAAAACTTCCGCGCCGCCTTTGATGGCTTTGACCCGGCGATCGTCGCGGGCTACGACGCGGACAAGCACCAAGAGCTTTTGCAAAATGCGGGCATTGTGCGCAACCGGCTCAAAGTTGCCGCTGCCACCCTCAACGCCCAGGCGTTTCTCAGAGTGCAAGAGAGCTTCGGCAGCTTTGATCGCTACATCTGGCAGTTTGTCGAGGGCGAAACCGTGCAGAATGCCTGGCCTACGATGGCCGAGGTGCCCGTCCGCACCGCCGCCTCGGATGCGATGAGCAAAGACCTCAAGCAGCGCGGGTTTAAGTTTGTGGGTTCCACCATTTGCTATGCCTACATGCAGGCAGC
>DAIPYU010000042.1:0-35192 GCA_036782635.1 Nodosilinea sp. CTOTU7353
ACTCCCGGGTCGAAATTCTTTTAGTCGCCTCAAATCCCCGCGCAGCAAGGGGTTTAGGCTATCGGTAAAAGGTTAGAACCCGGATTCATCAACATTTTCTTGGAAAATCTTTCGCGCTAACCACCGTATCTAGCGCTGGAAATTACGGAAATAACGGCACGGGTAGCGTCGTAGAGTTCCCTCTGCATAAGGGTTAAGGGCTTTAAGGTGACGTTAAGCTAGCTTTGTGATTTTAAATACAGACAGGCTAAAAAGATCTTCTCCAGTTTTATGCCTAGAGATGGCAATGGGCTGCAAGCGACTGCGTTGGGATATCCGCTGGGGAATCTCGCAGCGCAGGGGGCAAGTCTGTTGAATACTATTAGAGGTTATGAGTATGAGTCTGGGTTAGTAACCGGGGGAGAGCTGTGCATTTTCAGTCTGTGATTGCGACGCTGAATGACTTTTGGGCTAAGCAGGGCTGCGTGATTATGCAGCCCTACGATACGGAGAAGGGAGCAGGGACTAAAAGCCCGCACACCTTTTTGCGAGCGCTGGGGCCGGAGCCGTGGGCGGTGGCCTATGCGGAGCCCTGTCGCCGACCGGCGGACGGGCGCTATGGGGAGAACCCGAACCGCTACCAGCATTACTTTCAGTACCAGGTGCTGATCAAGCCGTCGCCGAGCGATATTCAAGACGTATATATAGAGTCGCTGCGTGCCCTGGGTATTAAACCTGAAGACCACGACATTCGGTTTGTGGAGGACAACTGGGAGGATGCGGCGGTGGGTGCTTGGGGCGTGGGCTGGGAGGTGTGGCTGGACGGGATGGAGGTGACGCAGTTCACCTATTTTCAGCAGTGCGGGGGGATTGACTGCCGCCCGGTGTCGATTGAACTCACTTATGGGTTAGAACGGTTGACGATGTATTTGCAGGAGGTGGATGCGATCGCCAAAATCCGCTGGAATGACCAGCTAACCTATGGCGATATCTATATGCAGGCGGAGATTGAGAACTCGACCTATAACTTTGAGGCCTCGAACCCGGAGCTGCTGTTTACGCTGTTTGACCTGTATCAGCAGGAGGCGGAGCAGCTGATGGATCGGGGGCTGGTGCTACCGAGCTATGACTATGTGCTGAAGTGCTCCCACACGTTTAACCTGCTGGATGCGCGGGGGGTGATTTCGGTGACGGAGCGCACCCGCTACATTCGCCAGGTGCGGGGACTGGCGCGGCGGGTGGCGCAGCTGTATCTGGAACAGCGGGAGAAGCTGGGGTTTCCTCTGCTGGACAATGCGCAACAGAAAGTGGCCTAGCAGCTATAGCCATCGCCATTATGGTTAGGACATGCCGAAGTTTTGGGAGCGATGGTTATACACCAGTTCGCTCCCCGAGTTTTCGCAAATGACAGTTACCGATGTCCTCAGCGAACTGGCCACCGCTATAAGTGGCTTGGAGCAGCAGAGCCTCTCCATAGACTATGGAGAAGCTCTGCTGTTTTCCATTCATTTACAAACAGATAGGCATAAATAGGTAGGCAACGTGGTTCGCGTTAGGTAACCTGACGCAGAACTGCAGCCAGGGCATGTAGCAGAGTATCGACATGCTCTGGTTGGCTGTTGTAGCCCATGAGGCCAATGCGCCACACTCTGCCGCCGAGTTCTCCGAGGCCGCCGCCGACTTCGATGTTGTAGTCGGCCATGAGCTGACGGCTGACGGCTTTAGCATCGACCCCATCGGGCACCCGCACGGTGGTGAGGGTGGGTAGCCGGAGGGTTTCTTCGACATGGCAGCTCAGACTAAGGTCGGCTAGCCCTGACCAGAAGTATTCAGCGGTTTGCTGGTGGCGTTGCCAACGGGCGTCTAGGCCTTCTTCCGCTAGCAGACGCAGGGCTTCGCGCAGAGCATAGGTAAGGTTGACCGGGGCGGTGTGGTGGTAGACCCGCTCTAGCCCCCAGTATTTACGCAGCAGGGCAGCATCAAGGTACCAGTTAGCGACGGGCTGGCGGCGGCGCTCTAGTTTGGCCACGGCGCGATCGCTCATAGTAAAAGGAGAGATACCGGGGGCGCAGCTCAGCCCTTTTTGGCTACAGCTGTAGGCCAGGTCTACCTGCCATTCATCCAGAAAAATGGGGACACCGCCTAGGCTGGTGACGGTGTCGACCAACAGCAAACAGTCGTGAGCAGCACAGGCGGCACCTAGGCCTTCGAGAGGTTGACGCACCCCGGTAGAGGTTTCGGCATGGACGATCGCCAATACCGCAGGCCGATATTCTGCCAGGGCAGCAGTCAGTTCTTCGAGCGAAAAGGCTTCGCCCCAGGGCCGATTAATCGTGACCACATCGGCCCCGTAGCGCTGGGCCATATCTACCAAGCGATAGCCAAAGTAGCCTTTGACGCAGACCAAAACGCGATCGCCCGGCTCAATCGCATTGGCAAGGGTGGCTTCCATCGCCGCTGACCCGGTGCCGGCCACGGCGTAGGTGAGGGGGTTGGTGGTTTGCCAGGTATAGCGAAGCAGTTCCTGTACCTCATCCATCATGGTCAGGTAGGCGGTGTCGAGGTGGCCGATGGGCTGCTGATTCATGGCAGCTATAACGCGAGGGTCGGCGTTGGATGGCCCCGGCCCTAACAACAGGCGATCGGGTACTACCAGAGGCTCTATAGAAGCAGGCGGAGCCAGGGATGCAGAGGTGTTGGGGGACAGAGCGATTGTCATGGCTGACACCGAAATGACTACAACAACTAAACTAAACCCAATCCAAGCCCAGTCACCCGCTGGGTAGAAAAATAAACCCTGAGTTCTTAACGAACCCAGGGCTTTTGGCGTTTATGGAGGTTTCCGTTAACTACAGTGACGACAGCACGTCGCGGGCGGCGGCGATGGTGGCGTCGATATCCTCATCGGTGTGGGCCAGCGAGGTAAAGCCGGCCTCGTACTGCGACGGGGCTAGGTACACGCCCCGCTCCAGCATGCCCCGGTGGAAGCGGCTAAACTTCTCCAGGTCAGAGCCTTTAGCATCTTCGAAGTTGCTGATCGGGCCAGGGTTAAAGAACATGCCAAACATAGCGCTGATGTGGCCACCGCAAACTTCGTGGCCCGTATCGCGGGCTGCCTGAAGCAGACCCTCGGTGAGCTTGGCGGTCAGCCGCTCTAGCTCATCGTAGGTGCCGGGCCGCTGGAGCAGTTCGAGGGTTTTGATGCCTGCGGTCATGGCCAGGGGATTCCCAGAGAGGGTGCCCGCCTGGTACACCGGGCCAGCAGGAGCAACCATTTCCATAATCTCGCGGCGACCACCGTAGGCACCTACGGGCAGCCCACCGCCGATAACTTTACCCAGAGTAGTGAGGTCGGGGGTGACGTTAAACTTGGCCTGGGCACCGCCGTAGGAGATGCGGAAGCCGGTCATAACTTCGTCAAATACCAGCAGGGCATCGTGCTCACGGGTAATTTCTCGCAGGCCTTCTAGGAATCCGCCGTCGGGGGTGATAAACCCGGCGTTACCCACCACAGGTTCAAGAATCACCCCGGCGATTTCTCCTGGGTTTTGGGCAAAGAGGGCTTTGACCGCTTCGAGGTCGTTGTAGGGGGCGGTGAGAGTGTCAATAGTGGCCGATTTGGGCACCCCTGGGGAGTCGGGCAAACCCAGGGTCGCCACCCCAGAGCCGGCCTGCACCAAAAACATGTCGGCATGGCCGTGGTAGCAGCCCGAAAACTTGATGATTTTGTTGCGGCTGGTGTAGGCGCGCATCAGCCGCAGCACCGCCATGCAGGCTTCGGTGCCGGAGTTGACGAAGCGCACCATCTCGATGCTGGGCACGGCCTGAATGACCATTTCGGCCAGCACGTTTTCGAGATAGCAAGGAGCACCAAAGCTGGTGCCTTTTTCGAGTGCGGCCGACAGGGATGCCAGCACTTCGGGGTGGGCATGGCCGCAGATGGCAGGCCCCCAGGTGCCCACATAGTCGATGTACTTGTTGCCGTCTACATCCCAGATGTAGGCACCTTTAACGTGATCGAACACAATGGGCTGCCCGCCCACCGACTTAAAGGCGCGTACCGGGGAACTCACACCGCCCGGCATCAGGTTTTGGGCGGCGGCAAATATTTCCTGTGATTTTGCTGTTTTAAATGGGGCTGTACTGACCAAGGCACGTTCCTCTCAAAGACCAAATTCTCCTGGAGTCTTGACCCAGACCACCAGGGCGTTAGCTCTGATCATTATCCTATTGATTGGAGGGGGCGTAGCGCTTGATGTTAAGGAATGTAGCGTTAGCGGCGCAGGTGATGCAGGCGACCGTTCTTGATCTGCACGACGGGGTGGTTAGAAATGCGCACCAGGTGCTCGTCGTGGGTGGTGACGATGACGGTGATGCCGATGGAGTTGAGTTTTTTGAGAATTTTGATCACTTGCAGGGAGTTGTCGGCGTCGAGGTTGCCGGTGGGTTCGTCGGCCAGCAGCAGAGGCGGGGTGTTGACCACGGCGCGAGCAATGCTCACTCGCTGCTGCTCACCGCCGGATAACTCGTCGGGGAAGCACTGGGCCTTACCCTGGAGGCCTACCATCTTTAATGTGGGCCAGAGGCGACGGTGAATTTCTTTGCGGGTGAAACCCTGGGCCCACAGTACAAAGGCCACGTTCTCGGCCACGGTGCGCTTGGGAATCAGCTTGTAATCTTGGAAAACGACGCCAATGCGGCGGCGCATTTTAGCAAGGCGGTTGCCTCGCAGGTCAGAGATGGGCTCATCGGCCACTAGAATGCTGCCGTTGGTGGGGCGCTCATAACCGTAGAGCAGTTTGAGCAGGGTCGATTTGCCAGAGCCGGAAGGGCCGGTGACAAAGAGAAAATCGCCGGGATTGACGGTCAGGTTGACGCCAGTTAGGGCATGGCTACCGTTGGCGTAAACTTTCTCGACGTTGGTGAGCGAGACAATGGGCTGAACAGATGGATCAACAGGGGGAGCGTTGTCGAGCACAGGGGATGGGGATGGGTCAGAGGCAGAGCGGGCAGGGACTACAAGCTTGAAGCGGTCTTGCAGTCTGGCTCTGACATCTTCTGGAAGGCCGGCCAGCTTGGCATTGTCGGTGGGGCGGTGGAGCACAGAAGTCATGGGACGTCCTAACTGTGAATGGGTTAGCCGGGCAAGGCTATGAGCCTGGCTTGAACACGTACACCGCGCAGCCAAAAGCGGTAGCAGGGCTGGCGTGGCTTTTGGGTGGCTATTGTACCGGAAAGACCGTATCTGGCAAAAGGTATATTTGCTTTTTCAAAAATCGTTATGGTTTGTTACCGAGATAATCAGGCCAACGTTGGCACGTGTATCTGGGTGATGTCTCAACCAGCCTGGCTACAGCCATACTCTAAAGCCACAGCCACAAATAGGAGCAGCGCAGCGGTAATGCTAGGACTCTAGAAGAGTACCGCAACGTTTGCAAAATTGGGCATCGCCGTCGTGGAAAGCCAGGCCGCAGCCAGGACAGGGCTGATTTTGGTGGTGGGAAACCCGGTTGAGCTGTCGGATCAGGCTGCTGATTTGGGTAGGGATAAGGGCAATGCCGGTGAGAATCATCATCACCGTCAGACCACGCCCAGCTTCGGAGATCGGTGTGACATCGCCGTAGCCAACGGTGGTCATGGTAACGACGGCAAAGTAAAGGGCGTCTAAAAAAGTGGCAAAAGCTTCAGGGTTGTTGGGATGTTCGACCTGAAAAATCAGGCCCGAGTAAATGAAGATGATGGTGCCTAGGGTCAATAAGATGCGGATCAAAATTAGGCTGTCGGTGCTGGTTACTTGACCAAACCAACGCCTGTCGTCAAAAATTCGCACTAGTCGTAGGATTCGTAGCGATCTAAAAAAGCGCAAAAAGCGAATATCAAAAATGCCAATCCACGAGGGCAACAGGGCCACTAGATCGATCAGGCCGTAGAGGCTGAAGGCATAGCGCCAGGGCCGCTGGGCCACCCACAACCGCAGGCCGTACTCGAGGGTGAATGCCACCACGATCAGCCAGTCGAGGGCATTTAACCAGGTGTCGAGGACGGGCGATATCGGGTAGGTTTTAACGACAAAAATGACGGCAGAGAGAAAAATCAGCAGCACGATCACGCCGTTGATCACCCGACCCGCCAGGGTGTCGGTGTTGTCTAGGTAGCTGCGCAGGCGATCTCGCAGGGTTGGTCTTTGACCATCACGCCAGTTGCCTTGCTGCTTGTCTAGGGCTTCTTCCATGGTTATTTTTCCATTGCGTTTATGCCCACCCCCAGGATGGTTCTACGGTCTGCCCTGGGCTAAGATAGCCAGGCGGACCGATTTTTATCTGGCTGCGATTTTTTTTATTGTCTTGGTTCTAGCACCAGATTTATCTGGGAATTGATTTAGCTTTTTAGGTTTACCCTGGGTCTAGGTTAGCGCCGCCCAGGCTCCTAGTAGCTAGATTTTCGCAGGTGATGTCTTTTGGCTGGGGCTGAGGGTTAGATTGAGTATCACTGCGGCATTTTGAGCACCTATGGCGATCGCACCTATCATCACCACCCCCAACGATTTTTCTCCCAGTGCAACCGGCACCTGGTCACCGCTGCCGGCCCAGCGGCCGCTGCTGCTGGTGGGCCACGGCAGTCGAGACACAGAGGGGCGTGGTCGCGTGCTCGAATTCGCCGCCGCCTACCAGGCCCTCGACACCTCGCGCCCGGTGATTCCCTGCTTTTTAGAGCTGAGCGAGCCCACCATTCAAGACGGGGTAGACCTGTGCGTAGAGAAGGGCTACACCGATATTTCGGTGCTGCCGATTTTGCTGTTTGCCGCCCGCCACAACAAGTTTGACGTTACCAACGAGCTAGACCGCGCCCGCCAGCGCCATCCTCAGGTGACGTTCCACTACGGTCGCCACTTTGGCATTACCCCGGCGATCATTCAGCTGTGGCAAGAGCGGCTAGAGGAGCTAGACAGCCCTCGGTTTAACCCCGACGGCATTGCCCGCGAAGACACGGTGCTGCTGTTTGTGGGCCGGGGGGCCAGCGACCCCGACGCTAACGGTGATGTCTATAAGCTGGCCCGCATTGTCTGGGAGGGCAGCCGCTACAAAACGGTGGAAATTTGCTTTATCGGCATTACCCACCCTCGCCTCGAAGAGGGCTTTCGCCGCGCCCGCATGTACGCGCCCAAGCGGATTATCGTACTGCCCTACTTTCTCTTTACTGGGGTGCTGATTAAAAAGATCATGGGGATCTGTGGACAGGAGCAGATAGCTCATCCCGAACAGCTGGTCAGCTACCTGCCCGAGATGGGCAGCCACCCGCAGCTGATGCAGATTTTGCGCGATCGCGAGATTGAAACCCACCTGGGCCAGGTGGCGATGAACTGCGAAATGTGCAAGTTTCGCCTCGCCGCCGGGGGCGGTCAGTCCGACCACGGGCACGGCCATGATCATGGGCACGGGCATGGACACGCCCACGGCGATGACCACGGGCATGGGCACCATCACCACGGCGAACCCGTCGACCTGTTCCCTGAACCCGACGACTACCACCAGCGCGCTTGGCAGGTGCCCTAAACAGATTCTGTGGGGGCTGAAACGGGAATATTAAAGAGAGCGGCGGGCAGATGCCCGCCGCTCTCTTTAACGCATCTCAGGAGGCAGCCATGTTCAAATCGGTCGGTCGGCAGGTCTGTGCCTTTGATCTGGAGTGGGCACCCGACCCGGCCTCGGGGCGGCGGGTGTACGGGCTACCTGAGACCCAACCAGATAACGAGGTGTTTGAGGTGATGTGGGCCAGGGCTGGGGCCACCGCAGAGAAGCCCCGCCCTCACCTGAAAACAGCCCTGTGCCGAGTGGTCGCCGTCTCCGCCGTGATCCGTGAGCAGCAGACCGATGGTCCTGTCTCTTTGCGGCTGACCACCCTGCCGAGACAGATCGACCACCTGATGGATGAAGGGGAGCTGATCGCAACGTTTCTGGGTTATCTGGGGCAGCACCATCCCCAGCTGGTGGGCTTTAACTCTCAGACTACCGACCTGCCCATTTTGCTTCAGCGGGGGCTGGTAGCAGGCGTTGCCGCCCCAGAATTTTGCCGCCGCGCAGAAAAGGGCTGGGGCAATGACTACTTTAGCCGCAGCAGCGACGCCCACATTGATTTGAAGCAGGCTCTCAGCGGCTGGGGCATTGCCACGCCCACGCTGCACGAACTGGCCAGGGCGATGAGCATTCCCAGCTACGTGGGGGCAGAGCCACCGGATGTGGTGGATTTATGGGTGGTAGGCGATCTGCGATCTATCGTGGAGCAGAGCCAGTACGACGCCCTGAGCACCTACCTGGTGTGGCTGCGGACGGCTCGGTTTGCGGGATTCTTTAGCGCAGAGCAGTATGTGGAGGAAGAGGCCCGAGTGCGGCTGGCGGTAGGTGATCGCATCGCCCAGGGCGACCACCACCTCGCCCAGTTCTTAAATCAGTGGGATAGCTTCCAACCTCAGCCCGCCGATGCCGTAGTTATTCCCCTCGCTACCACGCCCAACGCTACAGAACAGGCCGCCTAAGACCGCATCCAGTTAGTTGAAATTGGCTAGAGCACCTACCCGCCTGCGCTGATGCGGCGAATTTTGAGCACGTCGGCCATCTTGCGAATTTGCCCAAAGGTTTGGTCCAGGTGGGCGTGGTCTTTCACATCTAGACCCAGGTCAATTTCAGCAGTTTGGCCCGGAAAGGTCTTGACCTGGGCCTTGTGGACGTTGATTTGCAGGTCTGACAGGTGGGAGAGAATATCCTTGAGCACGCCCACCCGGTCGATCACCTCAATGCGCACCTCCACCGGGTAGGTCTGGCGCACCCCGTTGTGGTCGCCGTGATTCCAGCTGACGGGAATGATGCGATCGCCCGGGATGTCGGCCAGGTTAGGGCAGCCCTGGCGGTGGATGGCAATGCCTCGGCTGCCCAGGGAAACACTGCCTATGATCGGCTCGCCGGGCAGGGGGTTGCAGCAGCCCGCGATGTGGTGCACCAGCCCCTCAATGCCCAAAATCGGATCTTTAGAAGGAGCAGCGCGCAGCTTCTGGTGACTGGTGACGGCCCCGGCCAAAAACTGGTCAGAACCCTCTAGCGATGACTCAGGCGACAGCACCTCTAGGGGCTGCTTGGCCTTGACAGCCTCTCGCAGCCGGTTGACAAACAGGCTGAGGGTGACTTCGCCGTAGCCCAGCCCTGATAAAAAGTCGTCTACGCTCTGGTAGTTGCAGCGCTCGGCGGCCATCTGGGCTGGCTCAGACTTGAGCAGGGCATCGAAACCGCTGCGGCCCAGCTCTTTTTCGAGCATGTCGCGGCCTCGGACGATATTTTCGTCGCGGTGCGATCGCTTATACCACTGGCGAATGCGGTTGCGGGCGCTGGGGGTGACCACAAAATTGAGCCAGTCGAGGCTGGGGTGGCTGTTCTTTTGGGTGATGATTTCAACGATGTCGCCATTTTCCAGCGCGGTGTCGAGGGTGACGATGCGGCCGTTGACCCTGGCCCCGGCGCAGTGGTTGCCCACCTCGGTGTGGATGCGGTAGGCAAAATCTACGGAGGTCGCCCCCCGACTGAGAGGCACCACATCGCCATCGGGGGTAAAGACGTAGACATCTTCGTCAAACAGATTGCCTTTGACGTTTTCAAGAAAATCTTTGGCGTCTTTGAGATCGTTTTGCCACTCCAGCAGCTGCCGCAGCCAAGTAAATTTTTCGTCGTCAGCGCTGATGCGGGTGTTGGTCGAAGCGCCGGTTTCTTTATACTTCCAGTGGGCGGCGATGCCGTACTCGGCGATATGGTGCATCTCTAGGGTGCGAATCTGCACCTCAATGGGCTTCCCCTTAGGGCCAATCACCACCGTGTGCAGCGACTGGTAGCGGTTGTGCTTAGGCAGGCCAATGTAGTCTTTAAAGCGGCCCGGAATCGGGCGAAAGGCATCGTGGGCAATGGCCAGAGCGCGGTAACACTCCTCGTGGGTGCCGACGATCAAGCGAATGGCGGCGATGTCGTAGATTTCGGTGAAGTCTTTTTGCTGACGCTCCATTTTGCGGTAAATGCCGTAGAGGTGCTTGGGACGGCTGCTGACATCGACCACCTGAATGTCGGACTGGTGCATGCGCTGGCGCAGGGTTTCGGCCACCTGCACCAGCCTTGCCTCGCGGTCGGCTCGCTTTTCGGTGATGTGGCGCTGCATCTGCCGGTAGGCATCAGGCTCTAGATACTTAAAGGAAAGATCTTCTAGTTCCCACTTAAAGCGGCCAATGCCCAGGCGGTTGGCCAGGGGAGCAAAGATCTCCATGGTTTCGCGGGCGATGCGGCTGCGTTTCTCGTCGCTGAGGTGCTCTAAGGTGCGCATGTTGTGCAGGCGGTCGGCCAGCTTCACCACAATCACGCGAATGTCTTGGGCCATGGCCAAAAACATGCGGCGAAAGTTTTCGGCCTGGCGCTCGGTTTTGCTATCGAAGTTGAACTTTGACAGTTTGGTGACACCTTCAACCAGCTGCCGCACCTCATCGCCAAAGTGGCTTTCAATTTCTTCGGGGGTGACATCGGTATCTTCGACAACGTCGTGGAGAAAACCCGAGGCAATCATGGCGCTGTCGCCGCCCAGGTCGCGCAGCAGCCCGGCTACGGCGATGGGGTGACAGATGTAGGGTTCACCCGAGGCGCGAACCTGCCCTTTGTGCAGGGTATAGGCAAACTCAAACGCCCGACAAACTAGCAGGTTGTTCGATTTATCTTCGGGGTCGTGGGCCGGGTCAGTCTGACCGTCATCGTGGTGGGCTAGCACACAGGTTTCGAGCCACCCAGGCAGGGTGCAGTCATCGGGTAAGGGAGGATGAACTGTTGCAGTCATGACGCCAGTGACCTATCAAGAAGTGGGGTGAACTAGAAAATGTCGAAACCGAAAACCTGTATTTAAGCACTGTATTCAGATCTGCGCAGGCCCCTGAAAATAAATTATCAATAGACTCAAAACTCCCTCAGCCAGCCTGAGGGCATAGCACTGAAAGCATTGACCAATTCACTTAGAGTTAAGGGATTCGCATCAAAATAAGGTGCCAGAGAAAGTGGATGCTCTAGGTTGGATTCCCGCCTGCGCGGGAATGACGCTGGGACTTTATTTATTGGCTAGTCCCTAAGGGGTGAAAACTAGACAAATATCGTACAAACGTTCTACCAGCATGCCAACCAGTAGACCAATGTAATGGGGCTACCACAAAGCTACCCACCGAGATAGAGACAACCTACACCATAAAGTCTGGGAAAATCGCACCTGTCCCCCAGGCTGCAATAAATACTTAAAGCTCACCGAGGGCTGATGGATAGTTGTGTACTAATCTTAACATTTGTCTTTGCTAACCGGAATCGGCGATTTATCGCTAACTGTCGTAAAATGCTGCCAGCCGCTGCCGATCTGGCCTTTGGGGGATGAGTCAACTATGAAAAATGCCCTAGCAACGCTGCGATCACACCTGCAAACCCTAGAAACCTTGGCGCGATCAGCCCACCCCGACGGTTCTCGGCTGCAAGCTCAGTTTTTGCTGAGCCAGCAGCAGTTCCAAAACCAGCTATTGCCCCTCGGCGATCTCCATCCCGACGCCCAGCCCGTGCTCACTGAGATGAACCGCACCTTTCGCCTGCTGGCAATAGATGTGGCGTTTTTGCAAGCGGCTCGCCAGTCGCTCACGGCCCAGCGGCGCCAGCGACAGCTGGGCGACAAGCTCGATCAGCTACTGGGCTTTTGTGCGGCATTGGAGCAGACCATCGACCCCATCATTGCTGAGGAATGACGGGAAAACGCAACGGTAAAGTTTCCAAAAAAATCTGCCCAAAGATTTGCTTAGAGAAATGAAACACTTAACGAATCACAAGGATTTCAAATGTATCTGAACGATCATTAACATCTAGGAATCCTGACACTTGCTTTCAGGAAAAACGCAGTGATTTGTCTTTTTAATCCCAAACGCTTCGATGCTTAGCTTGACGAAATCTTCTCTCTGAGAGTATTCCAACTAAAAAACATCCCTTTTAAGGACGTGAAGTGGACCTCCTGGGTCGGTCGCGGTGAGTTCCTAGATACGTATTTAGTTAGAGCCCTCCCAACCAAATCTAAGTCCAGAAGTAGAGGTTTACCTTGGGGGAAAATACAGATCCCGAGCTGGACTGGGTACAAAGCTATTTGTCCATCGTTTGGACGACAGACTCTAGACTGAGAATGATTATCCCCGCGAGTCCATGGCGATGACCGAATACGACTGCTGCCGGATGTAATTGGCGTTAAAGTTTCACTTCGGCAGGCAACGGCAGCGACTTGAGGGTTAGCCTAGGGATTCTGCCTCTACCAGTGCTTGTTGAGTGGTTACTTTGTTGTCGTCTTCTTATCAATCACTGCCCCACCAATCGCTACGGATGGGGCAGTGGGTAAAGCTGATCTGCGGTGCCAGCTATCAAGACATGCCGACGGTGCGGCGGCTGGTGATGCTTTATGCCCTGGCTGGAGTCGACTGCATTGACGTAGCCGCCGACGGGGCTGTGGTGGCCGCTGCCCGCCAGGGCCTAGAGGATGCTCAGCGGCTATCGGGCCACCTGGGAAATCGCAGCTATCTGATTGCCGACTTGCCCTGGCTCATGGTCAGCCTTAACGACAGCGAAGACCCCCACTTTCGCAAGGCTGACTTTGATGCGGCCCGCTGCCCAGTCGAGTGCGATCGCCCCTGCGAACCCATCTGCCCCACCGCCGCGATTCAGTTCCAGTCGCTCCAGGTCGGCGGCGTCACGACGGATCTCTGCTATGGCTGTGGCCGCTGCATAGCCGTCTGCCCGGTCGGCAATATTGAAGCGCGGCCCTACCTGGCCAGCCCCGAGGCCTTCTCCCCAGGTCACCTCGCCCAGATTGACGCAGTCGAAATCCACACCCAAACTGGGCACCAGGCCCAATTTGATCAGCTTTGGCAGCGGCTCCAGCCCTGGCGACCCCATCTGAAGCTAATCTCCATTAGCTGCCCCGACCACGACCAGGTGGTGCCCTACCTGTGGGATCTCTACAACACCATGACGCCGCTGGATATGCCGCTAATCTGGCAAACCGACGGCCGCCCCATGAGTGGTGATCTGGGCAAAGGCACCACCCACGCCACCATTCGCCTGGCCAAAAAGATTCTCAAGGCGGGGCCACCGGGCTACGTGCAACCCGCTGGCGGCACCAATGGCTACACTGTAGATAAGTTGATCGCTCTCGGTTTAGTGAATAAAGCCTCGTCTGCTGCTTTGCGCGGTGATGTTCAACCCGATCCGTTACCCGCTCCCCAGCCCGCTGGGGTCACTCACCATGATTCAGCCCTGACCCGCGCCCGTACAAACATTTCAGGCATAGCCTACGGCAGCTACGGGCGATCGCAAGTGCTGCCACTGCTCGACGCCATTGACCAAGAACTTCAGCCCTGGCTGGGAAAAGACTTCCCTGACCAGATTGCCAAAGGTCAACACACCTCACTCCCGCGCCACAGTTTAACCGCCGCCGCCGCTCGCGCCCCTTGGCGGCGACTGGACGATACTGCCCTAGGCCAGGGGCTAACCCTGGCCCGACAGCTCGTGGCGCAGCTCAAGCCAGAGGAGTAGCTTCAAAGGTATGCCACCAAAGGTATACCCCCGGAATAAACACCACAGATAGACATTTTTTATCAACGCGTTATGGTTAGCTATAGCGACGACGGCTCGATAAGTGACAGATCGAGCAGCAACGCCCCTGCCGACAGTACCTCTGCCACCAATAACTCCGCCGTGGAATTTTTACCCACTGAACCCGAAGGGACAGCTTCATCCCAGCCTGTCTCTGCCCCAGACCTGAACCAAAACTTGAACCAAGACCGGCCCATCGACGACCTCGATCAGATTCTGAGTATTTTGCCCCCGTCTATTCGGGCGCAGCTCAATCGCCACCCCCAGCGCCAAAACCTGATCGAGGTGGTTCTAGACCTGGGTCGTCTGCCCGAAGCCCGATTCTTTGGCAGCGTTGAATATCTGTCAGAAGACCCGGTCACCCACGCGGACCTAGACCACTGCATCAAGCGAGTGGGCATTTTTGGCGGCGACAACCGGGCCGGCATTGAGAAAACCCTGCACCGCATCAGCGCCATTCGCAACCGCTCCGGCGAAGTGATTGGCCTCACCTGTCGGGTGGGCCGGGCCATTTTCGGCACCATCGGCATGATTCGCGACCTGGTAGAAACGGGCCGATCCATTCTCATGCTGGGTCGGCCCGGCGTGGGCAAAACCACGGCCCTGAGAGAAATTGCTCGGGTGCTGGCCGACGATTTGCAAAAGCGGGTGGTAATCATCGACACCTCCAACGAAATCGCCGGCGATGGCGATATTCCCCACCCGGCCATCGGCCGGGCCAGGCGCATGCAGGTGGCCCGACCCGAAGAACAGCACCGGGTGATGATCGAAGCAGTGGAAAACCACATGCCCGAAGTCATTGTGATTGATGAAATCGGCACCGAGCTAGAGGCCCTGGCCGCCCGCACCATCGCCGAGCGAGGCGTGCAGCTGGTGGGCACCGCCCACGGCAACCAGCTGGAAAACCTGATCAAAAACCCCACCCTCTCCGACTTGATTGGCGGCATTCAGTCGGTCACCCTCGGGGACGAAGAGGCCCGCCGTCGCGGCAGCCAGAAGAGCGTGCTAGAGCGCAAGGCTCCCCCCACCTTTGACATTGCCGTCGAGATGCTAGAGCGGCAGCGCTGGGCAGTCCATGAGGATGTCACCGTCACCATCGACAACCTGCTGCGGGGGCGACAGCCGGGCCTACAGATTCGCACGGTGGATGAGCATCAAAAGGTGGTCGTCACCCACGAGCTACCCGGTTCAGGGCGTGAGGTGTCTAAGCCATCGCGCTCGGGCATGGGCTGGCGAGCGGCAGGGCAGATGGTGCCTCCCAGCAGCACAGCGGTAATCGCCCAGCGCGCTGTAGGCAATAGCATTCGCCCGCTGGGTCAGGTCTACAGCGCCCCGCCGCCCACCACCGACCCCACCTTTGCTCACCTGCTGGATATGGCCATCGACGACGAAATTGTCGGCCCCAACGGGGAAGATGCCATGCGCCTCTACCCCTACGGCCTGGGCCGTCACCAGATCGAGCGGGTGATCCAAACCCTGCACATGCCCGTGGTGATCACCAAAGACCTAGACAACGCCGATGCGGTGCTGGCCCTGCGATCGCACGCCAAGGCCCAGGCCAAGCTCAAGCACATGGCCCAGGGGCGGCAAATTCCCGTGCACCTAGTCAAGTCCAACAGCATTCCCCAAATCACCCGCGCCCTGCAGCGGCTGCTCGACCTAGATGACAACCCCGCCGCCGTAGATTTGGGGCTGTTCAGCCACAGCGGCGGCGACGATGAGCTAGAAGCTCTAGAAGAGGCCCGCCTGGCAGTCGAGCAAATCGTCATCCCCAAGGGGCAGCCGGTGGAGCTACTGCCGAGATCCGGCCACATTCGAAAAATGCAGCACGAGTTAGCGGAACACTACCGCCTCAAATCCCTCAGCTGCGGCGAAGAACCTAACCGACGACTGCGAATTTATCCTGCCTAAGACAGATCGTCTTCAGCCGGGCAGCAAATAGTATGGCCAATACTATTGTTACGGTGCGCTATAGAATAAGAGCACCGGAATGACACCTAGCGCAGCCCCAAACCGTCCCCCTTGAGAGGAATCCTAAGCGCGGGACTCAGCGCCTATTTCATTTTGTTGGGGACTGTTGTTCGGCCTACCCTCTTTCAAAGAAGCCTATGAAATCTGTAATTGCTCGTCTTTTTGCCCTTGTACTGGTGGCCGTCATCGGTCTGACGGGGTGTAGCGCAGGCACAAGCGGCATGCTCACCGGCGACTATCGCCAAGACACGCTCATGCTGGTAGACAGCCTCAGAACCTCCATCTCAATGCCCGACGACGACCCGGCCAAGGCTGAGGCCCAGGCTGCCGCCAAGGGGGTCATCAGCGACTTCGCCTCCCGTTACCGCCGCGACGCCTCGGTGGCTACCCTGAGTTCGTTTACCACCATGCGGACGGCTCTGAATGCGATCGCGGGCCACTACAGCAGCTATCCCAACCGCCCCCTGCCCGAGAAACTCAAAACCCGAGTCGAGCAAGAACTCAAGCAGGTCGAAGCCGCTCTCAAACGCGGCGCCTAGGTAGCAGCAGTCCAGACTGTTCCCTCGACCGCCAGCAACAAGTCTCCGCCCATGGGCGGAGACTTGTTGCTGATAAACCCAGCAGCCTGGAAAAAATTATTTGACGGGGTGGCGTCAGTTTGCTAGCATAGCAATTCTGTAGTGAAGTGCGAGTTGGACATGAAAGTCCGTGCGTCTGTTCGCAAAATGTGCGATAAGTGTCGAGTGATTCGCCGTCGTGGCCGAGTCATGGTGATTTGTTCAAACCCCAAGCATAAGCAGCGTCAGGGGTAAGTCTGCCTGGCATTGATCACCCATCAACTGATGGTCTGTTCACCAGAAAATGCCAAGCAGCGCTGAATATATTGACTGAGAACCGGTTGTTCTAGTTTCTGTATAAGGCTTTTGCAGTCCGGGTGACGTTGGCCCGGCACAGAGTAGCAAGATCAAGATACCAAGATACTGAGTAGCTCCAGATGGGCTGCATGGTTATAACCAAGTATTGGGGGAGATAGTTAAGGTGGCACGGATAGCAGGCGTGGATTTACCGCGCGACAAACGAGTTGAAATCGGCTTGACCTATATCTACGGCATTGGCCTAACCCGTTCTAAGGAGATTCTGGCTAAAACCGGAGTTGATCCCGATATACGGATAAAAGACCTGTCCGATGCCGATGTAGCTAAGCTTCGGGATTCTGTTGAGAGCGATTACCAGGTAGAGGGTGATCTGCGGCGGCTTGAGAGCATGAACATCAAGCGGCTGATGGACATTGGTTCCTACCGAGGACGTCGACATCGGGCTGGATTGCCAGTGCGAGGGCAGCGCACCCGCACAAACTCTCGCACCCGCCGCGGCGGCACTCGTCGTACCGTTGCGGGCAAGAAAAAAGCTCCTCGCAAGTAGGTTTAACCGCGCTCCCTGAACTCCTTCGAGTTTCAGGGTTTTAGCATGAACAGAGCTCGCTGACCCGGGTAGCGAGTTCTTCTGACTGTTTAGCAGTCTGCGCTTGCCCCACTGCCCTCACGCTTTCCTGAGTAAGCAGCCCCGCCTTAGATACCTCAAATTTCGTCGAATATAGAGTTTTAGTGACAACGCCATGCCCAAACCAACCCGCAAGACCGGACCCCGTAAAAGTAAGAAGAATATTCCCAGTGGGGTGGCCCATATTCGCTCCACTTTCAACAACACCATTGTCACCATCACCGACCAGTCAGGGGAAGCTATTTCCTGGGCATCGGCTGGTTCCAGCGGCTTTAAAGGAGCCAAGAAAGGCACTCCCTTTGCTGCCCAGACAGCGGCGGACAGTGCAGCGCGTCGGGCTATGGATCAAGGCATGCGCCAGCTTGAAGTCATGGTGAGCGGCCCCGGGGCCGGTCGAGAGACTGCTATTCGGGCACTTCAGGGTGCTGGGCTAGAAATCACTTTAATTCGAGACGTTACCCCTATTCCTCACAACGGCTGTCGTCCGCCTAAGCGTCGCCGAGTTTAGGGGTTAGAGGTATCATTGGCCGGGTCTCTCGCGAGCCCCATCTGTCGCGAGATTTAAGGGAGGCAGGATTTTGGCACAGTTTCATGTTGATTGCGTAGAGTCTATCGTCCAAGACGATCAGACTCAGTACGGGCGTTTTGTCATTGAACCCCTAGAACGAAGCCAGGGCACCACCGTGGGTAACGCCCTCCGGCGTGTGCTGCTCTCCAACCTGGAGGGGGTGGCTGTCACCGCAGTGCGAATTGCTGGCGCGACCCATGAATTTTCTACGATTACTGGCGTACGGGAAGATGTCCTAGACATCCTCCTAAATATGAAAGAGGTCACCTTGAGGAGCTATTCTAGCCAGCCTCAGATTGGCCGTCTTTTAGTTCAGGGGCCGGCTCGGGTCACCGCTGGGCATTTTGAGCTACCTTCCGAAGTCGAAGTGGTTGATCCAGAGCAGTATATCGCCACCGTTGCCGATGGCTACACCCTAGAAATGGAGTTCAGAATCGAGCGGGGTCAGGGCTACCGAGCTGTGGTTCGTAGCAAAGACGATGCCACGGCCTTAGACTTCATTCAAATTGACTCGATCTTCATGCCGGTCAAGAAGGTCAACTACACCGTTGATGAAGTAGTTGTTTCAGGCTCCATACAGCGCGATCAGCTGACTATGGACATCTGGACCAACGGCAGCATTACTCCTCAGCAGGCCATCAGCCAGGCTGCCGATATTTTGGTGTCTCTGTTCATGCCGCTCAAGGATGTCACCCTCGAGCCTAAGTTTGACGAAGAAGTCAAAGAAGAGGACCCCAACAACCAGATCCCGATTGAGGAACTGCGGCTGTCGGTGCGGGCCTACAACTGTCTGAAACGCGCCCAAATAAACTCTGTGGCCGATCTGCTCGATTTCAGCCAGGAAGATCTGCTAGAAATCAAAAACTTTGGCCAAAAGTCTGCCGAAGAGGTGATTGAGGCCCTGCAAGAGCGACTAGGTATTACCCTACCGCTGGAAAAGGCCTCTAAGACGGCATAGGTCCAGTGACTGGGCCTACTCCTTTGGGCTAGGCGAGCTTTTTTACTGCCGACTGTTTCCCGCTGATTTCATTTTTTGTTGTTCATCTGAGTTCAGTACCATGCGCCACCGCTGTCGCGTTCATCAACTCGGGAAGCCCGCAGACCAGCGTAAGGCTCTGCTCCGCTCCCTGACCACGGAGTTAATTCGCCATGGTCGCATCACCACCACCAAAGCCCGAGCCAGGGCCGTGCGGGAAGAGGCTGACCGCATGATTACCCTAGCCAAGGACGGCTCTCTGCCGGCCCGTCGGCAAGCTCTGGGCTATATCTACGACAAGCAGCTTGTGCACGCCCTGTTTAGCCAAGCTGACGAACGCTACGGCTCTCGCAACGGTGGTTATACCCGCATTGTTAGAACCGTTAGCCGTCGAGGAGACAACGCTGAGATGGCTATCATTGAGTTGACTTAAACGACTCGTCCGTCTATTTGATTTTGTTATTTGCTAGTGTTTGACCGCCATCCATGAAGAAGCCCTCGCCCATACAGCGCAGCCTAGAAAGCCAGCCTGTCGAGTTTGCCCAGTCAACTCAGCGGGTGGCTTTGGTGGTGCAGTACGTGGGCACTAATCTTCACGGCTGGCAGTGGCAGCCCAACGCCCGCACGGTGCAGGGAGAAATTGAGGCAGCCATTCACTCGGTGCTAGGCTATGACGTGCGCCTCAGCGGAGCAGGTCGTACCGACACCGGAGTGCATGCGGCAGCTCAGATGGCTCATTTTGATGCCCCTGACTTTATCCCGGCTCACCGCTGGGCCGATGTGCTCAATGCCCGCCTGCCCGAAGATGTTTTGGTTCGCGCCTCGGCAAGGGTAGCTGATACTTGGCACGCGCAGTTTTCAGCCTGCTGGCGACGCTACCGCTACACCCTTTACACGGGGGAGCGGCCCAACCTATTTGTTCGGCCCTTTGTGTGGCACTACTACCGGCAGCACCTGGATCAGGGCAAGATTCAGGGGGCACTAGATGCCATGGTGGGTCACCACGACATGGCGGCATTTCACCGGGCCAGGTCAGGCAAGTCTCACTCCTGGGTAGATTTGCAGGCCGCCGAATGCCGTCGCCAAGATACCTTCCTCACGGTTGAGCTTCAGGCGAAGGGCTTTCTCTACGGTATGGTGCGGCTAATCATGGGCCTAGTGGTTAAGGTGGGTAGTGGGGAGCTGGCGATCGCAGAGTTTGGTCAGTTGTGGCAGCAGCGGCAGCGGCAGCGGGTCAAGTACGCGGCTCCGGCCCGGGGGTTATGCCTGCTCAGGGTGGGCTACGACGATCCGCCCTTTGCTCCGGAGGTCTGGTTTGACAGTCAGCCCCATTTTTTCTGGGAGTCGGCGGTGGCCTGAGACTCTGGTTTTGTTTAGCTCGTTTTACTTCCTGTTTTATTTAAGTGTGGTTCATCCAAGAAAGGCAGCTCAAGCGTTATGACTACTAAGACCTACGTTCCCCCCACCGACTCTATTGAAAGGCAGTGGCACGTTATCGACGCTGAAGGTCAGCGCCTGGGACGGTTGGCCACCGAAATCGCTACAATTCTACGGGGCAAAAACAAGCCCACATTCACCCCCCATATGGATACCGGCGATTTTGTCGTCGTGGTCAATGCGGAGAAGGTGGTCGTCACCGGGCGCAAATTCACCACCAAGCTCTACCGGCGGCACTCGGGTCGCCCGGGCGGCATGAAGGTGGAGACCTTTGACAAGCTTCAGGCCCGCATTCCTGCGCGCATCATCGAGCAGGCGGTCAAGGGTATGCTGCCAAAGAATTCTTTAGGCCGTAAGCAGTTCACCAAACTCAAGGTGTACGCCGGGCCAGAGCATCCCCACCAGGCTCAAAATCCTGAAATTCACGCTGTAAACACCATTCCTGGAGAGGCTAAATAATGCAGGCTACCGATCAATCTGAACGGGCTGTTTACTGGGGCACCGGTCGCCGTAAGACATCCATTGCGCGGGTGCGCCTGGTGCCCGGCAACGGCCAGCTGACTATCAACAAGCGCCCCGGCGACAACTATTTGCAGTACAACCCGGCCTACCTCAACGCCACCAAGGCTCCCTTGGAAGTGCTGGGCCTAGAGAATGCCTATGACATTCTGGTCAACGTCAAGGGCGGTGGGCTGACCGGTCAGGCCGATGCCATTCGCCTCGGCGTGGCTCGGGCGCTGTGTGAGCTTGACCCAGAGAATCGTAAGCCTCTAAAGGTTGAGGGCTACCTAACCCGTGATCCTCGGGCCAAGGAGCGTCGCAAGTACGGTCTGAAGAAAGCCCGTAAGGCACCTCAGTTCTCCAAGCGTTAGATTTATTTAGATGGCTCGGGCATGTCCTGGGGAAAATCTGAACTAGATTTCTGCTCAAAGGCACGCCGGAGCCGCCCCTGGTTCGCTGTTGATGTTGTTGTTAACCCACTGTTATGGCTAAGCCTGATATTCATCCCACCTGGTATCCCGATGCCAAGGTCTTTTGCGACGGTAAAGAGATTATGACTGTGGGTTCTACCAAACCCCAGCTGAGCGTAGACGTGTGGTCGGGCAACCACCCTTTCTACACGGGTACTCAGAAGATTATTGACACTGAGGGTCGCGTGGAGCGGTTCATGCGTAAGTACGGTATGGCAGATACCTCTGCCCCCCAGAGCACAGATGCCGAAAAAACCGACGCCGACAACGCCTAGCCACTCTATCTCCATGCAAAGCAGATAGAGCGGGCTAGGATGGCGAACAAGGGGAGACTATGGCTGAGGCGTACTTAATTGAGAAACTTAACTCTGTGGAGCAAACGTTCCAGGAGCTGACTCGGAGGCTGGGCGATCCCGATGTCGCCAGCGATCCCGATGAGTTTCAGCGCATCGCCAAGTCTCGCTCTTCTTTAGAAGAAACGGTCAACACCTACGCCGATTGGAAGGCGACTGGCGAGGAGCTAGCCGGTGCCCGGGAGATCTATAAAGAAGCCAGCAGCGACCCTGAGATGAAGCAGATGGCGGCTGTGGAGGTCGCGGCTCTGGAGGAAACCCTGGCGGAGCTAGAGGCTCGGCTCAAGGTGCTGCTGCTGCCGCGCGACCCCAACGACGATAAAAACATCATGCTGGAGATTCGCGCCGGCACCGGGGGCGATGAGGCCAGTATTTGGGCTGGCGATCTCGTCAGGCTCTACTCTCGCTACGCCGAGACCCAGGGCTGGAAGGTGAAGCTGCTCAGCGAGTCGGCGGCGGACATGGGCGGGTTTAAAGAGGCAATTCTCGAGATTTCGGGCGATCGCGTCTACAGTCAGCTCAAGTTTGAGGCCGGGGTTCACCGAGTGCAGCGGGTGCCCGTCACCGAGGCTGGGGGGCGCGTCCATACCTCCACCGCCACTGTGGCAATTATGCCCGAGGTGGATGAGGTGGAAGTGAAGATCGACCCCAAGGATATTGAACTGACCACGGCGCGGTCGGGCGGAGCGGGCGGCCAAAACGTCAACAAGGTAGAGACGGCGGTTGACCTGATCCACAAGCCCACGGGCATTCGGGTGTTTTGTACCGAAGAGCGATCGCAGCTGAAGAACCGCGAGCGGGCCATGCAGATCCTGCGGGCTAAGCTGTTTGACATCAAAATGCGAGAGCAGCAGGAGGAGGTGTCTTCCCTGCGTCTGTCCCAGGTGGGCAGCGGGTCCCGCTCTGAAAAAATTCGCACCTACAACTATAAAGACAACCGGGTCACCGACCACCGGATCAACCAAAACTTCACCCTCACCCCGGTGCTGGAGGGAGATATCGACGATCTGGTGCAGTCCTGCGTGAGCCGCGACCAGCAGAAACGCTTGGAAGCGCTAGCTACCGAATCGTCCCTAGTCTAGCCATCCGGCCCTTTGGGGGTGTCGGTTCGGGAGGCCGGCTGCCTACGGACAGGAAGACTGCGACAGAAAAGCTGACGGCCAGGATTTGTCTAATCGCCAGGCCAAAATCCACAATCAGTACTAGGCTGAGGAAGCAGCGTTGCGGACGGGCCGATGCCTAAGTTTCTCCACATAGCCGACATTCATCTGGGGTATGACCGCTACGACACCCCCGAGCGGACGAAGGATTTTTTTCGCGCCCTGCAAACGGTGCTGGAGCGCTACGCCATTGAGGAAAGGGTAGATTTTGTGGCGATCGCCGGTGACCTCTTCGAGCACCGCAACATCAAGCCCGCCACCCTCAACCAGGCCCAGGTCTGCCTCCAGGCACTAAAAGATGCCAACATTCCGGTGCTGGCCATTGAGGGCAACCACGACAATCGCCCCTACGGCACCCGCACCAGCTGGCTCAAGTATCTCTCGGAGTGGGATCTGCTCAAGCTCTTAGAACCCAACGACGGGGCCGATGCCGAAAACCGTCTGCCGCCGTGGAGTGAGCAAACTCGCTCCGGCGGCTACATCGATCTGCCCTGCGGGGTGCGGGTGATTGGTTCAAACTGGTATGGGGCCACTGCCCCTCGCGCCATTGAGCTGCTGGCCGCCTCGATCAAGCAGCTTCCCCCTGGCCCCGGCCACACGGTTTTAATGTTTCACCACGGGCTAGAGGGGCAAATTGCCCGCTACGCCGGGGCGCTGCGCTACACCGAACTGCTGCCGCTAAAAGAGGCCGGGGTAGACTACCTGGCACTGGGCCACATCCACAAGCAGTACGACGTCGAGGGGTGGGTTTTTAACCCTGGCTCGCTGGAGGCCAACAACGTGGAAGAAAGCCGCTATGAGCGCGGAGCCTATCTGGTGGAGCTATCGCCCCAGGGCGTTACTGCCCAGCTCCAGACCGACTACTTTCAGCGGCCGATCGCTCGGGTGGAGCTAGTCGCTAAGGGGCAGGAGAGCCTCGATCAGCTGACTGAGATGGCGATAGAGCGGGCGATCGCCGCCGTTGCCCAGCACCAGGGCGAGACCACCCCCATTCTGGAGCTGAAGATTACCGGCCAGGTGGGGTTTGACCGGCTAGAGTTAGATACCCGCCGTCTGCAAGAGGCGATCAAAGCCGTCTGCAACGCCCTGGTGGTGCTGATCAAATACGACGTCGAGGATGTGGCCTACCAAACGCCCCTCAACGACGGCCAAAACCGGGTCGAAATTGAGCAGTCCATCTTTGAAGATATGCTCACCGCTCACCGCGACTACAAAACCCGCGCTACCCAGCTGGCTCGGGGGCTAACCGATCTTAAAGACCGTCAGCTGGCGGGGGCCGATGAAATTGCGCTCTACGGCTTGGTAGAGACGCTACTCGACCTAAATGATCTAAATCCAAATGAGCTGACCGGAGCCAGGACCGCTGAATTGACTGAAGCAGCAGATTCGGCCATCTGATTCAACAGTTAGAGCTACATGAACCAGACCGTTAGGAAGTGGCGCTGCTGCCAGATCATAGCTACGCCGCTAATCGCTACAAAGGCAAACACCAGCTGCTGAAACTGCTGAGCCGACATCTTTTCCAGCACCCGCTTACCCAGCCAGTTTGCCGGTATGGCCCCCAGTCCAATAATCATCCCGTAGGCCAAATACTCCTGACTGAGACTGCCAAAGGCGGCGTAGGCCCCCAGCTTGACCAGGTGCAGCACCGCCTTATTGATCGCCTTGGTGGCCACCATGGCCTCTTTTTCTAGGCCATAGCTGAGGTAGACCGGGTTCATCACCGGGCCGGTGCTGCCAATCAGCCCAGAGCCAACGGCATTCACCAACGCCAGTGGCAAAAAGTACCAGGTTTTAACCGTAAATTGGCTTTCCTTTGGTGCTAGCAGATAGTTGGCCACCATTAGCAGCAGCCCCAGCCCCAGCAGCAGCTGCAGCCCCTCCACGTGGATCTGGGTCAGCCCGTAGCAGCCGATCAGCGCCCCCGCCGTGGCACCCGGTACGTACCAGGCGGTTACTCGCCAGTCAACCTGGCGCCAAAACACTAGCCCTCGCTGGGCGTTGCCCACCAGCAGCCCGGTGGTAATCACCGGGGCCACCGCCTGCGCCCCGAGCAGCAGCGAAATCATCGGAATCAGAATAAACGGGCTGCCGCCCCCCGCCAGCATGCTGAGAAACCAGGCCACAAAACTGGCGATAAACAAGCTCAGGGCAATCATAGACGGGTGAACATAAATACTGATTCTCAGTCTAGAGGGCAACCCTAACCCTCTGCCAGGGTAGACATCTCCAATTGTCTTGGGTTCTTGTCTTTTATGAAAGGTATAGACGGGAAGAACAGAATAGGAATAGTTGGTTATGCTTGAACTCTTCTATTTCACTTTTATATTCTGTATTTTTTGTCTCTCTTGCTTTTGTATCTCTACAGTGGCGTATGGCCGAGCCCATAGACCCCAAGGCTTCTGATTCCAACCCTGCCTCCGCGGCTAACCCTGACCGTCGCCCCAGCTGGTCGGCAGAGCAGGTTTACCACCAGGCGGTGGCGGCCTACAAAAGCCAAAAGTATGACCAGGCCCTGGGGCTATTTCAGCGCCTGGGCCAGCTGCCGCTCAGCTCGCCTTACTACATCAAAGCGCTGATGGGTCAGGTGCGCGTGCACCAGCGTCTGGGGCGGAGCGATCAGGTGGGCCGTCTGTGCCAACCACTGCTCGCCAGTTCCTCACCCCAGGCTCGGCAATGGGCTAAGCAGGTTTTGAGTCAGCTGCCTCAGCAGCCCCAGCCGGATTCAGCTACTCGACAAAATCCTGAAACGGCGGGCGACCCAGCGGGGACAGATCTAAGCGGATTTGTGCCCCTAGAAGCTCCTGCCGGATCGCCTCAGCAGCCCGCCCCGATCCCACCTCAATCTGCTGATCGGCCTCCGGTCCAAGTCTCTGCTCCGCAGACATCCAAAGTTCTGGCCAAACCGACCGGGACTGCATCGGCTGCCGGTGACGCAGAGGAGCCATCGTCAGCCGATGCCCACCGATCGCTATTTCACTTTCAGCAGCTCAATCAAAGCCCCGGCGTAGAGCAGGCTGAGCCAGAGCCACCCCTCCCTGAGCCACCTAGCCCGCCTAAACAGACCAACGCTGCTGCGGCTCAACCCGCGCCCCATCCTGCTCCAAAGTTAACGCCCCAAACCCATAGACAGAAAGCGTTGCCCCAGCGCCCCCTGACTCTGTGGCTGGGGCAGGGGGGAACCGCGATCGCGCTCCTCTGGGTGACCAATTGGGCGTTTCATTTTGCCCTGAGAACGCTAGATGGTGGGCTGCGGTGGGTGCGATGGCCAGTGCGGCTGAGCCTGCCGGGGGCCGATCAGTCCTATACGCCGTGGATTGTCGGTGTCGCGGTGCTGCTGGCCCTGGCCAGCCCGTGGATTATGGACTATGCCCTGGCGTTTTGGCATCGGCAGCAGCCCTTGTCGCTCCGTCAGCTCCAGGCGAAACACCCCGATGTCTTGCGGTTACTGCGGCAGGTGTGCCGCCAGCGGGGCTGGCAGCTGCCAGAGCTACGCCTGATTCCTGACCCGGCCCCCCTGTGCTTTAGCTACGGTTGGCTGCCCAACAACGCCCGTATCGTAGTTAGCCAAGGGCTCTTAGACCGGTGCTCTGATCAAGCCCTGACGGCGCTCTACAGCTACGAGCTGGCCCGAACGATCAACGGCAGCTTGCCGGTGCTGTCGGCGGTAGGGCTGCCGCTGCTGCTGCTGCACACCGGCTATCGGTGGCTAGCCCAGGTGGGAGACGGCCTCAGTCAGCCTCTGGTTCGCAATCTTCTGGGCATTGTGGCCAGCCTGTTCTACGGTTTGTTTTGGCTGCTCAGGCAGCTGGTGCTGTGGCTATCGCGGCTGTGCGGTGACTGGGGCGATCGCCGCACTGTAGCCCTGACTCGACACCCAGACCATCTGAGCGAGGGGCTGCTGGAGCTGACCGAGGCGATCGCCGCCCATCTTCGGCAGCGGGGCACCCTGCACCCCCTGCACAGCAGCCTGGAGGTTTTAATGCCCGTCAGCAGCCGCCAGGCCATCACCCCAGGCAGTTTGCTGGCCAGTGCGCCAAAAATCCGCACCCTAGAAACCCCTGCCCCAGAGAACTCTGCGCCCGAAATCAGTACTACAGAGAATCGCACCGCTCTTGCAAAAGCGCTGATGACCACAGAGGGCCTCAACCCCTATCGGCAGTGGCTGCGAGTCAACGCCTCCCACATCCCCCTGGGAGAACGTCTGCTCTGGCTCAACCAGCAGAGCTTACTACTAGGGCAACCAGGGATAGCCCCCCGAGATCTACTCTCCGCCTCGCCCTCTCAAGTTTCCCTACCGCTGCTGCTGCTGCAAAAAGGCCCCCTAGTCGGCCTGCTGCTGGGCGGCGGCCTGTCCATGGGGCTGTGGTTCTTAGGCGGCATTGTCAATCGGCTCGGCTGGCAGCGCCTCAGCTGGCTCTATCAAGATCCCAGCATTCTTTGGGGTGGGCTGTGGCTGGGCCTGGGGCTGGGGCTGCTGCTGCGCATCAACACGCTATTCCCTGAGGCCCAAGGCCAGCCCAGGAGAGGCGATGCCGAAACCGTCGCCACCCTGCTGCAAAGTCCCTCGCTTCTGCCAGTACGGGGGCAGCAAGTGATGTTGCGCGGCACGCTGCGGGGCAGCCCCGGCCTTGGCAACTGGGGCTGTCAAGACCTCTATCTGGAAGATTCATCGGGATTTATTAGACTGGTTAACCCAGTGTCCCTGGGGAGCCTGCAAGGATGGCTGCAACGCAGTCATCCCCAGGACTGGATTGGCCGCAGGGTGACGACGACCGGCTGGGGACGCCACGGTGGAGGCATGCTCTGGTTAGATATTCATCAGATAAAGCTCGACCAACGCCACCAATTCACGACCCACGGGCCGATATGGGCAACGCTGATCAGCCTGGGCAGCAGCCTAATTGGCATTGGCATCATCTTCAGGGGTGGCTAACCCAGCAACATGAACCCCTGACATAAAGTTATGTTGCAACAAACCCCTGGCAATGTTACATTAATTTACAGAAGCACATTCCTGGGTTCCTCGGCTAGCTCTGACGAGTTAGTTGTAGAGGATTGTTAGGTAATGGGTTCTCCTACTCTCAACACAGCAAATGAACCAGCCCCCGTCGGCTGGTTTTTACTTAATGGGTCAAATTTGCCTCGACAACCGACTAGAGTGAGGGGTAGATACCGTGTTACGGTAACAGAGGGTGCGGCTCGCGGCAGATAGTCTGCTTTGGTTTAGTTAGGCTGCCCTCAGTTATATGTTCCCAACGGGAACTAATCTCTCTTAGAAGAGGTGTACTGGCAAGTTGGCTTCTGTGATTTTAGTTTTATTGCTTGAATCCACTGCTCGCAGGAATTTTTGCTAAGTGCTTTTTGTCAAGCTTTTTTACTAAGTAGACATAAAATAAGAAATTGGCAGGTAGAGCCGACGAACTAGTCAGTCATGAAATTATTAATCAATCCGTCAGCCTCTAAAACAAGAATTTGTTAAGCTAGTTATAAGGAATTAAGTTTTAGCGATCAAGTTAGGTTTTCTTAACTCATCTAGTATGCGGGACGTGAGTCTAACCAGGATTGGTTAAACAGGTCAGCTTGTCCGTGGAAGACCACTAACCATGGCACAGCCTTCATTGGGCAAAACTATCGATATCGATTTATTTGCCTTTTGTATTAGAACACCAGAGGTATCTCAAATGTCAATTCGCCTTTACGTCGGCAATCTTTCTAAAGATTTAGAGCGGGAAGAGTTTGAAAGCGTTTTTTCCAATTTCAATGACGACCTGGTATCTGTAAAGCTGATTGCTGATAAGAAAACTGGCAAATGTCGGGGGTTTGGCTTCGTCACCGTCAAGACTGACGAGAAGGCTGATGAGATTGTCGAGCAGTTGAACGGTCAAGTTATCGCCGATATGCCCCTCAAGCTCGAAAAGGCGCTGCCCCGGACCAAGCCCGAGGGAGAGACTGATGCCCGCCCCACTACTGATAGCGGCAGCAAGCGAGCTACTCATAAAGGTGGAGGTGCTCGCAAGGCTGAGCCCGCTGTTGCTGCCAGCACCGCTGCCCAGCCTGACCCCAGATGGGCCAGCGAACTTGAAAAACTCAAGCAAATGCTGGCAGCCCAAACAACCTCTAACTAAGTTCCTAAATCGCTCTAGGATGTTACGCCTACACCAAACCCAGGGTTGAAGCAAAACTTCAACCCTGGGTTTGGTGTAGATGTTAGTAAAAATATTTTGACTGCTGGTTTGGCTATTTTAAGACCAACTTGGTCTCTCACAATCTCCACAGGCCTAGATTTCTGCAGGCAAGCTTTGTTGCGACGTTGCAGTCCGTCAGTGTCAATCTACTTCGGTTTCGGCCACCTGCTTGAGGCGCTGGAGTTGAGCGGCCATGTCACGCTCCGTCCAGCGGGCAGCAAACCAGTGGAACCCATTCCTTACCAGCGGGTTGGGAATCTCAAACTCAAATCGATTCAGCAGCTGAGTTGAGTCGCCGTCGGGGCAGCATTCCCAGCGATCACGGCCGTTAAAGAATCCTTCAAAGGCCCAGACGATGAGACCAGGTTCTCTCTCGGCCACGGTGCTGATTAGGGTAGGCTCCCACAGGGGTATCTGAATCACAAATCGACTTTTGGCGCCCAGGGCGGTGCTCCAGTCGCCAACGGGTTCACAGCGCAGGGCCGGGTTGAGCCAGCGATGCATCAAGTCTTGGCGGGTTAGGCACTGCTCGACAGTGGTGGGGCTAGCGCGAATGGAAATACGGTGCTCAAACCTTTGGTGGGTAGACATCTTGACGAAATCCTGAGAGAATCACTTCGGAACGACGATTCCTAGAGAAATCGACTGTAATACTCAAATATTGACCGACGGCATGGAGTAAGACCAGAACTAATCCATCCGCAAATTGAGTTTGGCAAGTTATTTGATAGGCAGCTGCCAAGATTGTTGTGGTGGTTGTCTCTACCTTGCCAAACCTATATCAAGGGTTGGTTTGCCACGCTGCTGTTTCAGGATGCTTTTAACCACCACACCATGATTAATGTTTACCCTCTAACGTTACTTCAAACGCCGGGATCTACCAATGCCCCGGCGGTTAACTCCAGTGCTTCTCCAAACCGCTTTTTGCAGGAGGCGTCAGGCCAGCTGGGGCAGTTTTTGCCGAGTTTGGTTTGGGCGATCGCGCTGCTGCTACTGGGCTGGGTGGTCGCGACCGTAGTGGCTCTAGCGGTGCGCAAGCTGCTAAATCAAACCAATTTGGATAACCGCATCGCCAACTGGTCCACAGGTTCCCAGTCTGATCGTACTATCCCCATTGAGAAGTGGGTGTCAACTTTAGTTTATTGGGTAATTTTTCTATTTGCCATTGTGGCGTCGCTCAACGCCCTCAACCTGGCAGGGGTGTCTACACCGCTCAATAATTTCCTCGACCAAATCTTTTTGTATCTGCCGCGAATTGGTGGGGCGCTGCTGCTGCTAGGGCTAGCCTGGCTGTGCGCTACCCTGGTTCGATCGCTAGTGATCAACGGCCTAGGCCGGTTTAACCTAGATGACCGTCTAGCCCAGCAGACCGGCCTAGATCAGGGCAGCAGCCCCGTGGTTCTAAACGAAACCATCGGCAATGTACTGTACTGGTTTATTCTGCTGCTGTTTATTCCGCTGATTTTGAGTGCGCTACAGCTGCCGGGGCTGCTGGCTCCGGTGGAGGGGTTAATCAACTCCTTTTTGCAGGCGATTCCTCGCATTGTGACGGCGGGCATTGTGCTGGCTATTGGCTGGGTGATTGCTCGCATCGTGCGCGGCGTGGTGACAAACCTGCTGCTGGCCACAGGGGCTGATCAGCTAGGCGCTCGTCTAGGTCTCCGGCCGGCGGTTCCCGGGAGCACCACCGGAGGCATTTCCCTATCGAATTTAGCGGGTACGGTGGCCTATGTGCTGGTACTGATACCGGCAGTGGTCGCGGCCCTAAATGAACTCAACATTGACGCCATTTCGACCCCGGCAATTCTGATGCTGGAGCGGGTGCTGACCGCCATTCCCCAGGTGATTATGGCTGGGTTGGTGATTGCCGCCGCCTATTTTGTGGGCAAGCTTGTAGCCGACCTGGTAACCAGCCTGCTGCGGGGGGCTGGCTTTGACAGCATCATGGGCATTCTCGGGCTGCCAGAGTTAAACCTGGGTACGGGGGCCACGGTGCAGTCGGGGCTAGATGCAGAGGGCCGTCCCACGGCGTCAGTACAAACTCCTGGCCGCACCCCTTCAGAGATCGTCGGGATCATCACCCTGGTGGTGATCGTACTGTTTGGGGCGGTTACAGCCACCGAAATTCTCAACTTCCCTGGACTGACGGCCATTGTGCAAGCCATTCTGCTGATTGGGGCGCGGGTGCTGAGCGGCGTGGTGGTATTTGCGGTGGGTCTCTACCTGGCTAACCTGGCCTTCCGCTTGATTAGCACCATGGGCACCGGACAGTCTAGAGTACTGGCCCAGGCCGCTCGGATCGCAATTTTGATTTTTGTGGGGGCGATGGCCCTGCAGCAGATGGGGGTGGCCCCAGACATTGTCAACCTGGCCTTTGGCTTGCTGCTGGGGGCGATCGCCGTGGCGATCGCCATCGCCTTTGGCCTCGGCGGGCGCGATGTCGCCTCCGACCAGCTGCGCGAGTGGTTAGCATCCTTTAAACAGCGCCAGTAGCGGCGGGTTAACGACTGCGACGACTGGGCTGCAACAGCTGGGGCCGGAGGGAAATCCCTCCGGCCCCAGCTGCGTTAGTGTCGCGCTAGTATAGTTAACTTAACGTTAAGAAAGCTTGCTAAAAAGCCTGCCCTGGGGGCAATCACAACTCAGCACTAGAGGCACCCATGGAAAGCAAAGACTGGGCCAACTACATTGAGGCCACCGACGGGTTATCTAAGCCCTGGCTGCTGATTCAGTGGCGGCTAAAGCTGCTGCAGGAGCAACGCCCCAACCTTGATGCCGAAACCTACACTGCCGAGTTGGCCGCCCTGCAAGAGAGCCTGATTAACCTGGGTGAGTGGTGGCAGGGCCAAGAAGAGTCCGTCTTTGGTCCTGAAGCAGCAACGCCAGGGGAGTATTAGGGCCATGGCCACGGTAGATCGGCCCGGTGGGCCGGCGATCGCCGATCTCAGCCAGCCTCAGTACTACATCAGCCGCGAGCTGAGCTGGCTTGAGTTTAACCGTCGGGTGCTCCACGAAGCCCTAGACAAGCGCACCCCCCTGCTAGAAGCGCTGAAATTTTTGGCGATTTTTAGCGCCAACCTCGACGAGTACTTCATGGTGCGGGTGGCTGCCCTCAAGCAGCAGATCGAAGCCCAGGTCACCCTGCACTCCCCCGACGGGCTATCGCCGGAGGAGCATCTCCAGGCCATTAGCGCCACCCTGCGGCCCATGGTTGAGCAGCAGCATCGGGCCTTTGCCACCGATTTTCGGCAGCAGATGACCCGGCAGGGCATTTGGCTGACCGACTACGGCGATCTGAGTACCGCCCAGCAGACCTACTGCCGCGACTATTTCGAAGAGCAGATTTTCCCAGTGCTCACTCCCCTAGCGGTGGACCCAGGGCATCCCTTTCCCTACATCTCTAACCGCAGCCTCAACCTAGCGGTGGTGGTACGCGACCCCCACACCGAGCAAACTCACTTTGCCCGGGTCAAGGTGCCCCGGGTGCTGCCCCGATTTATTCCTCTGCCAGAGTGCCAGGGCAAGTCTTCGGGTAAGTCCTCGGGCGATCGCCCCAAAAATCTCAGCCCTTCTCCCTGTCGCTGGCGAGGGGTTCCCCTAGAGCAGGTGATCGCCGCCAATCTGTTGACTCTGTTTCCAGGCATGGTGGTGCAAGAGCACTACGACTTTCGCATCACCCGCAATGCCGATCTAGCCGTCGAAGAAGACGAAGCCGACGACCTCATGCTGGCCATCGAGCAAGAGCTGCGCAAGCGCCGTCGTGGCGGGTCTGCCGTGCGCATGGAGATTCAGCGGGACACCCCCGGGCCGGTGCGAGTCATGCTGATGGAAGAACTGGGACTGGCCGAAACCGATATCTATGACATCGACGGGCTGCTGGGTCTGAACGATCTGATGACCTTCATGGCCCTGCCGCTGAGCGACCTAAAAGCCCCCAGCTGGACGCCCGCCGTGCCGCTGGCCCTCGAAAACCTCAGCCCCCCAGCGGTAGAGGCCGACGACACCACCCTCGCAACCGCTGAAGATCTATTCTCGCTGCTGCGACGAGAAGACCAATTGCTGCACCATCCGTATCATTCCTTTAAGGCCACGGTGCAGCGCTTCATCACCCAGGCCGCCCACGACCCTCAGGTGCTGGCCATCAAGATGACCCTGTACCGCACCTCCGGCGATTCCCCCATTGTCAGCTCGCTGATCTCCGCCGCCGAAAACGGTAAGCAGGTGACCGTACTGGTAGAAATCAAGGCCCGGTTTGACGAAGAAAACAACATCAACTGGGCTCGCAAGCTCGAGCAAGCAGGGGTGCATGTGGTCTACGGCCTGGTGGGGCTTAAAACCCACAGTAAGGTGGTGCTGGTGGTGCGCCGCGAAGGCGATCGCATCCGCCGCTATTACCACGTGGGCACCGGCAACTACAACCCCAAAACCGCTCGACTGTACACTGATCTGGGTCTGCTCAGCGCCCGCGATGATATTGGGGCCGATATCTCTGACCTGTTCAACTACCTGACCGGCTACTCCCGCCAGCAGGTGTATCGCCAGCTGCTAGTGGCCCCCCTGACCCTGCGGCAGCGTCTAGGGGTGCTGATTGAGCAAGAAATTGCGTTTCAGAAAAAAGGCAAAGGCGGTCGCATTATTGCCAAGATGAACTCCCTGGTTGATCCCGACCTGATCGCCCAGCTCTATCGAGCATCCCAGGCAGGGGTGTCCATAGACTTAATTGTGCGCGGCATCTGCTGCCTCCGGCCAGGGCTGCCCGGCCTGAGCGAAAACATTCGCGTGGTCAGCATTGTGGGCCAGTTTCTAGAGCATTCCCGCGTTCTGTATTTTCAAAACGGCGGGCAGGAGATCTTTCTACTGGGCAGCGCCGACTGGATGCCCCGCAACCTAGATCGTCGGGTAGAGGTGATGGTGCCCATCGCAGCCCACCCTCTTCGCCAAGAGCTAAAAGCCATTCTAGAACTATCTCTGGCGGACAATCGCCAGGCCTGGGACATGGCCGCCGACGGCAGCTACCGCCAGCGTTGCCCCCAGCCGGGAGAGCCCAGCCGCAGCTCTCAAACTCTATTGATGGAGCGTGCCAGTCGCTCTCTGGGCAGACGGGCGGCTCCAGCGCCATAGTAGCGCTCCTAAACCCGCCAGCAGCCCTAGACCGAGCAGGCCGGCTAGGGGGTTGCCGTCGATGCCCGTCACCCAGGCGGGCACGCGGCCCGTGGGCAGCAGCAGGTCGCCCACCTCTAGCAGGTAGTAGCCCCACACCAGGCCGGCGTGTAGCCCCACCGGGTGCCCGAGCCCGGTCTTACCGGAGCCGACCGGAACTCGCCTGGCCCAGCCCAGCACCTGCGCCAGCAGCAGCAGCCCGACAAACTGGGGCAGCAGAGCCAAGATAGCGTCGAGGGGTTTGATAAAGTGGGCGATCGCAAAAATCAGACTAGTTACCCCCAGGGCCACCGCAGGCGACCAGCCTTGCTCTAGCTCCCGCAGCAGCCAGCCCCGAAACAGCACCTCTTCTGACCAGCCCACGGCGGTGGCCACCGCCGCCCCCACCAGCGCAATTTGCACCAGGTCTAGGCCCCGCGCCCCGGCTGGGTCTAAACCTGCCCAGCCCAGGGCCACCTGCACCACCGCCAACACCAAAATGCTAATGGCCCCGAGCAGGGCGCCGGTGGCCATGCCCCGGGCCAGGGCTGAGCGCCCCGCAAACCCCACCTTGGCCCAGGGCCGCTGTTCCCCGCGCACTCGTCTTTCCCAGCGGGGTAGCACCAGCAAAAACACCAGGTACAGCAGCGCCGTGGGCAATAAATCGCCACCGGGCAGCACCCCCCGCCCCGCCAGCCAGTACAGCGGTAGCGCCAGGGGCAGCCACAGAGTCACCACGATCAGCAAAAAAATCAGCACCCGCACCAGGGGTGAAAAGCTGGCCACCTGGCCCCAATGCCGTTTATTCATCTGGCTCAATGGTGCTGGTCAGGCCCAGGTTGCACAGCCCTTCGCTGTAAAACTCGGCATGCTCCAGCTCGCAGGTGATCACCAGGGCGACTCCGGCAGTGTGGGCCTGCATCATGATATCGACCGCCTGGGGCATGGTCAGGCTGGGCACCACCTTGAGCAGCGACTCCACCACGTGCTCCATGGAGTTAAAGGTATCGTTGTGAAGCAGCACCCGGTAGCGGGGGGCGGGCTTGCGAATGGTGGATGTTGTCGTCCGCTCGATGGTTTCAACTGACACAGAAATACCTCTTTGCCTCGCTCACAGATAAGTTTAGAAAAAAGAACACAGAGACGCTAGTGGTCTGTCAAGCCTAAATATGTAGGCTGGGTGGCGCGATAGCAGAACCTAGGAAGGCTTGCTGCTGTTGGGTGACCCTTCGTTTCACCCAACCTACACGAACCCTAACTTTTAGTTTTGA
>DAIPYU010000043.1:0-35095 GCA_036782635.1 Nodosilinea sp. CTOTU7353
CCTGTGGTTTTGCCCGCCGGTAGTGAACCCTGGAGCCAGGGCACTCTAGAGAGCGCCCCTGCCGTTTGCCCAGAATCTGCCATGAATGACTTCTTTAAAGGCTTTGAACAACTGCTCGAGCTGGCCAAAACTCTGGAGGAAAAAGCCGAGAGCGGTGAGCTAAAAACCAACGTGCAGATCAACAGCCGCAGCTTCAGCAGCATTCCCCGCCAGGGCAATATGCCCGACATCGGCGTCAGCCGCATGAACCGCAACAGCGGTGGGTCTGATATCGGCGATGACCCCGCTGTCGAGGAAGTCATCATCACCCCACCCCCCGCCAGCGACGGCACCCCCTCATCCGCCCCACCCGCCCCGTATTCCCAACCGCCCCAACCCGGGGCTAAAGCCACCGGGCTACCCACCATGGGCGATGTCGGCGGCCTCTCCGCCACCCTGCAAGAGCTGCGCGAGCTGGTGGAAATTCCGCTCAAGCGGCCCGACGTGCTGGCCAAGCTGGGCCTAGAGCCGACCAGGGGCGTGCTGCTGGTTGGCCCTCCTGGCACGGGCAAAACCCTGACGGCGCGATCGCTGGCCGAAGACCTGGGGGTCAACTATATCGCCATCGTCGGCCCCGAGGTGATGGGCAAGTACTACGGCGAGGCCGAGCAGCGGCTGCGGGCGATCTTTGAGAAGGCCAAGAAAGCTGCCCCCTGCCTGGTGTTTATCGACGAAATCGACAGCCTCGCCCCCGATCGCAGCAAAGTCGAAGGCGAAGTGGAAAAGCGCCTGGTCGCCACCCTGCTGGGGCTGATGGACGGCTTCGCCCAGACCAAAGGCGTGATCGTGCTGGCCGCCACCAACCGCCCCGACCACATTGACCCTGCCCTGCGCCGCCCCGGTCGCTTTGACCGCGAGGTGCAGTTCCGCGTGCCCGATCGCGTCGGACGGCTGGAAATTCTCCAAATTCAGACCCGAGAGATGCCGCTGGATGGAGTGGAGCTGGCGGCGATCGCCGATCTATCCGTCGGCATGGTGGGGGCCGACCTCAAGGCCCTGTGCCAAAAAGCGGCCTACTTTGCCCTGCGCCGCCAGGTGCCCGATCTGGCCGGCCCCGTGCCCGACACCATGACTCTGGTGCACGACGACTTTTTGCAGGCAATCAAAGAAATCAAACCCTCGGTGCTGCGCTCAGTCGAGGTCGAATGTCCTGCGATCGCCTGGGACGACATCGGCGGCCTAGAGAGCGTCAAACAAACCCTGCAAGAATCGGTCGAAGGGGCGCTACTCTACCCCGAACTCTACGCCCAGACCGGGGCCACAGCCCCGCGCGGCCTGTTGCTCTGGGGGCCTCCGGGCACCGGCAAAACCCTGCTGGCCAAGGCCGTCGCCTCCCAGGCCCGGGCCAACTTCATCGCCGTCAATGGGCCAGAGCTGCTGAGCCGCTGGGTGGGGGCCGCCGAACAGGCCGTGCGCGAACTGTTCGCCAAGGCCCGCCAGGCCGCCCCCTGCGTGGTATTTATCGATGAGATTGACACCCTAGTACCTGCGCGCGGGCAGTACCAGGGGGATTCTGGGGTGAGCGATCGCGTCGTCGGCCAGCTGCTCACCGAACTGGACGGCCTCCAGGGTTGCACCAATGTGCTGCTGATTGGGGCGACCAACCGCCCCAGCGCCCTCGACCCCGCCATTCTGCGGGCCGGACGCATTGACCTTCAGCTGGAGATCGGCCTACCCGATGCGGCGGGGCGGCTGGCGATTTTAGAAGTTCACAACAGCGACCGGCCCCTAGAATCCGTGGACTTGGCCAATTGGGCCAGCCGCACCGACGGCTGGAACGGGGCCGACCTGGCCCTGCTCAGCAATCAGGCTGCCCTAGAGGCGGTGCGCGCATACCGCACCCAGGGCATGACCGACCCCAGCCAGCTCCGCATTGCCGCCCATCACTGGCAGCAGGCCCACCAGGCCATTCTCAGCCAGCGCACCTCGGTGGCCAACCGGGGATGAGCTGGCGAAGCGCAAAAACCGGGTTTCTGCGCACTGCAGGGGTCAGCTTTGGTGCGTCACGCAGTGCGATGACGCACCCTACGAATAATTGGAATCACCCACTTGACCTCAGTTCAAGACAACACCGTCCCCTCCTTGGGAAGGGTGCCCGGAGGGCGGGGTGGGTCTAACCTACGGCACAACCGAAGTCTCTTGATGCTGTCAGGCACCCAGCTGGCATAGACTTACCCACCCCTACCCCTCCCAGGAGGGGACAGCGGGCTAGCTTCACCCAGAACTTCTCTGATCCCGAACTAACGACTTCTAAACAGACTCGCTGAAGATGACCTCAGCATTGCGTAACCGTTTGTAGGTGCGGTAGCGGTTGTATAGATCGCGATTTGAGAAAAAGAACAGCGAAACCGCCTCCCACAAAAATACCCAGCCGCCAATAAACAGCCCCTCGGTGAGCACAGAGGTGAATACATTAATGTCCAGTGGTTCTGCCAGTCGGGCCACCAGGAGCGTGCCCAAACCCGCGATCACGTAGCGAGCGGTACGGGCATTGATCAGCCTGATTTCTCTTTTGAGCAGGTAGAGTCTAAAGTCAACGCTATTTCGCAGCCCGGCCCTGACCTCTTGCTCCATGGCCTCATCGCGGGTGCCGGGGGGCAGGGTAAAACACACTTCAATGGAGTATTTTTGAGGAACTTCGTCGGCGCTGCTTTCTAGGTAGAGCTGTAAGTCGGGGTCAAGTTCCCGCCGCTTGAAAGGGGCCGGGTCCCACTCGCTAAAAATATCGGTGTAGTGATCAAGGGCGGCTTCGATCATGTAGGCGTTATTTGCCTCATCAATCGCATAAATTTCGTTAAAAAGCTCTTCTTTTCGCGCCATGATAGCCTCAGCTGGATTTAATCAAACCTCATCCAAGGCCAGAGGCGGAGGTCTACCCGTGGGCAAACTACAGAGTCCGATCTGGACTTGGTATCGCTCTATTGTCTTGACTGGATGCAGTAGTAGCTAACCGTTGTAGCTAAATGATCTAGAAAAATAGTAGGAACGGCAAACGTCAGGCCAGCGATTTTGGCACCGCCCAAAGCAGGGTGAGGGCGCGGGCGGCCATCAACCCCACCAGGGCCAGCCACAGCAGGTGAGCGCTACCCAAGGATTGCGCCACCAGGGCCAGGGGTAAGAACCCCACCCCCGCCGCCAGCACCGTGGCGTTGCGCAGCACCCGGCCAGCGGTGAGGCCCAGAAAGTAGCCATCGAGCATGTAGGCGATCGCACCCAGCCCCAGCACCGGAATCAACCACAGCACGTAGGTTTGCACCACAGCGATCACCCCCTGATGAATGGTCAACAGGCCAAACAGCGGCTGGGGGAACAGTACAAAGGTCAGGGCAAAGGTTAGGGCCAGGGCGATGCTGGTGCAGCCGCCCAGGGTTAACAGGCGGCGCAGGTAGGTGCGATCGCCGCTGCCGTAGTAGCGCCCCGCAAAGCTCTCGGTGGCAAAGGCAATGCCGTCAATAAAGTAGGCCGACAGCGTCACCACTTGCAGCAGCAGCGTATTGGCTGCCAGGGTTTCGGTGCCCAGGGCGGCGCTGAAATTGGTGAATAGGGCAAAGCTCAGCACCAGGGCAAAGGTGCGCACCAAAATATCGCGGTTCAGCAAAAACAATCCCCTGATCGCCTGGGGGTTCCAGCCCTGGGGCAGCACCGCGTAGAGGTGCTGCCCGCCGCCTTCTCTCAGCAACAGCCCCAAGCCGACGATCAGCGTTAGGTACTGGCTCAGGGCGGTGCCCCACCCGGCCCCGGCGCTGGCCAACCCCATCTGGTTGATGAAAATGTAGTTAAACACCACGTTGCTGCCGTTGCCCACCATCGACAGGGCAATCACCCGGCGACCTTTCTCGCGGCCCAAAAACCAGCCCATCAGCACCAAGTTCAGCAGCACCGCCGGGGCATCCCAAATGCGGGCGTTGTAGAACTCGATGCCCGCCGCCCTCACCGCCGGTTCGCCGCTGAGCAGCCCAAAGCCGATTTCGCGAATGGGGACTTGCAGCAGCAGAATGAGTAGGCCAAAGGTGAGGGCGATCGCGCCATTGCGCAGCAAAATCAGCCATAGACCATCTATATCGCCCCGCCCCCGCGCCTGGGCGGTGGTGCCGGTGGTGCCCATGCGCAAAAAGCCAAAGCTCCAGTAGGCCACGTTAAAGATCACCGTCGCCAGGGCCACCCCGCCCAGGTGGCGAATGTCGTCCAGATGGCCAAGAAAGGCGGTGTCTACCAACGCCGCCAGCGGCACCATCAGATTCGAGATGATGTTGGCCACCGCCAGCTTGAGGAAGCTGGGCAGAAAGGCGGGCGAGGAGGCCATGTCAGGGGCGATTGGGTCGCCTGGAATGTTTTTGGCCATGGGTAAGCCGCGATTTTTTGCCTACGCTACAGGTCAACCATGACAGTTTGCGGCTAACGGTTTGCGGTTTACGGTTTGCCCCTTGTACCGCAAACCGTAAACCGTAAACCTTGCACCGTAAACCGTCCCCCTATTGATCCCACTTACCTATCCCCAAATCCCCTAGCTGCGGTTAAAGAATTCCACCTGGGGCAGACGGGCGTCATTTACCATCCCCAGCCCCTGGAACCCCCAGCGGTTAATCAGAGGCTTGAGATTCGAGGCGGTGACGGTTTCTACCGCAAACTTGTCGCTGAGGTCGGGGGCGTGGGCGTTGAGGTAGCTGAGGGCGTCGTAGTCGGCGGTAAAGACCAGCAAAAACCCTGCCGGGGGCGGCTGGTCGGGGTCGCCCTGGCCGTGGGGGCGGGCTACCAGATAGCTGCCGTCGGCGCGCGATCGCAGTAGGTAATAGAGCTGAGATATCATGCGGCTAATTCATCTCTGACAGGCGAATGCGGGGGTCGACAAAGCTGAGGGCCAGGTCGGCCAGCAGGTTGCCGATGATCAACATCACCGCCCCCATCATCAGGCTGGCCATCACCAGGTAGAGGTCTTGGGCCTGCACCGCTTCGAGAATCAGCTTGCCGAGGCCCGGCCAGTTGAAGTAGGTTTCGGTGATGAAGGCACCCCCCAGCAGGCTGGCAAACTCAAAACCCAACAGAGTAATCAGCGGGTTCACCGCATTGCGCAGGGCGTGGACGTAGATCACCCGATTTTCTGACAGCCCCTTGGCCCGCGCGGTTTGAACGTAGTTTTGCCGCAGCACGTCGAGCAGCTGGCCTCGGGTAATGCGCTGCAGCCCGGCAAAGCTGGTAATGCTCAGCGCCAAGGTCGGCAAAATCAGGTGCCAGCCCACGTCTAAAATGCGGCCAAACCAGTTGAGGTCGTCGTGGATGATGCTGGTGCGCCCGCCGATGGGGAACAGGGGGGCCACACTCTGGGCAAAAAACAGCAATAGCAGGCCTGTGACAATGGTGGGCATGCCCTGGCCCATGTAGCTCAGCACCCGCAGAGACTTGTCCCAAAAGCGGTTTTGGTGGACGGCCCCAATCACCCCCAGGGGTAGCGCAATCAACCAGGTGACGACGATCGCCGCGAAGGAGAGCAGCAGCGTATTGGGCACCCGCTCCCACAGCAGCTCAACCACCGGACGCTGGTAGGCAAAACTGAGGCCAAAGTTGCCGCGAAAGATCGCCTGGTAGAGCCAGTTGAGGTACTGTCGCCAGACCGGCTGGTCGAGGCCAAACTGGGCCTCAAGCTGGGCCAGGGTCTCAGGCGAAAACTGCGGACTTTGGCGATACTGGTCGAGAAAGTTGCCCGGCGCCAGCTGAATTACAAAAAAGCTCAGGGCCGAAGCCAGCAGCAGCGTCAGGGCGGCCTGCAAAATGCGCTTCACCACGTAGAGCACGGTTTCGCTGGTGGCAAAGGCCACCAGGCGATCCCAAGGGCTGGTTTGCAGGCGGCGGGAAGTAGAAGACTGAGCCATCCCAAATACAAGGTAATAGGGTTATCTGTGGTGATTCTAAACCAATCGCGCCTGGCCTTTGGGTTGTTTGCCCGCCGAGGCGCTGCGATCGGTCAACTCCCGCCGTGATCTCCAAGAAGCTCTCACCGCGCGAATCGCCTGGCCCGGCGACCAGGTCTCGGTGGTTATGACCACCAGGGGGCTATGGTAACTGCGGGCGATCGCAGCCCTAGCCCAGCCCACAAAAAACCCCAGCTGTCCAAAGCTGGGGTTAGTCGGTAAATGGCTGATTCAACGATTTGATTTAAGGTTTTGATTTAAAGGTTGGATCTATGGAAATGCAAATAGTGCAAACTCTGCCTAGAAACTGATTTTGCCCGAGAACCTAGCCCTCAAAACTTAGTCAGTGATTTTTGACATGATTAACACTGCATGAACAATATATTAGCTCACTTACCACTGCCGTTACACAGACTACGGTTGAGTAAATCTACTGAAGTATGCATCGCACAGCTTTCCTCCACCGAGTTCAGCTCGGGATCTAATACCGGATCCTATTTGAATACACCCGCTCTGTAGGGGCGTAGCATGCTATGCCCCTGCGGGGTTCCTGGTTATGACTCGGGGTTTACCAAATCGGATTTCGTATAAAGGTTTCTGGGCCAGAAGGCTAGTCATGGCCTCAGAGCAGCGACGGAAAAACCGGGTTTTTGGCCATACTATACCGACACTCTAGAAAATAGCCTCCCAAATGGTGGGCAGTGCCCACCCTACATCGGTATAGTCGCTGGGTTAAAAGCGCAATTCTCCTAGCGGATTTCTCGGGCGGCATTGTAGATTTTCTCGTTGGCGGCTACTGACTTGTGCAAATCGACCACCGGGCGCGGGTAATCAACCCCCAGGGTGACCCCAAACCGCTTTTGCTCCACCGGCTGAAGCTGCCAGGGGACGTGCACCTTAGCGGCGGGCACTGCTTTTAGCTCCGGCAGCCAGTGCTTCACGTAGCAGCCATCGGGGTCGTAGTCTTTTGACTGCTTAGGAATGTTGAAGTAGCGAAAGCCCCGGGCGTCGTTGCCCACTCCGGCGGTGTAGTTCCAGTTGCCGTAGTTGCTACAGGGGTCGTGGTCGACCAGCAGCGACTCAAACCACTCGGCCCCCATGCGCCAGTCGATCCCCAGGTTTTTGGTCAAAAAGCTGGCCACATTTTGCCGCCCCCGGTTGGACATGAACCCAGAGCAGGCCAACTCCCGCATATTCGCATCCACCAGCGGAAAGCCCGTCTCGCCAGAGCGCCAGGCGTCGAAGCGTGGCCAGTCTTGCTTCCAGTCGATCCGCAGCCCCCGCAGCCCAGAGGGATAGAACACTTTGTCGCCGTGCTTGGTGCAGATCAAGCGAAAGTAGTCGCGCCACAGCAGCTCAAAGATCAGCCAGTAGGTCGAGTCATTGCGAATGCGCTCAGCCTCGTAGGCCTGCACCGTCTCGTAGACCCGCCGGGGTGAGAGGCAGCCCAGCGCCAGCCAGGCCGACAGTTTAGAAGAATAGTCGGCCCCCACCATGCCGTTGCGGGTTTGCTTATAGGTTTTGAGGCAGTCGGCTGCCCAGATGTAGTGGTTGAGGCGTGCCATGCCAGCGGTTTCACCCCCCTCAAAGGCGATCGCCGCCCGGTTGTCTCGAGCCGGGGCCTCCAGGCCAAAGTCCGCCAGACTGGGCAGGGGGCCTGGTGTCACATTGGGCAGAGGCGGCATTTTTGTCGGCCTAGGCAGGGCCACATCGACCGTGCTGCGCTGCTCGACCTGTTTACGAAACTGGGTAAACACCTCCGGCAGGCGGTCAAGGCCAAAGGGCAGGTTGTCAGGATGGTAGAGCGTGGCCCCCCAGTAGACTTCGTTAGCACAACCCATGGCCCCGAGCTTTGCTTCTACGGCCTGCTCCACCCGCAACTCTTCGGCGGTGACTTCTTCGTGCCAGTAGACGGTTTTGATCTGGTGGGCCTTGACCAGCTCAGGAATGATGGCCTCTGGCTGGCCCACTCGCACTATTAGATCCCTGCCCAGAGCGCGCAGCGACTGGCGCAGATCGGCCACGCTCTCTAGCAAAAACTGCGCCCGGTAGGCCCCGGTTTTGGCAAAGCCAAAGGCGGTTTGACCAAACTGGCGCGGGTCAAAACAGTAGAGCGGCAGAATCGGCTGCCCAACTCGTAAGGCCTCATCGAGGGGCTGGTGGTCGTGGAGGCGGAGGTCGTTGCGAAACCAGACGAGGGTGGTCATGGGGGGGAGGGTGCAAGGTACGCGGTTTACGGTTCAAGGTTTACGGTGCAAGACCGGCCTTGAACCGTAAACCTTGAACCGTAAACCCTTTCCCCAGCTCTTCCTCGGTTTAGCCTTCTATTTATGGCGCTAATCCGACGGTTATCCGCTGGGCGGAGGATTCATTTATTAAGTATTCTAAAGAACTATCTATCCCCGCGCAGGAGAAACCATTGATGGCCATTAAAGTAGGCGATGCCGCTCCCGATTTTACGCTGCCCAACCAGGCAGGGGAGTCGGTCACCCTAAGCAGCTTTCAGGGCCAGAAGCCCGTGGTGCTGTACTTCTACCCCAAGGACGACACCCCGGGCTGCACGGTGGAGTCATGCTCTTTTCGCGATAGCTACGCAGATTTTGTGGCGGCGGGGGCTGAGGTGATCGGCATTAGCAGCGACTCGCCTGACTCCCACCGGGCCTTTGCCAGTAAGCACAATCTGCCCTTTACCCTGGTCAGCGACAGTGGCTCAACGGTGCGCAAGGCCTACGGCGTGCCTGCTACCCTGGGGCTGCTACCGGGCCGAGTCACCTATGTGATCGACAAAACGGGCACTGTGCGGCATATTTTTAATTCTCAGTTCAACCCCAAGGGCCATGTGGCCGAGGCCATGGGCGTTCTCAAAACTCTGTAACCGCACCCTGTAACCGCACAAGTATGGAACTTCAGCCTGAACACTATGAGTTGGGGATATCCCTGTCGGCGATCGAGGGGGCGGTGGGTGGCCTCTGGTACCCCAGCGAAAGCGACGCCCTAGTATCGCTGGTGATCTACGCCGACCCCCTGCCCAATACCCTGGCCCTGGCCCAAAAGCTGGGGGCAGGGGATGACAGTCTGCAAATTCAGCCCGCCGAGGACTTTTTTCGGCCTGTGCTCCACAACCCCTACTGGGCCAGCGAGCAGGGGGGGCACCTGGCCCAAAAATATGCCAACCTGCGCGACGTGCTAGAAACCCACCTCGAAGACCTCCACAGCCTTCGGGTGGGTAGAGTGAATGTGACGCTGTATCTGCTGGGGCGGCATTCTAGCGGCTGCTACTTGGGGGTTTGCACCCACGTGGTGGAGACCTAGCCACTCCGCCCAGATGACGGTAGCCTATCGGTAGCAACCGAGGCACAAAATTCCATGGCTTTTCAAACCCCGGACTGGGTGAAGCACGCGGTCTTCTATCAGATCTTTCCCGACCGGTTTGCCCGTACCCAGCGGCACCTAGACAGCCCGGCGATGGCCGTGACGCTAGAACCTTGGGAGACGCCGCCCACTCCCTTTGGCTACAAGGGCGGTGACCTGTGGGGAATAGCCGAAAAGCTCGACTACTTAGTTGATTTGGGCGTGACGGCGATTTACATGACGCCGATTTTTCAGGCCGCCTGCAACCATCGCTACCACACCCACGACTACTACCAGGTCGACCCACTTTTGGGGGGGGATAAAGCTTTTTTTGACCTGCTGGAGGCGGCCCACGCCAAGGATCTCAAAGTGGTGTTAGACGGGGTGTTTAACCACTGCGGTCGGGGCTTTTTCTTCTTTAATGACATTCTCGAAAACGGCCCCAACTCTCCCTGGCTAGATTGGTTTGAGGTGGAGGGGTGGCCGCTGTCGGCCTACGACGGGTCGCTGCCGGCCAACTACCGCAGCTGGGTTGACAACCGCGCCCTACCGGCTTTCAAGCACGACCACCCGGCGGTGCGCGAGTATCTGATGCGGGTGGGCGAATACTGGGTGCGCCAGGGCATCGACGGCTGGCGGCTCGATGTGCCCTACGAGGTCAAGACCGAGGGCTTTTGGCAGGAGTTTCGCGATCGCATCAAAGCCATTAACCCCGAGGCCTACATCGTCGGCGAAGTCTGGACCGACGCCACCCAGTGGCTCGACGGCACTCAGTTTGACGGGGTGCTGAACTACCTGTTTGCCGCCCCCACCATGGCCTTTACGGGGGGCGATCGCGTCCGCATGGATCTCGTCGAGATGCCCCACTACTATCCCTACCCGGCCCTAGATGCGGCGGGCTATGCCGGCAAAATTCAGCACCTGCTGAGCCTTTACCCCTGGGAGATTGCCCTCACCCAGCTCAATCTGCTCTCTAGCCACGACGTGGCCCGCCTCTACTCGGTCGTGGGGGAAGACGAGGCCAGCGTGGTGCTGGCCACCCTGCTGTTGTTTACCTTTCCGGGGGCACCCAGCATCTACTACGGCGACGAGGTGGGTCTGCCGGGCGAGCTAGACCCCGACTGCCGCCGCACCTTCCCACCCGAGGCCGCGTGGCACCTAGATTTGCTTAAAATTCACCGCGACCTGATTGCCCTGCGCCACCGCTACCCGGCCCTGCGCACCGGCACCTACGAGGTACTGCACGCCGAAGGTGATGTCTATATATTTAGTCGACTGCTTGGGCCAGCCCAGGTGGTGGTGGCTCTCAACGCCGGCATGGAACCCGTCACCCTGGGGACCGAGGTTGTAGGGGCTGAGGGGAGGGCTGGGGTAGCCGCTCTGCACCCGGTGTTTACCTACCGGGGGGCCACCTGGGATAGCGAGAAGCTGCACTTGCCGAGCCGGGGGGCGATCGCGCTGGCAGCATAAAACCCTGAGGCAATGATTGATACTGTTAGGGCGGCATCCCTTGGGTTGATCACGGCCCAGGGCTGAGGGGTTATGTATCCATGCCTACCTGTCCCCTGTTACCGTTGATAGCGAGGCCATAAACCCTTACAAAGACTTCCCCTTGCTTCTCAGTTGCTTGTGCTAGATTGGGCTTAATTTGCTGCTAGAACCAATATCACATGACACTTGCAAAGCGCGGACTGATTCTCGGTGCAACCGCCCTGGCCGTGGCTGCGGTTACCGTAACCGGCGCCGGGATTCACCTGTCCCAGAGCAAAGCCTTCTTTCAAGAGAGCCCGAAAGAGCTTATTGATCAGGTTTGGCAGCTCATTAACCGGAACTATGTTGACGCCACCTTTAACCAGACCGACTGGGAAACGGTGCGCACCGATTATCTGGGCCGCGACTACAGCAGCCAGGAGGAGGCCTATGGGGCCGTCCGCGAAATGCTGGAGACCCTGGAGGATCCCTATACCCGCTTCATGGATCCCGAAGAGTTTCGCAGCATGCAGATTGACACCTCCGGCGAGCTAACCGGGGTGGGCATTCAAATTTCTCAAGATGAGGAAACCAGAGAAATTGTAGTGGTGGCCCCCATTGAGGACACCCCCGCCTTTGACGCCGGCATTCGCCCCCAGGACGTGATCTTGGCTATCGACGGCGAATCGACCGCCGAGATGGAGCTCAACGAGGCAGTGAGCAAAATTCGCGGCGTTGAGGGGTCTGAAGTGACCCTCACCCTGCGTCGGGGAGAGCAGGAAATAGAGGTGCCCCTAGTGCGCGCCCGCATTGAGATTCACCCGGTGCGCTACAACGTTCAGGCCGGGCCTGAAGGGCCGGTCGGCTACATTCGCCTCAATCAATTTAGCGCCAACGCCGCCGAAGAAATGGGCGCAGCCATCAAAGATCTAGAGACCCAGGGGGTGACCGGCTACATTCTCGACCTGCGCTCTAACCCCGGCGGACTGCTGTACTCCAGCATTGACATCGCCCGCATGTGGCTCGACAGCGGCGTGATTGTGTCGACGGTCAATCGCCAGGGGGTGGTTGACGAAGAGGCGGCCAACAGCCGCGCCCTCACCGACAAGCCCCTGGTGGTGCTGGTCGATGGCGGGTCAGCCAGCGCCAGCGAAATTTTGTCGGGAGCGCTGAGGGACAACGACCGGGCGGTGCTGGTGGGCACCCGCACCTTCGGCAAGGGGCTGGTGCAGTCGGTGCGCAGCCTGGGCGATGGCTCGGGGGTGGCGATCACCGTGGCCAAGTATCTGACCCCCAACGGCACCGATATCGATAAGACCGGTATTGACCCCGACATTGCGGTGGAGCTGACCGACGAGCAGCGCGAGCAGCTATCTACCCAGCGCGACAGCATTGGCACCGATGCCGATCCTCAGTTTGCCGAAGCTCTGCGGGTGCTCAACGTAGAAATTCAGGAGGCGCGGGGCGGCAACAGCGTCACCTCAGTGCCGAGTAACTAGCAATGGCTGGCAGCGACAGGGCAGCCCTGGCTAGGGGTGTCAGGTGCTGGGTATCAGGTTTCAGCAACGTTGGCTGATTCACTGCCGCAGAGCCCTGGCCTGGTTCGCCCGGTAGCGGTCTTTTGTCAGTACTGAATAACAGCTCTTAATTAGAGGCTCGGGCTACGGCTCGGGCCTTTGCTGCTTACGGCGCCGCACCGGCAGCGGATGGCCGCCCAGCACCAGCAGCAGGAGAGCCGCCGCCACCATGCCCGCCGCCGCGCAAAAGGCCAGCAGCACCCCAAAGGGAATCTCTATGGATTGCAGGGTGAGCAGTCGAAAAGAAACCGGGGTGGCGTTTTGGACGGCAATCACGGCGATCGCAATCACCCAAACGGCGGGCACCAGGGCTAGAACAAGTCTAATCATCGGTCAAGCGCCAAGATCGATAGGAGAGCTAGGGGTAAGGGGTTGCCAAGGGGCAATTCCTTTGGGTAGTATAGTCAACTGGGCTATACGAGAAAAATCATGGCAAAACGGGTACAGATAGTTCTTACGGAAGATATTCGCAAGCTGGGCTACAACGGCGACCTGGTGGAGGTGGCCCCCGGCTACGCACGTAATTATCTTATCCCCAACGGGAAGGCGGTGCGTACCACACCCGGCGTGCTGAAGCAGGTAGAGCGTCGGCGCGAGGCGCAAAAACAGCGGCTGCTCGAGATCAAGCAGGAAGCTGAGGCCACCAAGACGGCCTTGAGCACCATTGGCATGTTCACGATTCAAAAGCCCGTGGGTGAAAACGAGGCGATCTTTGGCACCGTCACCGCCGCAGACGTGGCTGAGGTAATTAAGTCTTTGTCCGGGAAAGAAGTCGACCGTCGCGACATCTCGGTGCCTGACATCAATAAGCTGGGCGAGTACCAGGCTGAGCTGAAGCTGCACCCCGAGGTGACGGCCCTCGTCAACCTGCGAGTCACGGCTGAGTAAATGAGGTTTACGGTTTGCGGTGTACGGTTCAAGGTGGGCCGTACATCGTGAACCGTAAACCCCGCTACCCCCTGTCACAACCAGCTTGGTCGGCTCCTAGACGCCACCAGGTTATAGCACTGAGCAACCTGTCTTTGCGATCCCTCGTTGGGGGTAGCTGAGGCGGGTTATTTGTTTGGGCATTTTGCTGAGCCATTTTATTGGGGATACCATGTGCTAGAACGCCTGTCCAGAAACCCGGTTTCTGGGCCAGCAGGCTGGTCATGTCGTTAGAGCAGCGATGAAGAAACCGGGTTTTTAGCCATACTGCACCGATGCTCTAGGTGTCAGGTTTCAGGAACAGTTGGCTGACTTACGCCGCAGCGGACGGGTCTATTGGGGCTGACGTTCTAGAACGTCGTGGATGTATAGCTCCTGCACCAAAAGCATGCCGACCAGGGCCAGGGGGGTGGCGACTAGCACTCCCAACGGGCCAAACAGGATTCCCATAGCCACCACGGCGGTCAGCGTTAGTACTGGCGGCAAGTCGGCGGTCTTCATCTGCACGATTGGGGTCAGCACGTTGCCCTCCAGCTGCTGCACAATCAGGTAAAACACCGCCACATAGAGGGCCATCATTGGCCCTACCGTAAACCCCATGAGAATGGCGGGCACCGCCGACAGCAGCGGCCCCACCACCGGAATAAACTCAAACAGCCCGGTCAGCACCCCCAAAGCCAGGGCCAGGGGCACCCCCATCAGCTGCAGGCCGATGGTGATCACAATGGCGATCAGCACCATCGACACCACCCGCCCCAGCAGCCACATCTTCAGACCGTGGATCACCTGATCGATCACCTGGCGGGCACGGGGGCGACCCTGAATAGGCACCAGCTGCACCAGGCTAGCGCGGTAGCGCTGGGTGTCAACGGCCAAAAACAGAGCGGTGAAGAGAATAAATAGCAGGTTGGCTAAAATGCCAAAGCCTTCGGCAGCGGCCCCGGTCAGTTGATTGAGGGTGTTTTGGATGTTGGGTAGGTTCGTGGTGTCGTTGAGGTCGTTGATCGCGTCGGGAGGCAGGTGATCGCTCCAAGGCCCCGAGGTGAGAAAGTCTTGCAGCAAAACGATGGCGATTTCGACTTGCTCGACTAGATCGCCAAACTGCCCTGCCACCGCTGGCACCAGCAGCACCAGGCTCAGCACTACCACCCCCAGCCCGATCACCAGCACCACCCCCAGCGACCAGGGATGGGGGATGGGAGTGAAGCGTTGCACCTGACCCGCTGCAAACCGCAGGGCGATCGCCAGCAGCACCCCCAAAAACAGCATGAACAATACGTCGATCAGGGCCCACAGCAGCAGGCCTAGAACCCCCACTAGCGCCAGGGCTAGGGTGGTCAGCAATATTCGTTGCAGATCGGCACCGCTGTTTTTGGCCATGGGGCTTTTGTGATAATGCTTTCGTGATGCTCTAGTAGTGTTTTAGGCGGGTTGCGGCAGTGGTTTTCTCTGTAGTCTTATAGAAGACGGTTGAGATCGGCCCGTCAACCCTCCTAGGCGACAGATTGGCTCTGGGTGAGCAGCTACTGACTTCATTGCTGGTTAACGAAAAACTCCTCTACAATCAAGCCATTCCCCCACATCTGGTGGTTTGCCCCCGGCCATACCCCTAGCCTCGCCCCTGCACTATGGATACGCCCCGACTCCACCCCGACACCATTGAAGCGGTGCGTGATCGCGCCGATATTGTCGACGTGGTCTCCCAGCATGTGGTGCTCAAAAAGCAGGGCAAAGATTTTGTTGGCCTTTGCCCCTTCCACGAAGATAAGTCGCCCAGCTTTAGCGTCAGCCCCAGCAAGCAGTTTTACTACTGCTTTTCCTGCGGGGCGGGGGGCAACGCCTTTAAGTTTTTGATGGAGCTCAACAAGCGCTCCTTTGCTGACGTGGTGCTGGATTTGGCCCAGCGCTACCAGGTGCCGGTCACCACCCTAGAGCCCGCCAAGCGCCAAGAACTCCAGCGGCAGCTGACCCTGCGGGAGCAGCTCTACGAGATCTTGGCGGTCACCGCCCGGTTCTACGAGCACGCCCTCCAGCAGATCGACGGGGCCGCCGCCCTGGCCTACCTCTACGAGCGCGGCCTCAAAGATGTCACCATTCAGCAGTTTCAGCTGGGCTACGCGCCGGGGGGCTGGCAGACCCTCTACGGCTACCTGGTCGAGCAAAAGCACTACCCGGTGGCGTTGGTGGAGCAGGCGGGGCTGATCGTGCCCCGGCAGAAAGGCGATGGCTATTACGACCGATTTCGCGATCGCCTGATGATCCCCATCCGCGACGGCCAGAGCCGAGTGATTGGCTTTGGCGGTCGTGCCCTAGGCGACGAAAAGCCCAAGTACCTCAACTCGCCCGACACCGAGCTGTTTGACAAGGGCAAGACCCTCTACGGCCTAGATCTGGCCCGAGCTGCGATCGCCAAGGACGACCGGGCGATCGTAGTCGAGGGCTACTTCGACGTGATCGCCCTCAACGCCGCCGGGCTAGAAAACTCTGTAGCGGCCCTGGGCACGGCCCTCAACGCGGCCCAGGTGCGCCAGCTGTTGCGCTACACCGAGTCCAAGCAAATCTTGCTCAACTTCGACGCCGATGCCGCCGGGGTGAAGGCGGCCCAGCGGGCGATCGGCGAGGTCGAAGAGATGGCCTACCGGGGCGACGTGCAGCTGCGGGTGCTGAACATCCCCGACGGTAAAGACCCCGACGAGTTTTTGCGGCAGCACAGCGCTGCCGACTACCGCGCCCTGATCGACGCCGCCCCCCTCTGGATCGACTGGCAGATCCACAATTTAATCAATGGCAAAGACCTGCGCCAGGCCGATCAGTTTCAGCAGACCAGCCAGGCAGTGGTGAAGCTGCTCAGCGACATCGCCAACGCCGACACCCGCACCCACTACGTGCGCTACTGCGCCGAGATCTTCAGCAACGGCGACAGCCGCCTGGTGCCCCTGCTGGCTGAAAATCTGGTCACCCAGGTGCGCCGCCAGCGCCGCAGCACCTCCTCTGAGGCCCCACAAAAGTCTGCCCCCGCTACCACCCCCAGCGCCAGTTCCCTAGAGCAGGCCGAGGCCGCCCTGCTGCGCATCTTTCTCCACGCCGCTGGCCACCGCGACGAAATTCGCCAGGTGCTCGAAGACCGCGATTTGCAGTTTAGCTACTCCCACCACCGCGCCCTGTGGCGGCAGATGCAGCGGCTGCTGAGCGACGCTACCGACCCCAGGGTTGACCTGGTGGGCCTGTTGCGCAACCAGCTGGCCGACACCGGCCTGGCCACCACGCCCCTGCAAGCCCTAATGCACCTGAGCGAAAAGACCAAGCGCGACGTGCTCCGCGCCCCGCTGGTGATTCGCGCCGCCGCCGCCTGCATGGAAAAAAACCTCTGCGAAAAGCGCTATCGCCACTTTCTCGCCCTGTGGGAAAAGACCGACTGCACCACTGACCCAGCCCAGTTTGCCGAATATCAGCGCCAGATCTACGCCGAGAAACGCCGCATTGAAACCCTGGAGAAGGACCGCCAGGTAAGCTTTGAAGACCTGGCCGCAATGCCCTGGGTGGGCGAGCAGTATGATTCGCTTGATCGGTAATCTTCGTCTAATGGTGGGCATTGCCCACCCTACGCCTTTTTACTGGTTCAATTCGGCGGCAGAAAAAACGAGCGTTTCTACAGATTCAGTGGTCAGGTTGCCTCCCTCTGAACTCTTTAGACGCTGAACAGTGACCTTGACTTCTGGTGCCTCTTGCAGCTGATCAACCAGTAGTTCTGAGTAGTAGGTCAGGATTGCATCTATAGCCTCTTGCTGCTTTTTCCAAACTTGGGCATCCTTCAAATTACTGACGATGCCGATAAAGCGGCCAGGTTCTCCGCGAAAGTCAAGGGAAAACTTGCCTGCATAGGCATGGAATTTCGGCATTAAGTTTAGGACATACCCAAGCTGCCGGGCTGGTTTGATGCCAAATCCTTTAGCCATGATGAAACGTCTTGAATGCTCGTTTACTACAAAATCTGAACGTTTTTACTAGTACACCACGATCACAAGTGTCTAGAGTCATGCCAGCGAGCGTTATGGTGAAACGGAAGTCTTACTATATCGTCTATTAAACCATGGCTAAAGTCGTCATCGTTGGCGCTGGCCCCACCGGGGCCAGCCTGGCGCTCATGCTGGCGCGGCGGGGCATCTCTGTCACCCTGGTAGAAGCGGCCCGCGATTTTCAGCGGCAGTTTCGCGGCGAGGGGCTGATGCCCAGCGGCCTCAATGCCCTCAGCCAGATGGGCCTCGACTCGCTGCTCAAAACCATACCCCACCGCCCCCTCAGCGCCTGGGAATTTTGGCTCAACGATCGCCGCCTGTTTCGTGCCGATGAGCCGATGGGTGCTGCCTGCCCCTGCACGCTAGTCTCCCAGCCACCCCTGCTGATGGCCCTGGTGCAGCTGGCCCAGGCCAAACCCGGCTTTGACTTGATCTCGGGGACGGCGGTGAAGGATCTGCTGTGGCAGAATGACCGCGTCGCCGGAGTTCACCTGGCCGACGATCGCACCCTGGAGGCCGACCTGGTGATCGGGGCCGACGGTCGCGCCTCTGCAATCCGTCAGCGGGCCGATCTGGCGCTGGAGACCCAGCCGAAAAGCATCGACGTGCTGTGGTTTAAGCTGCCCGCCCCGACGGGCTACGAAGCCGACAATCGCTTTTGCACGGTGGTGAAACAGGGGCGCGTATTTAGCCTGTTCCACGGGGCGGAGGCGGGCAAACTGCACCTGGCCTGGGCCATTTCACCCGATGAACCCACCGAAAAAAAAGACTGGGCGGCTACCTTGGCGAGGCTGGTGCCGCCAGAGTTCGTGGCACACTTTCGGTCGGTAACAAACACCATCTCGCCCCCTATGCGGCTTTCGGTGGTGGTGGGCCGCTGCCCCCGCTGGCACCGCCCCGGCCTGCTGCTGCTGGGCGATGCCGCCCACCCGATGTCGCCCGTGCGCGCCCAGGGCATTAACCTGGCGCTGCGGGACGTAATTGTGGCGGCTAACCACCTGGTGCCGGTGCTGAAGGCCGCCGGTAGCTCAGCCCCTGACCCGGCGGCCCTAGACCAGGCCCTGGCCCGCATTCAGGCCGAGCGCGAGCCGGAGATTGTCGAGGCGCAGCAGCTCCAGTCCCATGAGGCCAACCGGGGCGAACAGCTGCGGCGATTTGGGCTGCTGCGCCAGGGGTTGAGCACCCTCTCAATCGTGGCTGGCCCCCTGGTAAAGCAGGTCTGGGTGGGTCAACAGATCCCCCTGCGCCAGGGGATTACGGCAGTGCAGCTAGAGGTCTAGAGCATCGGTACAGTATGGCTAAAAACCCGGTTTCTTCGTCGCTGCTCTAACGACATGACCAGCCTTCTGGCCCAGAAACCGGGTTTCTATACCGGCGGTATAGGCCTACATGCCGGGGGTAGCCAGGTTGCGGAAGCGGGTAAACTGCGGCTCAAACAGCAGCTTGACGGTGCCGGTGGGGCCGTTGCGGTGCTTGGTGACAATAATCTCGGCAATGCCGCGATCGGGGGTGTCGGGGTCGTAATATTCTTCGCGGTAGAGCATCATGATCAAGTCGGCGTCCTGTTCGATTGCTCCAGATTCCCTCAGGTCGCTCATCATCGGGCGTTTGTTGGTGCGCGACTCGACCCCCCGGCTGAGCTGCGAGAGGGTGATGATCGGCACGTTGAGCTCGCGGGCCAGACCCTTGAGCGATCGCGTCATTTTCGACAGCTCCTGCACCCGGTTGTCGCCGCCGCCCTCCATCAGCTGTAGATAGTCGATCAAGATCAGCCCTAGGGCACCGCCCTGCTCGGCCTGGAGGCGACGCGCCCGAGAGCGAATTTCGGTCACCGAAATGCTGGGGGTGTCGTCGATAAAGATCGGCATCTGGGAGAGCACGCTGATGGCGTGGCCCAGCTTTTCCCACTCGTTTTGGGCAATGCGGCCGGCGCGCAGGCGGCTGCTCTCCATCTCGACTTCGCTGGAGAGCAGCCGGTAGACCAGCTGCACCTTTGACATCTCCAGGCTGTAGATGGCGACCGGCAGCTTTTGCACCGCCGCGATATTGCGAGCAATATTTAGCACAAAGCTAGTGTTGTGGACGCAGATGTCGTTGGCGACAAAGTTATGGGTGTCTGGAATTGTCAGGTCGTAGACCTGTTTTAGCCCCAGCGGCTCGATTTCAACGATTTCATCCCAGTAGACGTCGCTGGTGGCAATGTGCTGAAGTTCTGGGTGCCCTAGGGCAGTGGCCAGGGCAAAGAGGCGATCGCGCGTTGGCGCCCGCTTACCCACATGGATGTTGCTGGTGCCTTGCAACCCAGCCCGCGTGGCGAGCGATACCCAAGACTCATTGCCCTTAGCTGCTTGAATAGTTTCCCAAATTTCGACTGGGATCAGGTCGCGGTTGGGTTGGTAGCGACGGTTGACCAAGGCAGCTTCAACCTTGGCTAGGGCCTCTGCTTTGCCAAAGATACCGATCTCGCCAATGAAGGTTTTGATGGCAGGAGCATCGGTAATGTCAAGCTGCCAGGCGGGACGGCGCCCGTCGAGGTACTTGACCGATCGCGCTTTGAGCTGAGCTAGAATGCCAAACCGCAGCAGCAGGTGCTGCACCTGGCGGGCCAGGGTTTCGCTGACGCTGGCAAAGCCCAGCTGCGCCTGGCCGGAGGCGAGGACGGTGGCCCAGCCATCGGTGGAGAACAAGCGATTGAGAAAAAGAGCCAGCAGCGATTTGTCTAGCCGAAACACCGCCGCTGGAATGGTTTTCTGGTGGGCTGATTTACCCCAGAGGCCCTGGCGCGTGAGCCAGAGCGTCAGGTTATTCTGGCTCATCCAGCGGATGGTGGCGAGACCTCCGGGGGCCAGCGTTTCAGGAGAGACCTGGAGCAGTTGGCAGAGTCGCTCAAAGGTGTCGGGGCTGGGGGCACAGGTGCCCTGCTGCCACAGGGTCACTAGGCCATGGGAGACTTCAAGGGTTTGCGCCAGCCAGCGGGCGGGTTGGCCACTGGCCTGGATCAATTCCTTGAGCCGTTGACCAAAGACTTGACGAGCCTGCTGCACGTCTTTGGCATCGGAGGTGACGTAGAACGTCGGCGTGCGGGTGCCTTGGGATGTTTCTTCGCGCACTTTCACCCCAGGGAACTCCAGGGCCGCAGCAGTGAAATCGGCCTGAATAGCCAGGTTTTCGTTGGTGAATTGGGGAGAAGTGCCCGTGAGACAGCCATCGCCGATCAGATAGGCCAGCAGCTTGACCTGGTACTCAGGCAGGGTCTCGGCGCCAAATATGGGGAGCACCCTGGGCAAGGCAATTTTTTGCCCCACGGCTAGCTCGGCCAGCGGTCGCCAGCCCCGGACAGTCAGGTAGGGGTGGGTTAGGGTGGTCTCGATGGTTCGCCCCGATCGCGTTCGCACCCGAAACACGGGTTTGTGGCCATCGTCAACGTAGGCGCTAGGCTGGGCGAGTTTAAACCGCCAGTCGGTACCTAGGGTGAGCAGCGAGGCCGACCGCTGCCGATAGATTTCACCAATGGTTTTGAGGCTGCCGTCGGCCACCACAATCTGAGTATCTGTGCTGAGGCACTTACCCATGGCCGGACGCGCAGCGGCAATAATCAAGTCAGAGCGCTGAAACCCCTGGGTAAGGGCATCGAGGTCGTAGAAGCCGCAGGGAATGCCGGGCAGCACCACCCCGAGCGATCGCTGCTCGATCTCAGAAAAGGTCTCAATCAAAATATCTGAGGTGGCCGTCAGCCCCCCCTGGGGCCGCGCCTGGGTAATGCCAAACAGCCGCTGCTCCGACTGATCCATCACGTTCTCGATGGGCTGGGTGGTGTCGTAGCCCAGCTGCGCGATGTCGCCCCCGGTTTGAATCAGCAGTCGCCGGGTGTACTTATCCATCACCAGGGTGGCGTACTGGTCGATGTTGGCGGCGCTGACGGTGCGATCAACCAGCTGAGCCAGGCGGGTTTGGCCCCCCACCTGCTCCAGCTTGCCGTTGTCTTTGAGCCACACCGCCAGGGTCATCAGGTCGGCGGGCTGCCCCTTGGCATGCAGCGCCAGGGCACCCTTGTAGATATCGCGGTGGGCACCGATGTAAAAGGCGTCGGGGGTGATAATCTCCATCACCCGGCCGATGGCCTCGGGGTCGAGCAAAATGCCGCCCAGAATGGCCTCTTCGGCCTCGATGTTCTGGGGCGGCAGGCGATCGCTGACCGCATCAAACTTGAGATTTTGAACCATGACGATCCGGGGGGCTGCGGGGAGAAGTAGCTCCTATTGTGCGCTATAGCCATCGCCAAAACCAAACCGTTAGGACATTAGCTATACCTGCGGAGTGATGGCTATACGCCATTGCGCTACCCCAGTTTTTAGCGGTGACCAGGGCCGATACCCTAAGCGCGATGGCCATCGCTATACCATGGTGCTCTAAACAGGCCCCTCTATCGCCTTAACCAAACTTGCCGCTCACATAGTCGAGGGTGCGCTGGTCTTGGGGGTTAGAGAAGATCTTTTCGGTTTGATCGACCTCCACCAGGTAGCCTACCCGCTTGCCGCCCTCTAGAGCTTCGGCGTTAAAGAAGGCGGTGTAGTCGGCCACTCGCGAGGCCTGCTGCATGTTGTGGGTGACGATGATGATGGTGAACTCCTGCTTGAGTTCGTTCATCAGCTCCTCGATCCGCAGGGTTGAGATCGGGTCGAGGGCCGAGCAGGGCTCATCCATCAGCAGCACGTCGGGGTTGATGGCGATCGCCCGAGCAATGCACAGCCGCTGCTGCTGCCCGCCCGAGAGCGAGGTGCCCATGTCCTTGAGCTTATCCTTCACTTCATCCCAAATTGCGGCCCGGCGCAGGGAGGTTTCGACAATTTCATCCATGTTGCCCTTGATGCCGTTGACCCGCAGGCCAAAGGCCACATTGTCGTAGATCGACTTGGGGAAGGGGTTGGGCTGCTGAAACACCATGCCGATCTTGCGGCGAACCACAATCGGATCGACAGTATCGTCGAACAGACCCTTACCCTTATAGCTCAGGTGCCCTTTGACCTCGGCACCTGGAATCAGGCTGTTGGTGCGGTTGAAGCAGCGCAGTAGGGTGCTCTTGCCGCAGCCCGAGGGGCCAATGAAGGCGGTGATTTTTTTATCGAGAATGTCCATAGTGACATCCCGCAGGGCAACAACGCCGCCGTAGTAGACCGACAGGTTTCTAACCTCAAAGGTGCGTCGGGTATCGACGGCTGTACCACTCATATTCTGCTGCATGGTAGTTCCGAGTTAAAGCGGGTTAAACACAGGGAGAGGGCTAGGCACGGCCCTGGCTGAACCAGGTCGAGTGGATCAGCCAAGCCAGAAAGCCTAGAACTTTTGCTTGCGGCTAAAGAATCGAGCGGCAATGCTAAAGATCAAGACGATCCCCAGCAGCACCAGCGCCGCCGCCCAGGCGAGTTCTTGGGATGCCTTGTAGGGAATGATCGAGAAGAAGTAGATTAGCACCGGCAGAGTCGCCACCGGCTGCCAGATATCGGTGGCCCAAAAGTTGTTGTTGAAGGCGGTAAACAGCAGCGGTGCCGCTTCGCCCGCCGCCCGAGCCACCCCCAGCACAATGCCGGTGATAATCGCGGTTACGGCTGCGGGCAGCACAATCTGCGCAATGGTTTGAAACCGAGTGGCACCAACGCCCGTCGAGGCCAGCCGCATTTCGTTGGGCACCAGCAGCAGCGCCTCTTCGGTGGAGCGAATGATGATCGGCAGCATCAGCACCGCCAGGGCAACCCCGCCCGAAAAGGCCGAGAACGACCGGGTCGGCACCACGATGATGGAGTAGGCAAACAGCCCCATGAGAATGGCCGGCACCCCAGTCAGCACGTTGCAGGAAAATTTAACGATTTGGGCCAGCTTGGTGCCGCGACCAAATTCTGCTAAGTACACCGCTGCCAAAATGCCGAAAGGTACAGAAATTGCCGTGCCAATGCCCAGGGTCATCAGCGTGCCTACGATGGCGTGGCCGACGCCACCTTCCGACAGCCCCGGCGGGGGCGGCAGCTTCGTGAACAAATCGGGGAAAACAAAGGCGTTAAGCCCTTTCTGAAAGACGCTGGTGAGTACCCAAAGCAGGGGAACCACCACCGCCGCCGCAAACACCATGGTCAGCACCGTCATCACTTTGCCGGTAATTCTGCGGTGGGTGGCCAGGGCTGCGCCGGTCATGTCAAAGTCGTCGGTTCCGTAGGCTACATCAGGCCCAATGTTTGCAGTATCCATAATTCCTCTTGCCTAGGCGGTCTCGTTTGCCGTTACGGTTTTGCTTTGTCAGTGCTTGGATGGGCGATCACAACAAGTAGCCCGCTAAGGCTAGACCCATCGATCTGCTGCAACTTCTATTCAATGTTCTGGAAGCGGCGAATGATCACCTCAGCCAAGATGTTGACGATCAGGGCCAAAATCATCAGTACCAGACCGGCGTACATCAGCGCCGACACCTGCACGCGACCCGCTTCGCCAAACTGAGAGGCAATTAGGCCCGTGATGGTAGACCCAGGCTGTAGCCAAGAGATATCGATGCGGTTGGCGTTGCCCACCAGCATGGCCGCCACCATGGTCTCGCCCAGGGCGCGGCCCATGGCCAGCATGACGCCGCTGATGATGCCCGACAGCCCCGCTGGGATTAACACCCGCAGAATGGTTTCCCACCGAGTGGCCCCCAGGGCCAGCGACCCATTGCGCAGCTCGCGGGGCAGCACTTCAAACGTGCTGCGAGTGATGGAAATAATGATCGGCACAATCATGATCGAAAGCACCAGACCCACCAATAGCAAACTGTTGCCTCGAGGTGCGCCGCCGCCAAAAATTGGGATCCAGCCCAGGTAGGTATTGAGAAACTGGAAAAAAGGCCGGATAAACGGAATCAGCACGAAAATGCCCCAGATGCCTAGCACCACGCTGGGAATGGCCACAATCAGCTCAATGGCAAAGGCAATGGGGGTCGTGACCCACTTGGGCGCAAACCCTTCGGTGAGAAAAATAGCCACCCCAATCCCCAAGGGAACGGCAATTACCAGCGCAATGAAAGCAGTGACCAGGGTGCCGTAGATCATCGGCAAAATGCCGTAGACATTGGTTACCGGGTTCCAGGTGGTGCCGAAGACAAAGCCCACCACGCCAAACTGGCGAATAGCGGGCCAGGCCGAAGCTGCTGTTTGCAGAATAATCCAGAGCAAAACGGCCCCGGCCCCAATGGCCAGCAGCAGGGTAAACCCCCAAAAACCTACGTCTAAAACCCGAGCCGTGCTGTTGCGCTTTTCGAGGCTGCGCTCTGTAAAGCCTTTTGACTGTTCGGCCAGCGTCATGACAATTCTTCAACTCCAACGAGTTCTTCTATGCAACGAGTTCCAAACTAGAGGCAGACTGGTTGAGGGGCCGGTTAGGGCTCCAAGGCCGCAAAAAGATTGGGCTGGGGCGCTCTATGTGAGCGCCCCGGTGAAAGCGGGCTCAATTAGCCAGCGTTGATGCCGTCAAACACCTCTTGCACGCGCTCCACCAGAGCATCGGGCAGGGGCACAAACAGCAGCTCTTCGGTCAGGGCACGGCCATCGGGGCCGAGGGACCACTCGAACACGTCGCGCATGGCTTGCCACTTGGCGTCGTCCTCGTAGCTGTCGTAGATCATCACCCACACAAGGCCGACAATGGGGTACGAATCTTCACCAGTGGGGTCGGGCACCAGCAGAGCAAAGTCCTCGGGGACTTCTTCGTCGAGCAGGGCGTTGGCTGCGTTCTCGGGGGTGGGCTGCATGAAGTTGCCCGCGTTGTTTTCCACCAGGGCCGAGGGGATGTCGTTCAGCGCCGCGTAGGCGTAGGACAGGTAGCCAATCGCCCCTTCGTTTTGCTGAATGGCTGCGGCTACGCCCTCGTTGCCCTGGCCACCGATGCCCACGGGCCAGTCCACGGAGGTGCCCACGCCAGCCTGCCAGCTGTCGCAGACGGTGTCGATGTGGTTGACGAATACAAAGGTGGTGCCGGAACCATCGGAGCGGTGGGCCCAGGTGATGGGTAGGTCGGGAATGTCTAGGTCGGGGTTAGCAGCAGCGATGGCTGGGTCACTCCATTGGGTAATTTCGCCGGTGACGATGCCGCAGTAGACATCGCGGGTGAGGCTCAGCTCTTCGTCGCCGATGCCGGGCAGGTTGTAGGAGAAGGAGACGTGACCGCCAGTAATAGGAATCTGAATGGGGTCGTAACCGAAGGCGTCGATGAACGACTTGGTGCGGTCTTCGGAGTCGGTGATCGGAGCCTCGGACGCGCCGAAGTCCACGGTGCCGTTGATGTATTGCTCTAGACCAGCGCCGCTGCCCACCGACTGGTAGCTGACCTGCACATCGGGGTTGACTTCGCGGTTGTAGGCATCAAACCAGCGCTGAAACAGGGGGGCAGGGAAGGTTGCCCCAGCGCCGCTGATGGGAATAGTGGTGCCGCTGCCGCCGCCAGCGGTTACCGGGGGCGCATCGGGGTCGCCATCGGCCACGGGGGCAGAGCCGCCACCGCAGGCCGCCACTGCTAGGACCATGGGCAGAGATGCCGCGAGTAGTGCTTTTTTACGGTTGAAAATCATGGGAAACAAGTCCATCTTTTAGAACGACTACAGAATCAGACAAAGCAACCCTTTGAACCGGGCCGTGAACCTTTCCTGAAACCTAACTGAAACAGCAAAAATGAGTGGAGCGCCCAAACAAGAAACTATCACACTATCTGGCGCGATCGCTCACTGAATTGGACCAAGTCACTCGACCTACTCCGTTGAGAGAATCGCATACAAAAAGGACACAAAAAGGACAAAATTGGACTTTACTACGAACGGCAGGGCCAGTCTCAAGCCCTTTAATCAAACCTTAAGCAGGGCTTTTAATGAAACCTTAATCTGGTTTTAATTAGGTCTTGGTGTGGGGCTTGATAGTGTCCCGCCGCGGTGCCCAGGGTCCAGGGTGAAAACTCGTGCGCTGGATGGGAGCGGAGGCGCGGGTTCCCCAGTATTCCCCCATGGATTTTGTTTTTGGCCGCGTCTATACCCTAGACAAAATTAGTCTAAGGTGCTGGGGTTAAGCGATCATTAATGGTGTTTCGGCGGGCGTTTGCGTCCGAATTTTGAGCCTGTAGCTGCGCCCAGGGGCCGGGCGGCGATCGCCCCTCGGCTGCCTCAGCCAGCGCCGCCGTTGGCTGAGGCGCTACCGGCCCCGGTGGGACGCCAGGTCTGGGGCCAGGTCGGACGCCCGCTCTGGGGCCAGATCTGGGGCCAGAGCCAGGTCTGGCCCTGGCAGGGGACTGGGGGCGGGGCGCAGGGGCAGCGCGATGGTAAAGGTGGTCCCCTGGGCTTCGGCGCTGACCACATGCAGGGTGCCCTGGTGGGCCTGGACAATTTGCTGGGCGATCGCCAGCCCCAGCCCTGTGCCCCCGGTGGCGCAGGAGCGGGCGGCATCCACCCGGTAAAAGCGGTCAAAAATGTGGGGCAGATCCGCCGCCGGAATGCCGATGCCGCTGTCCTGCACGGCGATGGTGGCCTGGCGCTCCTGGGCGGCCAGGGACAGTGTGACAGCGCCCCCGGCGGGGGTGTAGCGACAGGCGTTGCTGAGCAGGTTGGTCACCGCCTGGCGCAGCAGGGCGGCCTCCCCCTGTACCCAGACCGGCCCCGGCGGCAGCTGAAGCCCCCAACGCAGGTCTTTGGCCTCGGCCTGGGGCTGAAACTCCTGGGCCAGGGTCTGCACCAGGTCGGTGAGGTCGCAGGGCTGGGCGGTGGGCGGGTCGCCGGAGACCAGCAGCCCCAGGCTGGTGATCAGCCGCCCCATGGCCTGGGCCAGCTCGGCCACCCGCTGGAGCCGCAGCGCCTGCTCGTCGGGGGTGGCGGCCATCAGCCCCAGCTCGGCCTGGTTGAGGATGGAGGCCACGGGGGAGCGCAGCTCGTGGCTGGCGTCGGCGCTAAAGCGCTCCAGCCGCTCGTAGGAGGTCTCGATGGGGCGCATCACCTGGCTGGCAAACCACCAGCTCAGCAGGCCCATCAGCCCCACCCCCACGGGCAGCCCCACGCTCAAAAATAAACGAATCTGCCGGAGGGCGGCCTCCACCTGGTCGAGGTCGGTGGCCAGCTCCAGGTGGCCCAGGACTTGCCCCTCCGACTGGATGGGCACGGTCATCTGGCGTAGCCGCTGGCCGTCGAAGACCAGGGTGCGATAGCCGGGCTGGATTTGGCGGCGATCGCCCGACAGCGGCCCAAAGTACATCAGCAAGTGGTTGTTGGTGTCGTACCAGCGGGCGTAGACCAGGTCCGACGACACGCTCAGGGTGCTGCCCCCCAGCAGGGGCACGGTGTTGACCTGAAACTGCACCGGCGGGGCACCGTCGGGGGAGGGGGCGCTGCCGCTGATCATCAGCTCGGCCTCGCGGTAGAGGCGGCGATCGAGCTTGTGCAATTCGCGCTCCACCTCAATCACGTAGAGCAGGCCGCCAAACAGCACAAAGACGCTGCCCATGGCCAGCATCAGCCACTGGGTCAAAAACCGGCGACTGCGTACAAACATGCCCCTACCCACACAACTCCGGTACGCTCAGCCGGTAGCCCATGCCGTAGACCGTTTCGATCCAGCCGTCGACTCCCAACTGCTCTAGCCGCCGCCGCAGCCGTCGCACCAGCTTCGAGAGGGCGTTGCTCTCCGGCTCGGCCCCCACCGCCCACAGGGCCTGCTCTAGCTGGGTGTGGCTGAGCACCTGGTGGGGGTGGCGCAGCAGGTACTCCAACAGCTGAAACTCGCGCTTGGGCAGCTTCACCCGCTGGCCGCCGCGCTCTAGCTCCAGGCTGTCGACGTAGAGCCTGAGGTCGGCCACGGTGACCACATCGCCCTGCCACTGGGGCAAACGACGCCCCAGGGCCCGCACCCTAGCCAGCAGCTCCAGCAGGCTGACCGGTTTGACCAAGTAGTCGTCGGCCCCGCCATCGAGACCGGCGACACGATCCTTCAAACTGCCTCGGGCGGTCAACATCAGCACCGGTGCCGTGCCACCGGCATGGCGGTAGCGACGGCACAAATCTAGCCCGCTCAGCCCTGGCAGCATCCAGTCTAGGATCAGCAGGTCGTAGGTGTTGGTGGTCAGCAGCCAGTCGGCGGTGGTGCCGTCGGCGGCGGGGTCCACGATGTGGTGCTCGCGCTCCAGGGCGGTCTGCATGGGCTCCAGCTGGTCGGGGTTGTCTTCAGCCAGTAGAATTCTCATAGCCCACCAAGGTTTCCAGCGGAGCGGCGACGGTAGTTTTACTCACAGTTTACTAAATTGGGGGAGGTGTCGGGTGGCAGGTGGCAGGTGTCGGGTGTCAGGCGTCAGGTGTCGGGTGTCAGGTGTCCGGCTAGACCGTAAACCGTAAACCGTAAACCGCATACCCGAAACCCAAAACCCGAAACCCAAAACCCCTTTCCCATGCCCCTCCCCAAACGCCTTCTTCTCCGCTCTGGCCTGGAATTCTGGCTGCCCCTGGGGCTGCTGGGGCTGGGGCTGTGGGCTGGCGGGCTGGCCTGGACAAGGCACTACCTGGGGGTGGCCAGTCGGGCGATTGAGCCGCTGGTGCTGGCCCCCAGCGCCGCTGGCCAAAACGACGGCATTCTCAGCATCATTGCCACCCTGCGGAGCGATCGCCCCATCACCCGAGTCGAAGTGATTGTGGTCAAGCCGGTGCCCCGCACCCTCGACTTTTACCTGCCGGTGCAGACCCCCGCCGCCGTGGAGGCCGAGTTGGCCAAGCGACTCAGGGTGCCCAGCGACACCATCCGACGGCTAATCCGCTACGAAAACGTACCGCCCTAGTGCTTTGTCAAGCTTTAATTTGTAGGTTGGGTGGAGCGCCAGCGGAACCCAACAAAGACTTGCTGCTGTTGGGTTTCACTTCGTTGCACCCAGCCTACGCGAACCCTAACTTTCAGGTTTGACACTGCACTAGGCCCTGGGTTCCACCGCCCTGGGCTCCGGCAGGGGTGACGGGCAGAGCGATCGCGTCAGCCGATGGAACCGCAGCAGAAAAATTACCCCAGCGGTGGCGACCCCGGTGGACTGGCCAATCCACAGGCCCACCCCGCCCAGCCCCAGCGGAAACCCCAGCAGGTAGCCCAGGGCAATGCCCACGCCCCAAAACGCCACGGCGCTCAGCACCATGGGGGTGCGGGTGTCTTGCAGGCCGTAGAGCGCTCCGGAGGCCACCCGCTGCACCCCATCGGTGAGCTGGGCCAGGGCCGCCACCAGCAGCATGGGCATGGCCAGGGCAATCACCGGGGCGTTGGCGGGGTTGTCCAGGTCCAGGTACAGGCCCACAATCGACTGGCGAAACAGCAGCAGCCCCGCCGTGGACAGCAGCATGAAGGCGGCGGCGATCGCGATCGACACATACCCCGCCCGCCGCACCAGGGCGCGGTCCTGTTGTCCTAGGGCCTGCCCCACCCGCGCCGTCGCCGCGTAGGACAGGCCCAGGGGCACCATGAAAATCAGATAGATGGTCTGGTAGACGGTCTGGTGGGCGGCCAGCACCTCCGGGCCGAGAATGCCCATCAGAATTGTGACTACCGCAAACAGGCCAAACTCCAGGGCAATGGTGACGGCAATCTCGCCGCCCATGGCCGCCATCCGCCCCACCAGCCGGGGCTGCACCCGCTGCCACTGCCGCCAAAAGCGGTAGGTCTTCAACTCTGGATGCACCAGAATATAGAGCAAGAACAGCCCAAACATCAGCCAGTAGCTGAGCCCGCTGGCCAGCCCCAGCCCCCCCAGCCCCAGGGCCGGGAAGCCCCATTTGCCAAAGCCCAGGGCGTAGTTGCCCGCAATGTTAAAGGCCGTGCCCACCAGCACAATGGCAATCACCACCTGGGCCTGGGACAGGGCCGAGGCATAGCCCCGCAGCAGGGTAAAGGCCAGGGCCGGAAACGCCCCCCAGAGGATCCACTGAAAGTAGGGGCCGGTCAGAGCGGCGATCGCCTCCGCCTGCCCCAGCCCCAGCAGCACCCGGTCGAACTGGCTCAGCCCCAGCATCATCGGCAGGCTCAGGGCCAGGGCCAGCCACAGCCCCTGGCGCGCCACGGCCTCCACCTGCTGCCGCTGGCCGGCACCGTAGGCCTGGGCCACCAGCGGCCCCACCGCCATCACCAGCCCCCCCACCACCGCCAGCAAAAACTGAAAGCTGATCGCCGCCAGCCCTCCTGCCGCCAGGGTGTCTGCCCCCAGCCGCCCCATCATCAGGGTATCGACAAAGCCCACGGCGGCCTGGGCCACCTGGGCACCGGCCAGGGGCAGCGCCAGCGCCAGAAAGGCTCGCGCTTCTAAACCAGTCTTAGATCGGGCGATGGCTCTGATCTGGGTACGCATTGAAAGATCAAGCCCACTAAATGCCTTAAGGGATTCGCGTCGAAATCAGGTACCCGAAAGGGTAGATTCCCGCCTGCGCGGGAATGACGCTGGGACTTTCTTTATTGGCTAGCCCCTAATGTCTGATACCGAATCCGACTGCTAAAACCCTGCTTTATCGCCGATACCCTGTAGGGGCATTGCACTGCAATGCCCCTACAGGTGGGGGTGCAAAGACAGGATTTGGTATTAGTCGAGATCCCCCAAGCCCTGCGGCATCCACAGAGCAACTTCCCCCATCTTGCCCCCTGAAAAAGAGGAGTAAGAGAAAATCTCTAGAAGTTGGGGTGCCCTATAACATCGCCAGCCGCGACTTGAGAATGGCGGCCTGGGCCTCGGCTTCGGCCAGGGAGTCGCGCGCGCCCTGCACCACCTCGGACGGCGCTTTATCGACAAAGCCGGGGTTGCTTAGTCTACCGGTGAGCGCCTTAATCTCATTCTCGACCTTGGCCAGGTCTTTCTCGACCTTGGCCCGCAGCGCATCCACATCCACCACGCCTGTAAGGGGAATCAGCACCTGAACGGTGCCCGTCACCCCAGCAAACAGCTTTTGGGGTGGCTCTGAGACGGTGGCCTCTGGGGCAGAGGCGCTTTCGATCAGAGCAACGGGGGCTGGTGCCGGAGCTAGGCGGGGAGTCGTGCCCCTGGAGGCAGCGGTGTCGGGGCCAAAGATTTTGCGCCGCCACTGCTGGTAGGTCTGATTGAGCTGGGCGCGATCGCTCCCCGTCAGCAAATTCTGCCGCACAAAGTTAAACGCCACCCACAGGCCCACCAGCTCCATCAGGGTGCCAAAGATGGGGGTGCTGTCGACCGCACTGACTAATGCGCCGGTGAACTTGAGCGCCACTAGCCCCGCAAAAAGCCATAGCAGAGTAAAGGCCGGGCGGCGAATGTCGGCAAAAAACGACCCGGCGTAGTGCAGCGGCTCCTCGAACAGGGGCTGCATGGTGTGCCAAAAGTCTTGCACTTCGGCCACCACCGGGTTGCTGCTGAGCTGGGCCGGGGAATGGGTCGCCGGGGCATTCTCTTCTACCTCGTGGGCCGTAGACACCGGCTGCTGACCGCCGAGAATTACCAGGGTGTCGATTTTGCCCAGGTCTTTGATGTAGTCGGCGCTGGCGTGGAGAATGTGGCGCTCGTCGTCGCTCTCGCTTTCGAGAATGGTCTCGATCCGCAGGCCCGGCTTGATGCCCGCCTCGGCCCGCAGGTTGCGCACCGTGCGCACGGTGTTAAACACCAGGGCAAACTGCTGCTCTAGGCCGTCGTCCACCAGGCCCGCAAAGGCGGTGGGGTAGGGCTGCACTGCCAGAAACTGGTCATCGCCCACCTGGCTGAGGGTGTGCCACACCTCTTCGGTAATGTGGGGCATGAAGGGGTGCAGCAGCTTGAGAATGCCGTCGAGCACAAAGGCGAGGGTCTGCTGGGCGGCCCGCTTCGAGGCCGGGTCGTCGCCCTGGAGGCGGGGCTTGACCAGCTCGATATACCAGTCGCAGAAGTCGCCCCAGGTAAATTCGTAGAGGTCCTTGGCGGCTTCGCCCATGCCGTAGCTGTCGAGATGGCCGCGCACGCTCTGCACCACCCGGTTGTAGCGAGAGAGAATCCAGCGATCGGCCAACTCTAGGCTAGCCAGGTCGGGCACGCCCAGGTCGGCGGGGGCCTGACCGCCCAGGTTCATCATCACAAATCGAGAGGCGTTCCACAGTTTGTTGGTGAAGTTGCGGCTGGCCTCGACCGAGACCGACTCGTCGGTGGTGCGATCGTACTCTAGGCGAATGTCTTGGCCCGCTCCGGTGACCTCACGAATCAGGGCGTAGCGCAGGGCGTCGGTGCCGTACTTGTTGATCAGCACCAGGGGGTCGATGCCGTTGTTGGACGACTTCGACATTTTTTTGTTGTTTTCGTCGCGCACCAGGCCGTGGATGTAGACGGTCTCGAAGGGCATGGTTTCGGTGAAGTGCCCCGCCATCAGGGTCATGCGGGCCACCCAGAAAAAGATGATGTCGAAGCCGGTGACCAGGGTGGTGGTGGGGTAGTAGGTCTGGAAGTCTTGGGCCGACTCGTCGGGCCAACCCATGGTGGAAAAGGGCCACAGACCCGAGGAAAACCAGGTGTCGAGCACGTCGGGGTCGCGCGCCAGGGTCACCCATTCGCCAAACCGCTCGGTGGCTTTTTCCCGCGCCTCGGCCTCGGTGGCGGCCACCACGAAGGGGGTGTGGTCGGTAATGTCGCCACCGGTCTCGCTCACCGCATACCAGGCGGGAATCTGGTGGCCCCACCAGAGCTGGCGAGAGATGCACCAGTCTTTGAGGTTGACCAGCCAGTCGCGGTAGACCTTGGTCCAGCGCTCGGGCACAAACTTGGGCTCTTGGCGATTGTCCAGGTAATCCAGCGCCTTGTCGGCCAAAGGCCGAATTTTGACAAACCACTGGGTGGAGAGCAGCGGCTCGACGGGCACTTTGCCCCGCTCGCTGTAGGGCACCGTGTGGTGATAGTCTTCAATGCGCACCAAAAAGCCCTCTTCTTCGAGCCGCCTGACCACGGCGCGGCGGGCCTCAAAGCGGTCTAGCCCCGCAAACGGCCCCGCATTTTCATTCATGGTGCCGTCTTTGTGCATGACGGTGATCAGGGGCAGGTCGTGGCGCTGGCCCATGGCAAAGTCGTTGAGGTCGTGGGCCGGGGTGACCTTGACGCAGCCGGTGCCAAACTCGGCCTCCACATATTCATCGGCAATCACCGGAATCTCGCGGTTCACAATCGGCAGCATCAGGGTTTTACCAACTAGATCGCGGTAGCGATCATCGTTGGGGTTCACCGCCACTGCCGTATCGCCCAGCATGGTTTCAGGCCGGGTGGTGGCCACTTCCACATAGCCCGAGCCGTCGGTGAAGGGGTAGCGGAAGTGCCACAGGTGGCCGTCGACCTCGCGCTGGTCGACCTCCAGATCAGACACCGCCGACTGGCTGGCGGGGCACCAGTTGACCATGTAGTTGCCCCGGTAGATCAGCCCCTCGTCGTAAAGCTGGGTAAAGGCGGTGAGCACCGCGTTCGACAGCCCCTCATCCATGGTGAAGCGCTCGCGCGACCAGTCCACCGAGACGCCCAGCTTGCGCAGCTGGTTGACAATGGTGCCGCCCGACTCGGCTTTCCAGTCCCAGGCGCGCTCCAGGTAGCGATCGCGCCCCAGATCATCCTTACTGGTGCCCTCCGCCTGCATTTGGCGATCGAGAATGGTGGCCACGGCAATGCTGGCGTGGTCGGTGCCGGGTAGCCAGAGGGTGTTGCGCCCGGCCATGCGCTGGTAGCGCACCAGGGTATCGATCAGCGCATTCTCAAAGGCGTGGCCCATGTGCAGACTGCCGGTCACGTTCGGCGGCGGAATCACCACGCAGTAAGGCTCGCCGGGATGATCGGCATCGGCTTTAAAGACCTGATTCTCTTCCCAATGGGTTTGCCACTTGGTCTCGGTCTGGGTGGGGTCGTACTGGGCAGAGAGCGCGGGAACGATGGCCGTCATCACAAAACCTGGATCGCGGGGACTGTTGCGTTGGACTATCGCAATAAAGACAGTGTACCTAGGGATTCTGTCATTTTGATAAATAGATAGGAGTGGGGGGAGGTTTGCGGTCTGCGGTTTGCGGTCTGCGGTTTGCGGTTTGCGGTCTGCGGTTTGCGGTCTGCGGTTTGCGGATTTGCCTGACACCCTGCACCGTATACCTTGCACCTTGTACCGTGCACCGTCCCCACCCCTATCAAATCTCCCCCGCAAACGTCAACACCCTCTCGTACAGGCTATAGCTGACCCGAAAGCCTGCCTGCTCCACCAGGCCATCCATCACCCGCCGCAAGCTGGGGATGTGGCCCTTTTGCTTGGCGGCGATCAAAATGCCAAAAATGCTGATGACCGACAGCCCCAGGTCTTGGGCCACCCGCCGCCCCAGGCGCTCGTTGATCAGCAGTTCGTCGGCTTTGAGCTGAAGGGCCAGGGCGATGGCGTGGGTTTCGCCGGGGTCGAGCCGTTTGCTCTGCTGGCGGGCCTCAGCGAACCCCAGCTCCGTGGGCGATCGCACCAAGATCCAGTCTAAACTCAGCACCGCTTGCAGCCGGGCGCTCTTAGCGGTCGCTAGCTCCCTGGCCACCACCTCGGGCACCGCCACGGTGCCGTAGATCGCCTGAAGAATCCACAGGTAGTCAATGGCGGCCAGACTGCCCAGCGGTGAGGCATCACTCACAACGATCATAGCCACCCCCGATTGCGCAGATTTTGCAGGTCTTCTTCAAACTCAGGCACGTCGTAATGTACGCAGACGCCGCGACTGCCCATGAGCTTCTGAAACTCCATCAGGTGCAGGCCGGCAACTTGACTGGCGATCGCCAGGGTGATCAGCTCTTGCTCAAACAGGGCAATGGC
>DAIPYU010000044.1:0-34430 GCA_036782635.1 Nodosilinea sp. CTOTU7353
ACCCGCAGGGTCTGGGGAATCTGTTTTTTTTGCTCTTTCGTCAGGGTGTTGTAGAGCGCCAGCGCCTTTTCCCGCTCGCCCCGGCAGGCGGCGTTGTTGTGGGCATCCCAATAGCTGCGGGCCAGGCGAATGCGGCGGCAGACTTCTTTGACCAGGGCTTGGCCTTCTAGGGGAGAATCTGGCATGGAGGGGGATTGGGAGAGTGTGTGGATATGGGTATCGAGTTTCGGTGTACGGTTCACGGTTCACGGTTTACGGTTCGAACCTTGCACCGTATACCTTGCACCGTATACCTTGCACCGTACACCTTGCACCGTACACCCGACACCTGAAACCTAAAACCCTTTCCTAACCCCAGCGCACCAAATCCCTTTAAGCTAGACCATTGTGACTGCCTTAGCCTGCGCCGATGAAAATTGCTACCTGGAACGTCAACTCCGTGCGATCGCGCCTTGACCACACGACCCAGTGGCTACAAGCCAACCCCGTAGATGTGCTGTGTCTGCAAGAGACCAAGGTGGTCAACGAGACCTTCCCCACTGCCGCGTTTTCAGAGCTGGGCTACATCGCCTATATCCATGGGCAAAAGTCCTACAACGGGGTGGCGCTGCTCAGCCGGCAGCCTCTGGAGAATGTGCAGTATGGCTTTACCCCGGTGCTGGGGGCCGACCGGGTGGGCGACCTGGACAACCAAAAGCGGGTGATCGCCGGGCTGTGGGGCGACATCTATACAGTCAATCTCTACGTGCCCAACGGCAGCGCCGTCGGCAGCGAGAAGTATGAGTACAAGCTGCGCTGGCTGGCCTGCCTCAAAGAATATCTCACCGCCCTACTGAGCGAATACCCCAACCTCAACGTCTGCGGCGACTTCAACATCGCCCTCGAAGACAAAGACATCTACAACCCCGAGGGCAAAGAAAAGCACATTATGTCGTCTCCCATCGAGCGAGAGGCGCTCAGGGATGTCATGGCAGTGGGGCTAAAGGATGGGTTTCGCCTGTTCAACAACGAAGGCGGCCACTTTAGCTGGTGGGACTATCGCACCGCCGCCTTTCAACGCAACATGGGCTGGCGCATTGACCACCACTACCTGTCGCCGGGGCTGGTTGATCGCGCCCGCAGCTGCACCATCGACCTCAAACCCCGCCGACTAGAAAAACCCAGCGACCACACCCCAGTAATCATGGAGTACGCCTAGGTTTTTGGTGAGTCTCCGCCTGCGAGAGCCGACCTGAAGGAGTAAGATAGGCAAATTAAGCAGGTTTTCTGCACATCAGGAGAGCCGGGATCGCGCTTCGGGGTAGGTTTATCTAAACCATAGACTCGCCGGATTTGCCCCTGGAATTAAAGTGTGACCAGACCTAACACAACTGCCCCCGCGCAGCTACCTTTGAGCGAGTCTTAGACACAGGGCAATGGCAATACTACACGTCAGTTGGGTGCCCCAGGGGCAACGTTTTTTTCTCTGGGCCGAAGCCTGGCAACCGCTGCCACCGGAGGGGTTTGGGCCTTGGGCGGCGCTTCATTCTCACCCCTATGCCTTGCCCCAGGTGGAGCTAGCCCAGCTGCTGGTGGGCATGCAAAAACAGCTTGTGGGTCGAGCCGACTCCCAGGCGGCAATGCTGTTTCCAGCGGTGTTGACCGATGCCGCTCCTGGCAAAAGCACTGCCAAGGCGACTGGCTCCCGACGCTCCCGAGCGGCCAAAGCAGATGGTCGATCTGCAGCACCCACCTGGGGAGAGTTGTTGCTGCCGCTCCCGGCCCAGATCACGCCATCGGCGGTGGTGCCCGTGCATTCGGCCAGGCCCCTGCATGCTGCCAAACTTGAGGCCGAGGCCGCCTCAGACCCAGAGGCCGGCGCTGTGTTACACCCCTGGCGGGTGCAGGGCTGGTACCTGGGGGTAACCGACTTTTTGCCCATTTTGCTGGTGCTGCCCCTGGGGCAGCACGCCCTGACGTCGGGTGAGATTGGGGCCGACCTGCGCTACTGGGGTCATGTGGCCCGCTGGGGGTTAAACCTGCTGGCCCGGGGCAAGTTTTTGCCCCATCTCGAACTCACCAGCCAAACTCTAGCCGCCAGCTGGCAACCCCTGCTCGACAGCGCCCCCGACCAAGAGCGGCTGCGCCATTTTTCGATGGCAATGCCGCTAGTTAGCCGCACCTATCTGCCCTCGGAGCCAAAGGGAGAGCTGGCCCTAGCCTGCGGCTTTCCGCTACTCGACCCGCAACCGCTGCTGCTGAGTTTCTTAGCGGCCCTAGTCGACGACCAGGTGCGGCAGACGGCCCAGGCTCAGCCCCTTAATGGGTTGTCTAACCTGGGCAAGGAGCTGCCCCTACAGCCCTGGCTCCAGGCGCTCAGCCAGCCCACCGGCATCCTAGAGGCCAGCGTCGCCAGTGTCGCCCGGCTGCAAGAGGCGCTCACCACCTGGACTACCCCCCTCCAGACCCTAGCCGAAAATCCTGCTACCCAATTTCGGCTGCGGCTGGTGCTCCAGCCGCCCCCAACCCTAGACCAGCCCTGGCAGCTGGGATACCAGCTCCAGTCGGCGGCTAACCCCGACTGGCGGCTGGGGGCCGAACCCATCTGGCAGCAGCCGGTAGACGAGCTACATCACCAGGGGGCAATTCTCAAAGCGCCGCAGGAAACTCTGCTAGCCGCCCTGGGGCGGGCGGCGCGGCTCTACGATCCGATCCGCGAGAGTCTGCACCAGCAGCACCCCACTCACTGTGAGCTAGACCCCATCCAGGCCTACCAGTTCATCAAGGCGTCGGCCTGGCAGCTCAAAGACAACGGGGTTGAGGTGGAGCTGCCCCTGGGGCTGGCTGAAACCACCACCGATGGCTCTGGGCGGCTGGGTCTCAAGGTGCATGCCGAAGTGCCGCCCCAAAAGCAGCGGCAGCGGCTCGGTCTCAAGAGCTTGCTCAACTTTCGCTGGGAGCTGTCGATCGCCGGAGAGACGGTCTCGGCTGAAGAATTTGAGCAGCTGATCAACCAGGGGTCGCCGCTGGTGGAAATCAACGGCCGCTGGGTGGAGCTCAAGCCCCAGGACGTGAAGGCGGCGCGGCAGTTTCTCGCCGGTCAAAAGACCGCCACCCCGCTGTCGGTGGAAGATGCCCTACGCATCAGCACCGGCGACACCCAGCTGATCGACCGGCTGCCCGTGGTCAGCTTTGAGGCCACCGGAGCGCTGCACACCCTGATCGAAACCCTCACCACCGGCAACCAAACCCTGGCAGAAATGGATGCCTCCAGCGGCTTTAAAGGAACCCTGCGGCCCTACCAGGCGCGGGGGGTATCGTGGCTGGCCTTTTTAGAACAGTGGGGCTTAGGGGCCTGCCTGGCCGACGATATGGGCCTGGGCAAAACCATTCAGCTGATTGCCTTTTTGCTCTACCTGCAAGACAACGACTGGCTCGAGGCCCCGGCGCTGCTGGTGTGCCCCACCTCGGTGCTGGGCAACTGGGAAAAGGAGGTCAAGCGCTTTGCCCCCCGGCTGAAGACCCTAGTGCACCACGGCGATCGCCGCTCCAAGGGCAGCAGCTTTGCCAAAGCCACCCAGGGCAAGCACTTGGTGATCACCAGCTACGCCCTACTCTACCGCGACCTCAAACCCCTCCAGTCGGTGAACTGGCAGTGTCTGGTGCTCGACGAAGCCCAGAACATTAAAAACTCCGACGCTAAGCAGTCGAAGGCGGCCCGCCAGATCGAGGCCCAGTTTCGCGTTGCGCTCACCGGCACTCCGGTGGAAAACCGCCTGGGCGAGCTGTGGTCGATCATGGACTTTCTCAATCCGGGCTACCTGGGGCCAAAGAATTTCTTTCAGCGGCGCTTCGCCACCCCAATCGAGCGCTATGGCGATGTGGCTTCCCTCAGGGCGCTGAAGGGGCTGGTGCAGCCGTTTATTTTGCGCCGCCTCAAGACCGATCGCAGTATCATCCAAGACCTGCCCGAAAAGCAGGAGATGACCGTATTTTGCGGCCTGTCGGCGGAACAGGCCAACCTCTACCAGCAGACCGTCGATGCAGCCCTAGAAACACTGGATGACGCCACCGGGGTCCAGCGCAAGGGCCAGATTCTAGCCCTGCTGACCCGGCTCAAGCAGATCTGCAACCACCCGGCCCAGTTTTTGCAGGAGCCCAGCCTGGGGCTGAAGGGGCGCTCCGGCAAGCTCCAGCGGCTCGACGAAATGCTCGAAGAAGTCGTTGCCGAGGGCGATCGCGCCTTGATCTTCACCCAGTTTGCCGAGTGGGGTAAGCTGCTGCAAAAGCACCTGCAATCCTACCTGAGTCAGGAGGCGCTGTTTCTCTACGGCAGCACCAGCCAGAAGCAGCGTGAGGCCATGGTCGATCGCTTCCAGAACGACCCCGCCGCACCGCGCCTGTTTATTCTCTCGCTCAAGGCCGGCGGGGTGGGCCTCAACCTCACCCGCGCCAACCACGTGTTCCACTACGATCGCTGGTGGAACCCGGCGATCGAAAACCAGGCCACCGACCGCGCCTTCCGCATCGGCCAGACCCGTAACGTGCAGGTGCACAAGTTTGTCACCACCGGCACCCTCGAAGAGCACATCCACGAGATGATCGAGAGTAAAAAAGCCCTCTCCGAACAGGTGGTTAGCGCCGGGGAGGGCTGGCTGACCGAGTTCGACACCGACCAACTGCGCAACCTGCTGCTGCTCGACCGCAACGCCATCATCGACGACAGTGAATAGCCGCCATTCTGCCGAAGCTGAATTGAGGCATGAATTTGGGTAGGGGCAAACGGCCGTTTGCCCCCACGAGAGGCATTGATTTCTTGATTCATACCTCTGTTCAGCAACGCCTCTATCGGAGTCATTTTGCCGGAGCTAGCTGTCCAGATCTAGCTGACCAGACCTAGATGGTAGGATTTAGAGCGGCAGCACCGAATGTAGTTGCCCCAGGCGGCGGGCCCATCGGCCCGGTTACCCCACTGGCACAGGCTGAGGTGACACCCTAGAAAGGCAGCGTTACTGTTATGGGTGGCCTTAAATCGGTTGCCCCAAGCTACCCGGCCAAACAGTCTTCAATTGGAGATACACGATGACATCCCTTAAGCAATCGCTCAAACTGGCCGCTCTGGGGCTGGCCGCCCTGGCCGCCGCCGTGGGTCTCAGCACGGCTCTGCCCCTGCCCACCCAGGCGCAGAGCGGCCTCACCATCTTTGGCGGCGTTGATGCCGAATATCGACTGCCCTACAGCATTGATGCCAATATTCCCCACAACACCAACACCCGTTTCTACCTCAATGTGCAGCGTACCAAGCTGCCTCGGGATGTAATTTCCCTAGAGATCGACTACCCCGACACCTTTACCGAAATTGGCGGTCGGTTTAACCCAGATGCCATTGAGCTACGCAGCGGCGAATGGCGCGGTCGCGACGTGATTCCGGTCAGGGCCATCGACTGGCTAGAAGACGAAAATCGCATCGAGATCATTCCTGAGGAACCCATTCCCGCCAACACCAACCTGGTGGTGGTGATGTCTAACGTGCGCAACCCTCGCCGCTACGGCTACCACTACTTCAACCTGCGCATGATGTACCAGGGCGACGTGGTCAATCGGTACGTAGGCACCTGGCCAATGGAAATTGCCTCCGACACCAACCAGCGTCGATAGGCTTTTAGACAAGTTTGTGCTATTGTCATAGACCGTGAGTTTTCATAGAAATCAGGCAAAGCCATGAGCAAGCGCACCCTAGAGGGCACCAACAAAAAGCAGAAGCGAACCTCCGGGTTTCGGGCTCGTATGCGCTCCCATACCGGTCAGGAAGTGATTAAAGCCCGTCGCCGCAAAGGTCGGGCTAGGTTAGCTGTTTAGCCTTTAAGGCTAGGCCAAGCGCAGTTTGCGCGTAGATCATCAATGGCCCTGGGGCTAGCTTTGGCTTCAGGGCTTTTGCTGTACGTTTTTTGCGTGTATAGGGGTTGGGTGGTGCTACCCAAACACAATCGGCTGCGGCAATCGCGCGATTTTTCGGCGGTCTATCGCCAGGGTAGAAAGGCGGTTTCTGCCCATTTAGTGGTGCGGGTGTGGGCGCTGCCGGCCCAGTCTGGGGCAGTGGGCAAAGCTGGGGGCAAAGCTGGCCCTGGTCCCCAAATCGGTCCTCAGATTGGTATTGTTGTCAGCCTCAAGGTCCACAAGCGGGCGGTGGTGCGCAATCGGCTCAAGCGCCGGGTGAGAGCAGCCCTGCGCACCCTGCTACCCCGCCTAAACCCGGCCCTCTGGGTGGTGATCAACCTGCGCCCCGAGGCAACTCAGTGCGAATATGGCGAATTTTTGCGAGAATTAGAGCAACTGTTCACCAAGCTAGAGGTATTCCATGGGCATTCGTGAGGATGTGTTCTACGAGGGTGGCCCCCACATTGGCGACTTGATCATCAATATTTTGCTGGGGTTCACCGTTATCTGCCTTCCTCTCACGGTTGGGGCGATTACCCGGGCTCTGTGGCTGCGCTACCGCATCACCAATCGGCGTATTTCGGTCACCGGCGGCTGGATGGGACGCGATCGCACCGACCTGATTTACTCCGAAATCAGTAAGATTGTTACGGTGCCTCGGGGGCTGGGTCTGTGGGGTGACATGGTGGTCACTCTCAAAGATGGCAGCCGACTAGAACTGCGCTCTATGCCCCGGTTCCGGGAGCTGTACGACTACGTCAATGAGCGTATTTCTCCCAAAGCCCAGGCGGTCAGCGGCGCCATTGGCAAGAGCTAACTACGGCAAACCCCACCGAGCGGGGCGGCTTGCCTCCCCGGCAATGGGGTAGATTAGGTAACTGAGCAGTCAATGTCGTATGCCCTGTAGCAGGGTTCAGGTTCCCATGGATTTTGGAATTGGATTTCTGACCAACACCATCATGTTGCCGATCCTAGATTTTTTCTATGGAATCGTGCCCAGCTATGGGTTAGCCATTGTGGCCCTCACCCTGGTGATCCGGTTGGCGCTCTACCCGCTCAACGCCGGGTCGATTCGCAACATGCGCCGCATGAAGGTGGCCCAGCCGCTGATGCAAAAGCGGGTTAAAGAGATCCAGGAGCGCTACAAAGACAACCCCACCAAGCTCCAAGAAGAGATGAGCGGGGTCTACAAAGAATTTGGCAACCCTCTGGCAGGCTGCTTTCCGGTGCTGCTGCAAATGCCGATTTTGTTTGCGCTGTTTGCCACTCTGCGGGGGTCGCCGTTTGCTGACATCAACTACGACGTGAATGTTCAGGTCTTTCCCCAAGAAAAAATTGAGCAGATTCAGCCCCAGGTGTTTAGTACTTCGCCTAAGGCTATTTATGTGTCTGACGGCTCCCACTTTCCAATTTCGGCGGTGGTGCCCGGCGGCAACAAGCTAGTGGTGGGCGAAAAAACCGACGTTCGGCTGCAAACCGCCGAGGGCCAATCCATCGCGTCGTTGGCCGAGGAGTACAACGAAGACCCCAGCAGCTTTCAACCCAAGTGGGAAGTGATCAAGGGCGATGATGTCGTCACCATTGACGAAGCAGGCAATATTGTTGCCCTGGCCCCCGGCGAAGCCACCGTGCGCGCCCAGGCCCCCGGTCTAGCCGCCAACAAAGGGTTTCTCTTCATTAAAGCCCTGGGCCGCATCGGCGTGACTGGCGAAGATGGCGCTGTCCACTGGGATATTTTGATCATGATTCTAGGCTTTGGGGCCAGCCTCTACCTCAACCAGGTGCTGTCAGGTCAGGGGTCTGCCACTAGCGACAACCCCCAGCAGGCGGCGGTAAACAAGTTTACGCCGCTAATTTTCTCTGGCATGTTTTTGTTCTTCCCCCTGCCAGCCGGGGTGCTGATGTACATGTTGATTGCCAACATCTTTCAGACCTTTCAAACCTTCATTCTCTCGCGGGAGCCGCTGCCCGAGAACCTGCAAAAGATCGTCGATGCCGAAGCCAAGGCCGACGGCAATCGTCAGACCCTGCCCTTTGAACCGGGGCGTAGCAAGAAGAAAAAGGCGTAGCCCATGGCCACCGATGCTGCCACCGCTGGGGTGAATTGGTTGACGACCCTGCTGACCATGCAGGGGCTATCATCCACTGTGACCGCTCAACAGGTCGAAGACGAGTCTGGAGAAAGTTGCTGGCTTACCATCGCCGAAGCGCCGCTGTCTCTTGAGCAGGTGCAGGCGCTGATTGGCGACGGGGGTGCGGCCCTCGACTCGATTCAGTACCTGGCCAACACCACCCTCAACCTGGGCAAGGGGCAAGACGAGCAGCAGGCCTTTACCATTGAGCTGGCGGGCTATCGGGCCAAGCGGCTGGAAGAGCTCAAGGCCATGGCCGCCGCCGCCGCTGAGCGAGTGTTAGCCAGCGGCGAAGAGCATGAAATGCAGGGGCTATCTTCCGCCGAGCGGCGACAGATGCACCACTTTATCTCTGCCCACGAAGGGCTAGCCACCTTTAGCCGAGGCCGCGAGCCAGACCGCCGCCTGGTGGTGTGCCTAGCCGGACAGGCCCCTGAGGCAGAAAAATAGCCCCAGAAATAGCCCAAAGTACAGCCCGGCGGTTAGCGAAACCGATGTAGAACAGCGATGGGAGCGATGGACAATGGAGAAAGTGTATATCCCCCAGCTGCTCCAACAGCCCGAGAAAACCCTCGCCGTTGATCTCAACACTCACCTGGCCGACCTGGAGACCCTGACCCCCGTGCGGGGGGAGCTGGCCGTCACCCACCAGGGCACCTACCTGGAGGTCAAGGCTAGGGTCGACACCATTGTGACGCTGACCTGCGATCGCTGCCTGCAAGCCTACAACCATCGGGTGGCGATCGCCCCCCAGGAGGTGATCTGGCTAGAGCACGAGCCAGACCCCGCTACCCTGCCCCTAGAGCGCGAGGTGAGTGTCGATGACCTGTTTGAGACCCTGCCCCCTAACGGCCACTTTTACCCCGAAACCTGGATTTACGAGCAGATCTGCCTGGCCCTGCCCCAGCCCCAAATCTGCGACGAAGACTGCGCCGGCATTGAGCTGCGCCATCAGGGAATCGCTGCCGGTGAACCCATAGACCATCGCTGGGCCGCCTTGACCCAGCTTCAGCAGCAGCTTCAACCGCCCGAGGCCTAGAACGCCGGTACAGAAACCCGGTTTCTGGGGCAGAAGGCTAGTCATGTCGTTAGAGCAGCGACGAAGAAACCGGGTTTTTAGCCATACTCTACCGATGCTCTAGGATTGTTCTGCTCCTTGGTTGGAATACAGCCCCAGTTCTAGGCTGTGAGCTTTCTACATCTGGTTTTCTAGAATCCAGCCTTTGCTCTACCAGTTACCACCCTGGGGAAGCAGCATAAAAGAGACGGGGCATACTAAATCCTGCTTGGTTACCCCCGATTCCTCTGGGCAAATGCCATTTGCCCCTACTTTTTGAGAATCAAGGTCAGGGAATTCGGATTGGTATCACCCACCTTCCCACCTACACCCCCCCTCACCTACTCCCCCCTCACTTCACCCCCCGCATCGCCACCCGCCCCCGCTTCGGCTTACTCTTACTGCGGGCCGTGACATGCCAAATCCGGCTACCGCAGAGGTGGTTCACCACCGCCACCATGCCAATCAGCACCTTGAGCCAAAAGTAAACGGGCGACAGCAGACAGTACAGCAGCCCGTGGCGGCGAGTGTAGGTAGACCCCGCCGGGCGCTGCCCCATGGCCACCGCCACTTGGAGAATCACGCTTACCGTGAGCAAGCCCATCAGCACCAGGTTGAGGGTCTCAAATTCGAGGTCGCGATCGCGATCACTCACAAAAATGCTCACCAGCATCGGCACCACCTGCCACACCAGTGGGTAAAAGCACTGGCTAAACAGCAGCATCAGCACCCAGTATGGTTTTTGCACGGCGTCTAGGTGGGGCGATCGCAGCACTCGGCCCAGGTGCAGGCCCGCCACCTCTAGCCAGCCCTGGCTCCACCGCTGGCGTTGCAGCCACAGCCCCCGCAAATTGTCGGGGGCCAGCTCGGTGGTGACAATGGCCGGGTCATGGACCAGTCGGTAGCCCCCCACCAGTCCCCGCACCGTAGCGTCAATGTCTTCGGTCAGGCGGGTGGGGTGAAAGCCCACCTGGCGCAGGGCGGCGGTGCGCCAGTACCCATTCGAGCCGCCAAACAGAGCCGTGTCAGCCAGCAGCGATCGCCCGTAGTGGCTGACGCCATAGATACACTCAAACTCCACCGCGATCAGCTGCGTCAGCCAGCCATCCTTGGCATTGCGAATCATGTTGCGGCCCTGCACCACGTCATAGCGGCCCTGGCTCAGCCAGGGCCAAGCTCGACCCAGGCAGTCTGCCGCTGGGTGGTGGTCAGCATCAAAGATCCCCGTCATCTCACCGCGCACCATCTGCAAAGCCATATTCAAATTTTCGGCCTTAGAGTGGCTTTGGGCCACCGGCAGCAGCACTAGGGCCGGGTAGCGTCGAGCCAGGGCCTGCAACCGACTCTCCACGGGCAGCGGCGTCGGCGCGTTGTAGGCCAGAATGATTTCCCAGCCCGCAGTCGGGGGCGTTACCTGGGTCAGCCAGTGGAGCAGGGTGTCTTCAATAATGTCTTGCTCATTAGGCAGGTAGGCGGCCACCACCACTGAGGTAAACGGTGCCGCCACAGCCGAGGGTGGCAGCGCCAGCTGGGTTTCGAGGGTCGACTTGACCATAGATCGGGTTTGCATCCCTCCGGTCTGGCGGGGCAAACCGCTATTGAACCCCGCCAGGCTGTCTTCTTCAATCGGGACTTTTTCAAGCAGGACTTTTTCAGGCGAGACTTTTTCAGGCGGGGCCATGGGGTGCAAGTCTGATCTAAACAGCCCCAATTTCTGGCCCAGATGTTGAAGCAGACCTCGACGGGGAATATAGTTTACCCCCCGTGCCCCTCCCCGGGTTCCCCTCCAGATTCCATAGATGACAACGGCGGTTTCGGCATTGATCACCACCAGGCCAACCATAGACACCACCACCAACGCCCCTTGCAGCAGCCCCAGGCTGTACCCCTGGTTGAGCCAGGTCACGTATACCGTCATCGGTAGCCCCAGGAGCAGGGTACTCACCCAAAAAAGCCGCCTGGCAGAGGCCAAAACAGGCTCAGCAAACAGCGCCAAGCTCGACTTCATAGGCGTAGATTAACTCCCTGTAGAGCATGAAGAGAATAGTACTTAACCAACTTAATTGTGACAGGCTCTAACGGACTAAAGGTGCAAGTTTTGAGGTTTACGGTTCAAGGACTGCCGTGAACCGCACACCGTGAACCGTACGCCAATCCCCATCAGCTGAGAGACCCCCCAAATAAGTCTTATACCGAATCCGAATTCCATACCCCCGATTCTCAAAAGGCCAACCTGTAGGGGCGAACCGCTGTTCGCCCAGGGGTATCGGGGGTAGTCAAGCAGGATTTGGTATTAGAGGTAAGGTGCAAGCTCCTGTACAAAAATTGTTTGCTAATTCTCCCAGAAAAGAGCAGATCTTGCGTCTATCTGGGGAGCAATTGCGGTCACGGCCCGATGCGCCTTCCTAGCCAGACGATTTATGTATAGGGCCTAAGATCGGCGGCGGGCCAATCTGCTCCTAGCCCCGCATATCACCATCCTGGCCGTTGCGGCGGTAGCGGGGGTCGCGCCAGCCGCCGCCTACGCCGCGCAAAATGCCCCGACCAATCAGGCCAATGCCCCGACCAATCACGTCGGTGAGCACGTAGACAATGCCGCTGCCCACAAACGCCACCGCCGAGCGAAATCGGGGAGACACTGCGTCGCGGGCCTCCACCGCCAGGGTCACCGCCCGCTGAAGGCCCGAGAGCTGATCGAGCTCATCCCGCCGGGGCGAGTAGATCAGCTGTGACTGAATGCCGCGCTCGGTAAAGCCAAACAGTCGATGCTGGCTTTCAAAAATGGCCTTGGGGTCGTTGACCAGCCCATCCCAGCGGTAGCGCCAGGAGAGGTCGTTGCGAAACCGCTCAATGTCGCGGCTGGTGATCATGCGACGATGGTAGAGGTTCTTCTTAAGTATCTCCACATCGGCAAAGTTGTTTAGCAGCGGCTGCACTACGGCATTGACCAGCTGAATCAGCAGGTGCTCTAACAGCGCTTGGCTGCGGGCCAGGGCCAGGGGGACGGCGGCTTCGTGGAGGCTGCCGTCGACCACCATTGATTCGTTAAACAGCAGGTGGCTCAGCAGCATGGGCACCAGGGGAATGCGGTTGAGAACCGCCTCCTGCACCACCGGCACCTCGGCCAGCAGGGTGGGCACTACGGGCTGCTCTAGGTGGTCAACCTGAAGCGTGTAGTAGGGGCCAAAGTAGTCGGTAATGGTGGCTTCCCACACATCGCGCAGCACCAGGGGGCTTTTTTCGCTCAGCTGCCCCGGTGGGATCTCGGCCTGGCGCAGATGGTCGAGGGCGTCTTCAAATTTGCGCAGCACCAGGTAAAACAGCTCTCGCTTTTTGTCGTCGCGCAGAATGTCGCTTTCGAGCGGGGTGCCGCTGGTGTTGTCGAGCAGCCCCTGGAGCTTGCTAAACACCCGCTCAAACACCAGAGTCGCCAGGTCGCCCTGGTTTAGAGCCAGGAAGGCCGGCGCTAGGGAGTCGTCGATTGAGGCATTGTCCAAGTCATTGCCCGAGGTAAATACCAGGGCATCGTCGGCAGACCCCGAGCCGGATCTAGGTCGCCGGGGCGGCAAACTACCGCCCCGCTCGTAGGCTTGGCCCAGACGGTCTGCCCCGATCGCCCGATTGGAGCGACCCGCCGCCCCAGGCTGCCCTGGGTCAGGAACGCTGAATAGCCGCAGCATCAACCAGCGGGCTGCCTTGAGTTCACGGTAGCGGCCAGCCAGCAGCGCCTCAGACAGCAGCGACCCCCGGCCCCGGCGTTGCTCCGCCTCGATCTGCGCCATCACCGCCTCAATCTGCTGCACCGACGATCGCCGCAGGCTGATGCGCAGGGAGTCTAGCCCCCTGGGCAAGGGCTGAGCCGCTGGGGATGTCTCCCTAGAGACCTGATTGGGGGGGGCACTGGTGATCCGCTGGTCGCTGGTCGCTGGGGGTGCTTCTGAGCCCTGCTGCCGTGGCCCGGCCAGCTGCTGAATCAGATTATCTAGATCGGCTACGGCCATGCCCCTGGCCCCAAACCCGTCGGCCCCCATCTGCTGGGCGGCGGCCTCAAGCACCGGCTCAGCCCGGACGCTGAGCACCAGCACCGGCAGGGTCGGATAGCGGGCCTTGATGTCGCCGCAAAGGCGCAGCCCCGGCAGCTGGTCGGGCTGACCCGCCCCCAGTCCCAGGTCAAGAATCACCAGATCGAGATCGGGTGCACCTTCTGGCCCCGACCAGGCCTTGGCCCAATCGGGGGCGGGGGCCGGAGTCCAGCCGGGGATGGTATCGGGTGGTGAGTTGGCCCCGAGGGTAGAGCGGCTGACCAAAATCGCCAGGGCATCTTCAGCCTGGCTGGCCTCAGCCACCACCGCATAGCCAGCGGTCTGCTCCAGCCAAATGCGTAGACCCAGCCGAAACACGGGGTCTTCGTCGACCAGCATCAGGCGCAGGGGGGGCACTGTCATTGTGAGTCTGCCGCTGAAGAGTCAGACGAGCCGCCGGGGGTGGGTCTGCCCTCTGCCTCCCAGATCGACCAGATGTAGGCGCGCTCGGCCCGCCACAGGGCGATCGCTGTCTGCGCTTCCCCAGACAGCGCCCGCCCTGCCCCAATCTGGCTGGCCAGGTTGATTGCCGCCGTCAGGCTGCCGCCGTAGGCCAGATCCTTCGCCTTATCCAAAATGGGCCTGTCTTCAGCGATCTGAATGGCTGCTGTCCAGTCTTGCATCAGCCCCTGGGCACGGGGGTAGAGGGCGCGGCTAGAGTCAATTTTGCGGGCTTCGGCGATCGCCTCTGCCAGGTTGCCCCCATCGGCCAGAGCCACCGCCGCATCGAGAATGGGGCGGTCTTCAATCACCTGAATTTCTTGCTGCCATTCAGCCACCAGGGTCTGGGCCTCAAGCCGCAGCGCCCGGCCCAGGGCTACCTCTTCGGCCTTGGCGATCGCCGCCTCTAGCGCGGGAATGGTGCCCGGTCTAGCCAGGCTGCGGGCCTGGGCCAAAATCGGGCGGTCTTCGATCCGCTGAATGTTGGCCTGCCACTGGGCCACCAGGGTTTGCCCCTGAATCCGCCGCGGCCGATCCACCTCCACCAGCTGAGCCTGATGAATGGCCCAGTTGTAGGTAATGCGCTGACCCAACCTAGCCACCAGATCGCTAAATTTCAGCCGCCTGAGATCGCTAATCTGCTCGCTCCACTGCTCTACCGACGCTAGATCAGCCGCCCCGTAGGGACTGTTCGCCGGCAGCTGATAGATGGCGCTAGTGGCCTCCATGAGGCCAAACAGGTGGCCGTAGCGGGGAGCCAGACCCTCGCCCGTGGGTTCGGCCTGGTCGGCCAGGCGCTGGGCGTGGCTCAGGCGCAGCAGCTCCTGGCCAGCCCCCGCCAGCTGGGGGCTGGGGGGCACAGCGCTGGCCAGCTCTAGGGCGCTGGTGCGATCGCCCACCTGCCAGCGTTGTACCGCCACATCCAGCACGGTCTTGCTCCAGCGATCAACATCTGCTTCGGCCGCCTGCCACACCTGGCTGCGCAGATCGATGGAGCGGGCCAGCACCACCGCCTGGTAAAGGTTATCAATTTGGTTCGTGCCCGCCAGGGCGCGGGCTTCTAGGAGCTGATCCCAGGCCCGCTGTTCGATCAAAAGCTGCCGCTGCCATTGCAGGTAGCGAAGGGTCAGCCAGTAGTCGCTCTTGAGGTCTCTAAACTCTTGCAGGTGCGCCTTAGCTAAATCCCAGTCGCTGGCAGCCAGGGCGGGCCTGAGCTGAGCCTCGATCGCCCGCCCCTGTTCCCAGTCTTGCCGCCACTCAAAAATCAGCGCCTGGGCAGGCTGGCGCAGGGGCGTATCGAGGGGAATTTCGCTCGCCAGTGCCACCGCATCGTCGAGCTTGCCCGCCTGTACCCAGTGGTTAGCCAGCACCAAGATCTGCTCCGAGGCATCCTGCAAAATTTCTTGGGCGTCTTCGTAATCGGCATTGGTTCGCGGCCAGTTGGCGGTCAACAGCACCGACTGCACCAGGCTGTTGGGTTCGCCAGTGCGAGCCTGGGCCTTGGCGCAGTAGAGCAGATCGCTGCCCGAGTTAAAGGGCGTAATCTGTTCACAGTCAGGCAGCGGGGGAATCTGGGTCAGCCACATCAGCGCCCAGCCGCAAAATATACCCGACCCGGTCAGCAGCAGCAGCCACAGGGTGATCCACATCCACTGCCAGGGGTTAATCTGGTGGTTTGGCCCAGGGCGCTGCCGCAGACGAGGAATCAGGGGCGAAGATGTCGGTGTAGATGCGGCCATGGGGTCAAACTACCGAGAGCGAGCAGTAGAATCTAAGGTGCCAGTGAGGTGAGAACCCTGCCCAAGCGGTTCACACGTTCCCGAGGTTCAAGGTTCTGTGGGCCAAAGATGCTGACACATTGTAGAAGCAATCTCTAGACTTGATCGTAGATTTTCTAGTTGAAATGTTCTGGCCCAGATGCCTGGCCCAGATGCTCTAGGCCCAATTTGGAGAAATAGGACGTATCCATGGCGCGCCGCACACTACCAACCTGGGGCATTGACCGAAGACGGCTGGCCTTTTGTCTCACCATTGTTTTGGGCCTGTTGGCCGCCCCGGGGGCGGCCAACGACCAGCTGCGGCAGTTTCTGATTAGCCGCAGCTGCGCGGGCTGCGACCTCAGCGGTCAAGTGCTAGCTGGGGCCAACCTTGACGCCGCCGACCTGACTAAGGCCAACCTGGCCGGGGCCAATCTCTCCCGCGCCCGCCTGCCCAGGGCCGAGATCACCCAGGCCGATCTGGGCCGGGCCAACCTGAGCCAGGCGATATTGAGCGAGGCCGACCTGTCTGGCTCTAACCTAGCGGGGGCCAACCTGAGCAGGGCCATTCTCTCCGGCGCTCGACTGGTTGAGGTCAGCGCCCCCAACCTCAACCTAGAGCAGGCCGAGGCCCGCAACAGCAACTGGTACGGCAGCGACCTCAGCGGCAGCCGCCTAAACGGGGCCACCTTTGCCCAGGCGGGGCTGTCAGCGGTTGACTTGAGCCATGCCACCCTCACCGACGGTCAGTTTTACCGCGCCAACCTAATTGGCGTTCGCCTCGATGGCGCTGACCTGACCGGGGCCGACCTGCGCGAGGCCCTGCTGCGCGATGCCTCGCTGACGGGGGCCAATTTCACCAACGCCGACCTGCTGCGGGCCAACCTGGTGCGCACTGACCTCAGCACCGCGCGGTTTTGCAACACCCGCATGGCCAACGGCGATATCAATAATGAGCACTGCGACGAGCTGGGCACTCCTTAGCCTAGGCAAAGAAACCCGGTTTCTTCTGCCTACGGCCAGGTAACTCTGGACACCGCTTAAAAGAAACCGGGTTTCTCGCCGCCAGGTAATCAGGCGCTAATTAGCGGCGTGGCTTTGGCCTGAAAGTTGGCGTTCATCAGAGCGGTCACCGTCGCCTCGGGGTCTTTGACGCGGAACTGCGCCCCCAGTCGCACAAACTGGCGCTGCTGGTTGCCGCCAATCACGGCGATCACCGGCACCCGCGCGTACTTGGGGTCGTCGCCCTGGTTGTTGCGAATCACGTTGCGCAGGCGGTGCTGCTGCTCGATGTCGCCTGCCAGGCGCGGGTCTAGCTCGACCATGACCATGCGCACGTCTTCGATGGACTCGGCATCGTCGATGATGAACTGCACCCGATCATCACGGCGGTCGACCTTGCCCCAGACCATCAGCCGCTTGTCGGCGACAATGTGCTGGCCAATGCGCTCAAAGGACTTGGGAAAGACCACGGCTTCGGCCTGACCGGTGAGGTCTTCGAGCTGGACGATCGCCATGCGGTCGCCCTTCTTGGTCACCACCGGCTTCACCGCCGCCAAGATCACGATCGCACTCAGGGTGACATTGTCTGGCTGTTCGTGCAGCTCCGCCAGGTTGATCGGGGCCAGCACCCGCGCTGATCGCTGCACCGACTTGAGCGGGTGGTCAGAAATGTAGAAGCCCAGCAGCTCTTTCTCCTGGCGGAGTTTTTCCTGGGCCTCAAAATCGGCTACCGGCGGGGCTTTGGGGGCAGTTTCGTAGCCTGCTGAGGGGGTGACCCCAGGGCTGTCGCCACCCCCCAGCATCATGTCAAACAAGTTACCCTGGCCAATCTCGCGATCCTTGGCGCGGCCCTGGGCCCAGTCGATCACCAGCTCTAGATCTTGCATCAGCTGGTTGCGGTTGGGGTCGATGGGGTCGAGGGCACCGGAGAGCACCAGCGCCTCTAGGGCGCGACGGTTGACCGAGTGCAGGTCAATGCGATCGCACAGTTCTGCCAGCGACTTAAATGGTCCCTCCGCCTCGCGGTGCTTGAGAATGCACTCGATCGCCCCCAGACCCACGTTGCGCACCGCCGAGAGGCCAAACAAAATGCTCTGGCCCTCGGGGGTAAAATCGACCAGTGATCGATTGATGTCGGGCGGCAGCACCTCAATGCCCATGGCGATGCAGTTGGCGATGTGCATCTGCACCTTGTCCTGGTCGCCGCTGTTGGAGGTCAGCAGCGCCGCCATGTACTCCACCGGGTAATTGGCTTTCAGATAGGCGGTCTGAAAGGTGACAAACCCGTAGGCGGTGGAGTGCGACTTGTTGAAACAGTTGGCGGCCACCTGCCCCTCGGCCAGCAAAAAGTTGTGGTCGTGGGCCACGCCAATGTCGTAGACGGGCTGCACGCCCAGCGATTGCCGGCTGAGAATTTTGACCATGGGAGACGCTCCAGTGATTGCCTACTGTAACTCTATAGTCTCAAGCTACCGAGTCTCAAGCTACCGTCTCAAACCGCCAGATGCTGGGTGACGACCTGCACAATGTGCTGAGTCCAGTGGTCGACCAGACCCGCATCGGCCGCTTCCACCATGACGCGGATCACGGGTTCGGTACCAGAGGGGCGCACCAAAATGCGGCCCTCACTGCCCATCGCCTGCTCGGCGGTGGCGATCGCCTGGCAGACCGGGTCGCAGCTTTGCCAGCTGAGGCGGCGATCGCGGTCTACCACCGTCACATTCTGCAATTTCTGCGGGTAGGTCTGAAAGCTGTCATCCACCAGGGCCGCCAGCGAGCCGCCCAGGCTCTGCACCAGGGTCGCCAGATGCAGAGCGGTGAGAATGCCGTCGCCCGTGAGGCTGTAGTGGTGGCAGAGAATGTGGCCCGACTGCTCGCCGCCCAGCTTCGCGCCCCGGCTGACCATTTCGCTAAACACATGCTGGTCGCCTACCTGGGTGCGCACCAGGGTGCCGCCCAGCTTTTCCCAGGCGCGCTCAAAGCCCAGGTTGGCCATCACCGTCGAGACCAGGGTTTGGTTGGGCAGTCGCCCCTGCTCCTGCAGGCGCTTGCCCCAGAGATAGAGAATGTAGTCGCCGTCGACCACGCGGCCCTGGGCATCCACCGCCATCACCCGGTCGGCGTCGCCGTCGAAGGCAAAGCCGAGGTCGGCACCGTGGGCTTTAATCGCCGCTTTGATCGGCTCCAGGTGGGTCGAGCCGCAGTTGACATTGATGCGATTGCCGTCGGGGGCACCGTGCAGGGCAATCACCTCGGCCCCGGCATCGAGAAACACCTGCTCGGCCAGGCGCGTGGCCGAGCCCCAGGCCATATCCAGCACCACCTTCATGCCCGCCAGGTTGAGGCCGGGCAGCAGGGGTTCGTGCAAAAAGCTGGCGTAGCGATTCACCAGTTCGGGGCGGTAGTAGCACTGGCCCCAGGCGGGGGCGGCGGCCGCCATTCCCAGACCGCGCAGCGCAGCTTCAATCTGTCCCTGCACCTGGCCGTTGAGCTTGGTCCCATCGCCGCCAAAGAATTTAATGCCGTTGTCGGCGGGGGGGTTGTGGCTGGCCGAAATCATAATCCCCCCCGTGGCCTGGCACGACTCTGCCAGGTAGGCCACCGCAGGGGTGGGGCAGAGGCCCAGGTGCCACACATCTAGACCGGCGGAGGTCAGCCCGGCAGACAGGGCGGTGGCCAGCATGTGCCCCGAGGTGCGAGAATCTTGGCCCAAAATCACCGGCCCCGTCGCCAGCCCCTGGGCCTGCATCACCTGCCCAGCCCAGTAGCCAATTTCCATCGCCAGGGGGGCCGTCAGCAGATCCCCGACCCTGCCGCGAATGCCGTCGGTGCCAAACAGCGGTCCGGGGGGAAGATCTAGCCCGCCCAGACCGCTGCGGTGGCGCTCTGGACTGGGCCTGTCCAGGCTTACCTTGTCAGGGCCTGTTTGGTTAGGGCCTGTCTGATTAAAGGCTACGTTTGCGCCATTGCGCTGTGGTTCTGCGGGTACTGTGCCCGCTGGCCTCACCGGGGAGCTAACCATGTTAATTTTCCTCACACCTCACACTCAGTGGAGGATAGCACCTCTGCCCTAGGATGGAGCTATTACCTTAGGCCAGATCTCTGCTTGCTATGGCGTCAAATTGCCCCTCTGATTCGATTGAATTTCCTCTAGGGAAAAGTGTTGATCTATTCAATAGTGGGGAGTACTACGCCTGCCACGACCTGCTGGAGGCGATCTGGATGGAGGCCAACACCCTGGAGAAGCCCTTTTATCAGGGGATTTTGCAGATCGCCGTGGGGTTATATCACCTGGGCAACCACAACTGGCAGGGGGCCAGCATTTTACTGGGGGAAGGGGTCAACCGCCTGCGCCCCTTTGAGCCAGTCTACGCCGGGGTCGATGTCGAGCGCCTGGTCGACTGCGGCTGGGCCTGGCTGACCGCCCTGCACCAGACCGGGCGCGAGCGAGTGGCGGCGGTGGCGGCGGCGATTCCCCAGGCCCAGGCCGCTTCGGCCCCCAGTGGGGTCTCGGGGGAGATGCGGGGGGAAATCCCGACAGAAATCCCAGCGGAAATTCAGGTGGCGATCGCCGGCCTAGATGCCCCCATCTCCCTGCCCGTTCTCCATATCTACTGCTCCAAAGAATTTCCTGGCGACGGGGCCGGGGCCGGGGCCAGTTAGCCGCCCCTTCGCCGCCCTTTTACCACAACGACCAGCCGCAACGGCTCTCCCTGCTACGATTAAAGCTGTGCCGTTCGGGTTTGTACCGGGCGGGCGCGGAGTTTTGTTGTGGGCGCAGACGATGCAAATTTACTTAGACTACAGCGCTACCACGCCGCCCCGAGCCGAGGCGATCGCCGCCATGCAGACCGCCCTAAGCGAGCAGTGGGGCAACCCCTCTAGTCTGCACCAGTGGGGCAACCGGGCGGCGACGGTGCTCGAGCGATCACGATCGCAGGTGGCGGCTCTGATCAACGCCCCGGAAGATAGCCTGGTGTTTACGGCGGGGGGTACCGAGGCCGACAACCTGGCCATTCTGGGAATCGCGCAGCGCTACCCCCGGCCCCAGCACCTGATTATTTCGGCGATCGAGCATTCGGCGGTGGAGCAGCCCGCGCAGCAGCTGGAGCGCCTGGGCTGGCAGGTGACCCGGCTGCCGGTCGATGCCCAGGGCCGCATCAGCCCCACCGACCTGCGTCTGGCCCTGCGCGACAACACCGTGCTGGTGTCAATCATCTACGGCCAGAGCGAGGTGGGCACCCTGCAGCCAATTGAGACCCTGGGCCAGATCGCCCGCGACCACGGGGCGCTGTTCCACACCGACGCGGTGCAGGTAGCTGGGCGACTGCCCCTAGATGTGCAGACCCTGCCGGTCGATCTATTGTCGATGTCGAGCCACAAAATCTATGGCCCCCAGGGGGCCGGGGCGCTGTACCGGCGGCCCGGCGTCGAGCTGCGGCCGCTGCTGGGGGGCGGTGGCCAGGAGTTTGGCCTGCGCTCGGGCACCCAGGCGCTGCCGGCCCTGGCGGGGTTTGGGGCAGCAGCGGCCCTGGCGGCGGCCGAGATGCCCACCGAAACCCTGCGGCTGATCGGCCTGCGCGATCACCTGTTCGACCAGCTGGCCGAGGTCGTTGAGCTGGAGCCAACTGGCGATCGCCGCCACCGTCTGCCCCACCACGCCAGCTTTTGCGTCACCGCCGCCGATGGCGAACGGGTCAGCGGCCGCACCCTGGTGCGCGAAATGAACCTGGCGGGCATTGGCATCAGCGCTGGCTCCGCCTGCCGCAGCGGCAAGCTCAGCCCCAGCCCGGTGCTCCAGGCGATGGGGTACAGCGATCGCGCCGCCACCTGCGGCATTCGCCTCACTCTGGGCCGATACACCACCGCCGCCGATATAGACTGGACGGCGATGGTGCTGCGTCAGGTGCTCCATCGCGCCCTCGCCCCCCTTACCCTCTCCCCCGTTTAATCCCTACCCTCTAACTCTCGCTCAACTATGGATTCTGTGACCACCGTACCGGCCAGCCTCGAAGAGGCGATCGCCCAGGCCCGCACCGCCACCCAGACCGCCATCCAGGCCGGGGTGCCCCGCATGATGGTAGAGCTGGTCTACTCCGAGCTCAAGGGCCTGCCCGTAGCCCAGCAGTTTTACCCCGCTCTGCAAGAGCTGGGCCTCACCTTTAAAGTCTACTTTCCCGATGCCGGGTCGGCGGCCCTGGCCCGCCGCGACTGGGGCAACCCCGACTTTGTGGTGCGCGGCATCGGCGAGCTGCACAGCGAGATGACCCCCGACGACCAGGCCTATCTCTTTGTTGAACCCTCCTCGGTGGAGGTCAACCAGGTGGAAGAGATGTGCGCCGAGGCCGGGGATAAGTTTGTGATCATGCTCAACCCCAAGCTCGAAGACGTCGCCACCATCGGCATTGGCTACGCCGGGCGGCAGCTGCGCGATCGCTTTCTCAGCACCCTAGAGCCGATCTACTACCTGCGGCCCCGCGATGGCGCCGTAGTGCTGCGGTGTTACCCCCACCCCTGGCAGGTGTGGCAAGAAACCGAAGCTGGCTACCAGCTGTTGGCCGAGGTGCCCCAAAAGCCCTCTGGCGAAACCCTAGACCGCATTTTAATGGGCGAAACTACCGCCGACCCGACGGCCCCTGGAGCTGTCCCCAAAGGCAAACGAGGCGGTTTTCTCAGCGAGCTGCAGAGCTTTCTGCGCGCCCTCACCCAATAGACAGGGGGACTCACCATTCTCCAGGCCGATCTGCCCAGAATAACCCTCAAGAAATACTGTTTTGAGCCTAGGGCTAGGGTTATACTGCCTGCATCGCTCGCCCCGCACTGGGCCAGTTCGAAGACTAGAGACAAGCTGACTCGGCAATTGTCTTGGTTTCCTGACAAACTCGGTTATCTGGTTTAAAACGGTTCGAGGTGCCTTCTAAACTGGGTATCTACCCTAGATGCCAGCCTGGGTAATTGAGCGGTCTTGTCTGCGGGTTTCAGGTCCGTCGGGCTTTTCCGAAGGGGCCACTCACCGACGCTAAATCGATACTTATCTATCAGTTCATATTTTAAAAAGTAGTTATCAATTTGAGTATCCACTCAAACTTTCATAAACCCTAAGTTGACGTTGTTTTACGACCAGTGAGTCACCCCAGCCCATGCGAATTCTCAAAACCCAGACTCTACGAGGGCCAAACTACTGGAGCATCCGGTACCCCAACCTAATTTTGATGCGGCTAGATCTAGAAGACTTAGCTGATCGCCCCTCTGACCAAATTCCTGGGTTTTACGAAGCGCTAGCCGAAACCCTCCCCAGCCTGATCGAGCATTTTTGCTCGCCAGGGCACCGGGGCGGCTTTTTGAGCCGGGTGCGCCAGGGCACCTACATGGGCCACATCATCGAGCATGTTGCCCTAGAGCTGCAAACAATGGCGGGTATGCCCGTGGGCTTTGGCCGTACCCGTTCTGTGGCAGAGCCTGGGGTCTACCAGGTGGTATTTGAATACCAAAATGAGCAGGCCGGGCGCTACGCGGCGCGGGCGGCGGTGCGGCTCTGCAACAGCCTGGTCGAAACCGGCCACTACTCCAAAACAGAGCTAGAGCAAGATCTAGCCGACCTCACCGAGTTTCGCCTCGATGCCGCCCTGGGGCCAAGCACTGAAGCCATTGTCCGCGGGGCCGAGGCCCAGGATATTCCCTGGATGCAGCTCTCTAGCCGAGCCATGATTCAGCTGGGCTATGGCCGCTACCAGCAGCGCATCCAGGCCACCCTGAGCAGCAAGACCAGCATTTTGTCGGTAGAGCTGGCCTCCGATAAGGAAGGCACCAAGCAAATTTTGCGCAACGCCGGGGTGCCTGTGCCCCGGGGCACCGTGATCAACTACCTTGATGAGCTAGAAAACGCTATTGAAGATGTGGGCGGCTATCCCATTGTGATTAAGCCTTTAGACGGCAATCACGGTCGTGGCATCACCATTGACATCGATAACTATCAGGCCGCTGAAGGAGCCTACGAGGCCGCCAAAGAGATCTCTCAAGGGGTGATTGTCGAACGCTTTTACAAGGGATTTGACCACCGGGTGCTGGTGATCAACGGTCGGGTGATTGCGGTGGCCGAGCGAGTGCCCGCCCACGTGGTCGGCGACGGCCAGTCGACCATTGAGCAGCTGATCGAAATCACCAACCAAGACCCCCGCCGGGGCATGGGCCACGACAACCTGCTCACCCGCATTGAGGTTGATCGCACCACCTGGCAGCTGCTCGACCGCAAAGGCTACACCCTCGAAACGGTGCTGCCCAAGGGTGAAATGTGCTATTTACGGGCCACCGCCAACATCAGCACCGGCGGCATCGCCATTGACCGCACCGACGACATTCACCCCGACAATATCTGGGTGGCCCAGCGAATTGCTAAAACCATCGGCCTTGACATCGCCGGTATTGACATCGTCACCACCGATATTTCTAAGCCCCTGCGCGAGGTTGATGGCGTGATCGTGGAGGTCAATGCAGCCCCAGGGCTGCGCATGCACGTCTGCCCCAGCGTCGGCATCGCTCGCAATGTGGCCGAACCCATTCTGTCAATGCTGTTCCCCCCCGGTACACCGACCCGCATCCCTGTAGTGGCGATTACCGGCACCAACGGTAAAACCACCACCAGCCGCCTGATTGCCCACATCTTTAAGCAGACCGGGCAAATGGTGGGCTACACCACCACCGACGGCATCTATATCGGCGACAACCTGGTCGAGCCAGGCGACACCACCGGCCCCCAGAGTGCTCAGGTGATTTTGCAAGACCCCACGGTAGAGGTCGCGGTACTAGAGACCGCCCGGGGCGGCATTTTGCGATCGGGCCTGGCCTTTAAAGACTGCGACATTGGCCTAGTGCTCAACGTGGCCGCCGACCACATGGGTCTGGGCGATATCGAAACCCTCGAAGACATGGCCCACCTCAAGAGCGTGGTGGCTGAAGCTGTGCGCCCCAGCGGCTACGCGGTGCTCAATGCCGACGACCCGCTGGTTGCCGCCATGGCTCAGCGGGTCAAGAGCCAGGTGGCCTACTTCTCTATGGACCCTCACAATGACCTGGTGCGCAAGCATGCTCAGGGCGGCGGTCTGGCGGCCATCTACGAACAGGGCTATCTGTCGATTCTCAAGGGCGACTGGCTGCTGCGCATTGAGCAGGCTGAGAAGGTGCCCCTGACCATGGGAGGCCTGGCTCCCTTTCAGATCGCCAACGCGCTGGCGGCCAGCCTGGCGGCCTTTGCCCAGGGAGTCGACATTGGCTATATCCGTCAGGCGCTGCATACCTTTGAGGCTTCTAGCGACCAGACCCCAGGCCGCATGAATTTGTTTAACCTGGGCCGATTCCACGCCCTAGTCGACTACGCCCACAACCCGGCCAGCTATGAGGCCCTCGGCGGCTTTGTGAAAAACTGGCCGGGCAAGCGCATTGGCGTTGTGGGCGGGCCGGGCGATCGCCGCGATGAAGACTTTATTACCCTGGGCCGGCTGGCGGCCAAAATGTTCGACGACATTGTGGTCAAAGAGGACGATGACACTCGCGGTCGGGAGCGGGGCGATGCCGCCAAATGGATTGTCCACGGGATTGAAGAAGCCGCTGGCGAAGCCACCTACCAGACCATTTTGGATGAGACCGAGGCCGTCAACGCGGCCCTAGACGTAGCCCCCGACGATAGCCTGGTGGTGATTTTGCCCGAGAGCGTCACCCGCGCCATTGCCCTGATTCAGGCCCGCAACCCGTTACCTAAGGTCAACTCAGGGCTAAACGGCACCGCTGAGGTGGTGGCCCAGCCCGTTGACCAGTACGCCGAGGTTCATCCCTAAACCGCCCCACGGCCTAAGATAAAGCCCCCCAGCGACTGATGCTGGGGGGCTTTATCTTGAGAAACTAGAGGGCCAGCAGACGGTTGACAAATTCGGCCTCCAAAGACTTTTCCTGGAGATCGCGGGAAATCGCTAACCCCTGGCTAAAGGCTCGGCGGGCAAGGTCGCGCTGTTCTGTTCGCCTGTAATAGTCGCCCAGCCAGCGATAGGTGAGGGCAGCTTCTCGGTCGGCGGCACCGAGGGTGAGCGCTGAGCGCTGGTCGAGGTAGTCTTTGGCGATCACCAGATTGCCCCGGCCTAGGTTGCCCCGGCCCAGGTAAATCCCTAGCAGACCGTCTAGGGCGCGAATTTGTAGGGGAACGTCGCCCGCCTCTGCCCCCGACCGCAGCGCCACCCGGTAGGCCCCGATCGCATTCGACTCGCGGCCCAGGGCCACATACACATCCCCCAGGTTGTTAGAGGAGTGGGCTTCACCCAGGTAGTCGCTGGCCAAAATGCGGTAGTTGGTGGCGGCTTCTAGCAGACGCGCTGCCGTCTCTAGCTCACCCCGCTGGGTCGCCACTCGGCCCAGGTTGCTGAGAGAGACCCCCAGGGCCTGGGCGTCGCCAGTAGCTCGGGCAATTTGAAAGGCTTCTTCGAAGTGAGCTTGCCCCTCGTTTAACCGGCCCTGGTTGACGTAGAGGTTGCCGAGGTTGTTGAGACCGTAGACCTGGCCGAGCCGGTCGTCGTTGTCGCGGGCCGTGCCCAGGCGCAGCACAAAGGCACGCTCGGCCTCGGGATAGCGTCCCAGGGCACCAAAAGCCGCGCCCATCGACCCGTAGGCCCGCCCAGCGGATTGGGTATCGCCCAGCAGTCGATAAATCTCGGCGGCTTCGGCCCAAGACACAGTGGCCGTAGCCAGGTCGCCCTCGGCCCGCTGCTGGTTGCCCAACTGCATCCAGCCATCGGCCACGTTCCGCGACTGCCCTCGGGTAGCATTGTTGGGTCGCAGGTCGAGCTGTTCTTCTAAGTTGGCGGCTGGAGCGAGCCTAGCCTGCCCCAGTAAAAGTGCCAGGGTCAGCAGCCCCAGCCCTAGGCGATGTCTATGATTCATTGCCGTTGCCCCTCCCCAGGCACAGTTCCTGCTTGTTTCGTGACAGGACCAGTCTTCAAAGTTAATTTGCCCATTCACCACCGGGTTCGCTAGCGGTGCCCACCAGATCAAGCCCCTCCAGGTTGGCCAGGTCGGGGACGTTGAGCAGGCCCTCTAGATCGTCGGGCAGCGGCTCGGGTCGCAGGGAGCCGCCGTCTAGATAGATCTGGCGAATATCTTCTGGCAGGGACGCTTCTAAGCGGTGAAAGGCCTGGCCCAGCTTTTGGCAAACTTCTGCCGCCGAGAGCGACTCGCCCTCGGCCTGGAGGTAGGCGGCGATGCGGTTTTCGCTCCAGCGGAAGGTGAGGGCCATGACCGTAATCAGGCGGTCCACGGCGGGAAGGCGGTCGAGGGCCTGCTCCACGTAGCACCACAGGGGCGGGGTGGCCTGGTCGAGAGCATAGTGGATCGACTCCACCTCGGGCACCACCGCCTGATTGATGCAGAGGGCGGTGATGTTGATCAGCCAGTTTTGCAGGGTAAAGGCCCCTGGCCCTTCGCCCGCCATGGTTTCGGGGCAATCCACGCCGCCCAGTTCGTGGAGAATGTGCCGCCAGGTGAGGGCAAAAAGATATTCGGCCTGCACGGGCGATCGCGCCGAGTGGCGAATCAGGCTGTAGACCATGGGGCTGTAGCGGCAGAAAATTGCCGTGAAGTATCGCCCCGCATCGCCGTGGCGCTGAAACAGCTGCACCAGCTCGCGATCACTGTGGTGATGCAGCGACTGCACCAGCCGGTGGTCGCACTCAGGAAAATCGGGAATATGGGCTGTGCTGGACATAGGTGGAGCCGTGGAGAACATCGACCGGGGAGCACCCTGGCCGGAGGCAAGCTCGTCGCCCCTCAGATCAAGGCCAATATTGACCTCAATTATCAGCCTTACTCAGGCGGCGTAGGGTAAATCAGCCTTTAATATACCTACCTTGGCGATTTTAGCGACTTAATTTTTTGAAATCTAACTTTTCGCAATCCAAAGATTTTGCCGCTGCCCTAGTAAGTAGGTAGTTGTCATTAAACGTTGGATGGGCAAAGATTTAATTTAATCACGCATTCCTACTTACTCTGCGGCATAAGCCGGTCAACGGTTCCCGACACCCGACACCCGACACCCGACACCCTGAGCAAGGGTTACCCTATTTCTGCCGGACCCTTGCTCCCGATCGCACCGAGAATGGCCCCAACGCTCTTTTTAATTCACGCCACACCACTCAGACCCAAAGAGTTCATCAGGAGTTCATTGCAGAATTGATACACTAAATACGGGTGACCTTGAAATGGGGTCTGCGCTCATCCCTATCGCCGTCTTAATTATTTTTGTGGGGGCCTATGTTGTTTGTCCTATCGCTGCTTTACCCTGCCCCGGTGGCCCTACTGGGGCTACCCCTCGACAGCATCATGTCGACCCAGGGGATTATGGTCATGCTGCTGGTGGCCTACGCCGGGGCGATGTGGATGTTTCTCAAAAGCGCCCCCAAGGTCTATACAGTGATGGCCTCTGACCTAGAGGTGGCCCGCCGCTTCTACGAGGGCATGCTCAATCTGTCGGCGGCGGAGGTGCCCCTGCACTACTACTACAACTACGAGCAAACCCTGGGCACCGCCGGGCTTGACCCCATGTACCTGGGCGGTGCCAGCCTGGCCAACTCGGGGACCATGGCGACCCCCGAAGGGCTGTGGTATCAGCTGCGCAAAAATACTCAGCTGCACGTGGTGGGTGGGGCTAGTTTGGGCGATCGCAACCAGCAGCGCCACGTCTGCTTTGACCACAGCTGCTTAGAGTACATTCTCATGCGGGTGCAGCTCAACGGGGTGCAGCACAAAATTCGCAACGAAAACCCTCTCAATTTTTTAGTCAGAGACTACGACAACCAGGTGATTGAGATGGCCGAAATCGACGGCTAGGTGGGGGACACGGTACAAGGTTTACGGTACAGGGTCTAAGGCAGGCCGCACACCGTAAACCGCACACCGTGAACTCGCCTAAAACAAGGGGATCGTGGCGTCGATAGTAGCGCCAAAGAAGGTGTCGTTAAACTGTACCCTAGGCTCAGACGAGCGGCCAAAGCTAACTCCGCCGTAGACGCTCAAGCGCACCGTGGGGCTGAGGCGATAGACCACCTGTCCCAGCACCTGTTGAAAGGCGTCGTAGCGGTCTTGGGCGGTGTAGTCGATCAGGTTGAGTTGGTAGCTCAAACCCGCCTGGAGCTGGGGCGTAAAGTCATAGCCCAGGTAGCCGCCCGCAGACTGTAGCAAACGGCTAAAGTCGCTGGTTATTGGGCCGCTGAAGGTCTCTGTGTGCGACTGGGCACCGTTAAACTGCACAAGATAGTAAGAGTCGAGCACTAGCTTAGAGGTGATGGGGTCGCGGCGGCTGAGGGTAAGGCCCAAGGCGGTGTTTTTGAAAAACCGACCGCGATTGCCGCCGGGCCGAAACAGCTCTTGGTAGGTAAATGTCAGCTGCCCGTAGCTGCGCGGGGTGAGCCCCTGGCGGACACCTACCCGAAAGCGCAGGTCGTCATAGTTGAGGCCTGACTGGCTGCCGTAGCGCTGTAGCCCCAGGTCGGCGGTGCCGATAAACACCGTCTGAGGGCCAAGGGAGGGATATAGAGCAAAGCCAAGGGACGGGCGCAAAAACGTATCACCAGTTAGCCCGCCCACGTCGTTGACGGCAAACAAAACGTTATCACTGCTGGCGATCGCCAGCCGAGCCGTCAAAAACCCAATCTTGGGGCGGGGCTGCTGGGTCACCTGGGCCGGGATTTCCGGCTGCGCACGAATGCGCAAAATGCCTAGGTCGGTATCTTCCACCAGGCTGCGCACCTGAATCACCCCTAGCTCTGGATCTGGAGTCGAAGCTGGCTCTGAATCATCATCCTGACCCGCTGAATCGCGATCGCCATTGGCATCAGCCTGGGCCAGTTCATGGCTGTAGTCTAGGGGGCTGGTAGGCCTGATTGACCCAGCCACCGTCGAGGTGGCCGTAGGGGTTGAGGTCAGAGCGGCGGCGGTGGTCAGATAGTTGCTCTGAGTCAGAGCCGGGTCGGGCTCTGCTGATGGGGAAATAGGGAGTGAGCCTGGGTGGGTGAGTGAAGGAAACCCGACTGGCTCTGGGGCAAGCGTCTGTGGCCGTTCGTCTGTGGCTAGACGGATTGCTGGGGTGTCGGCAGCCCCAGGTGCTGGGTCAACTGGCACCTGGGGCTGCCCCGGGGTAGCCTGGCTGGGCGTGGCCCAGCAAAGCAGGCTAAGGCTGAGCGCCAGTTGAAAAACGTTACGTTGCTGAGCCACAGGAATCTTTCCGATGGAGTAATTGATCTCGTCACCAGCAGAATCACTGATTTTGCCGGACATTCCTGAAACTAACCCCCAGGTTTATTAAACATTTAACCAATAGGCCTACAAAATTTATGAATTAGGCCAGATTCTAGCCGCTAGACCCCTACCATGAAGATTAAGTTCCCTAGGCTACACTTCAACATCTAAAGCGATCTCGGCTAGGGGTGATGCCCCTGATGCTCCGGCACTGCCAACAGGGTATTCTGAACTCACAAAGTTGGCCTAGGTAATGGTCAGCAATGTCTAGCTGCATCTACCTCGAGGCAATTGGCTTCCTTGTGACTCGTGGTAACCCCTGATTACGCTATGGTCTTTTTTGCTTGTGTTTTTCCTGTTCGTGTAAACGGTGTTTCAGCAGTTTTGCTGGCGATGATCGGCTCAGTGGCGATCGCCACTCCAGCTGTAGCAGGCGTACCCCTGGCCTGGGCCAGGGTAAGAGCCAGCCGACACCAGGTTGATCTGGTATCGGCTACGGGGGCATCGCGCCCGGCTTCTGTTAACGATTGCTTTTGCCCTGGAGAAACGCTCAGCACCTCGGCCTCAGCTAAAGCTGAAGTACTGTTTAGCGACGGCTCTCTGGCCAGGGTGGGTGAACAAGCCCATCTGCAGTTTTGGCCCCACACCCGCGACCTGCGCCTCAGCCAGGGGACTGTCGCCCTGTTTGTCTCGCTCAGCCAGGGACGCACTACCCTACAAACCCCCAACGCCATAGTAGGCATCAACAGTTCTGGGATGGTAGTGCGTCATGTACCATCGCGCAAGCTGACCCTGGTGATGGCCCTGGCCAACTCGCCCACTGGCCCAGTGTCGATTACAGTTACTGCCACCGGGCAAGAATTTACCCTCGATGCGGGGCAGATGGCCTTTATCGGTGACAATAACCTACAGGTGGTTGAGTTTGACCTGCTCGAGTTTTATCAAACCAGTGACTTGCTGGCAGGCCTACAGCTAGCTAACCCCAACTACCACCCTGCCGCCGATGAGCCTTTAGCTGCCCTGCGCCCCAATCTGCTGCAAGCCCTTAACCAGCAGGCTCCCTTCAGCCGCAATGACGCGATTTTAGACCCCAGCCTAATCAATGGCTTGACCGCTGAAGCCAATGCCCAATCGGTTGAATCTTTGGCTTTGCCCTTCCCGGCGGAAAATCTCAGGCAGTATAACGAAACTCCGCCAGGGGTAGTTATGCCCCTGCCGGGAAATGTCGCTGGACCCGTGCTCCCCGCTGAACCCGTGCTCCCCGCTGGAACCGTGCTCCCCGCTGGAACCGTGCTCCCCGCTGAGTCAATTTCCCCCGCCGGAGCACTGAGCGATAACTAAGTAGCCAATGGATTCGCGTCGAAATAAGGTAGCAGAAAGGGTAGATACTCTAGGGTAGATTCCCGCCTGCGCGGGAAGGACGCTGGGACTTTATTTATTGGCCATTCCCTAAGTCTAATAAACGGGAAGAAGGGAGTTTGCGGTTTACAGTTTGTACCGTTCACCGTGAACCGTAAACCTTACACCCCTCCGCGTCTTCTATTTAACTGCCCCCACCGACTCGGTACTCTGCACCATAAGTCAGCAGGCCCAGCAAGATGCCTCGACCCAGGGTATGCCCTATGATGGGCAGGGCAATATTTATTCTCTGAGCAGATATGATCTGCGCGCATCCATGACCCTTGTGCTGACCAACGACGATGGCATTGCTGCCCCCGGCATTGCCGCCCTGCGCCAGGCCGTACAGCATTTACCCAACTGGGTGGTAGCCCCTGACCAACATCTCTCGGGCTGTAGCCACCAGATGAACCGGGGGGGGCCAATTTCTATCACTCAGCAGGATGAAAGCGCCTTTGCCATTGGCGGCACCCCGGCCGACTGCACCCGCGTGGCCCTGGCCCACCTGTGCCCAGCGGCTACCTGGGTGCTCTCCGGCATCAACGCCGGGGGCAATATGGGAGCCGATATTTACCTGTCGGGCACCGTTGCTGCCGTGCGCGAAGCGGCCCTGCTGCGGGTACCGGGCATCGCTATTTCCCACTACATCCAAAGCCACCGCCCGATCGACTGGGGGCTAGCGACCCGCATGGCCGCCCAAGTGTTCAACAGCCTGATGGCCGAAACCCTACCGCCGGGATGTTTCTGGAACGTGAATTTGCCCCACCTGAAACCCGGTGATTTAGAGCCAGAGATCGTATTTTGCACCCCCTGCACCCAGCCTCTGCCCACGGAGTTTACGGTCGATCAGGGGCAGTTTTACTATACTGGCAACTACAGCAAACGCCTCCACGACCCCGACTCAGACGTAGCCGTCTGCTTTGGTGGCAACATTGCCGCGAGCAAAATCTGTCTGTGGTGACAACGATGAGGAGCCTGGCCTGTTTTTTGAGGTGTCCTATAGACTTGACAGGTAGCCCAGAGAACTTGTCATGGTGGCTAAATCTGACAGTGGTGCAATAGATAATCAAAATCTATCCCAAGATGTTCGCTCTGACTTGCAGAGTCACAGTGAACCCCAACATTTACCCCTTAATCCTGACGCCCAGCGCAAAATTAAGGCGCTGATTTCACAGATTCGGATTGCGCTACAACGCCAGCAGCTCGATATCGAGGTTTATAAACAGCTGCACCAGTTAGCAGAAGATCTCAGGGTCGCTAGGCCATACGGGCCGGCCCATACGGCCCAGCGACTTGAAATGCTGGTCAAGCGAGTTGAGTACGTGCTGAGCACAGGCAAGCTAACCACCGAGGTTCAGAAGGAGTTGGCAGATCTGCTCAGTTTAGTCTCAGCCATGCATGACTACCCCAACCACATCAGCGAGCTAGAGCTGGCGGTGTCAGCCCTTCTACCTGGAGCCTTTACGGCCGTAGATGCTCTGCCAGATCGCCAGACTGTAGGATCATCGGCGCAGTCACCTGCGGGCATGAAACTAGCCCGTAGGCTCCGCAACCACCTGCGGCTAAAAACCCGTCAGCACCCCTTCCCGATTCAGTCGCTCTTGAGCGCTTCGGGCTCTGGCCAAAATCGGCTGTTTTCTGGGTTGAGCTGGTTTTTACTGATTTTTTCGCTACTGCCTGCGCTGGCCTACGGCGGTGTGATGATTTTGGGTATCGACCGGATCGAGTCTCTAGAACAGGACTTAGCCCTGGTCGAGGCAGATCGCGACCGTGCTCGCGCTGACCGTCGTCGGCAAGAGCGGCGGGCCATATTTCTAGAGGGCAATTTTGATCGGGTAGGTACCCGTATTGAGGGCATGGCCACGCGCAACCAAAATCTAAGACCAGCAGGCGATGCCCCAGCAGCTGGAACTAGCTCATGGATTGGGTATCAGCGTCTGGTCGCAACGGACATACAGGTGGCTCTCACAGAGAGGCTGACTGCGGCTTTGGGCAATGTAGAGGGGACAGAGCTGACCCAGCAAACCCAGGCTCAGCTGGCAGAACAGCTCGGTGATTTAGACGATTACACTGCCCTGGCCGAGCTCCTGATTAGCCTGCGTCAACTCACGGCGGCGGTGGGAGAGACTGACTCCCCGCCAGCGCTGAATGATCAGCCAACAGAGGACTATAGTTTTGCCACCCTAAATCAACTCCTAAACGCTGCTGAGGGAGAAGTCCAAGCGCAGCGATCTCTGATTGCTGAAAGTCGCAGCATCTTAGGGGAAGACTTTGCAGAGGATCAAGAGGGTAGCAGAGACGCCAACGCTTCCCAGTCTCCCAGCGACGAAGAGGTGGCTGACAGCGGTTCTAACAACGGTTCTAATAATGTGCCAGCCAGTAATCGAGACCGCTGGAACAGTATTATTGACGGCTTGATCAACACCGCGAATCAGGTGGATCTACCGCTGATGTTGGCGGTGGTGTCAGCCGGAGCGCTAGGTGGTTTTGTCAGCGTCATTGTGCGGGCAGGCGACCTAGTGCAAAACTCTGAGGAGAAGCCTCTAGATCTGTTTTTTCTTGGGTTCTTTCGCCCCGTGGTAGGCATGACCTTTGCCTTCTTTTTGGTGGCGATGCTCGAATCAGGCATTTTGTCGGGTATTTTTACCCTTGGCCGCTCAGACCAGGGAGAGACGGGCGATCGCAATATTTACCTCTATATTGCCATTTCCTTTGTGGCGGGCTTTAGCGAACGACTAGTGCGTGATTTTGTCTCTCAGACTGAGCGGCAGATCACGGGCGGGTCGGCATCCCAGCGGGAAAGCGACAGATGAAACGGCGAAGCCATGATATCCACAGACTTGCCTAAGATGCCTGTCTACCTGTGGATGGGCTCACAATGATTTCCCTAGGCAGCGCAGGAGCTGTAGGCCTAATCAAACAGACCCTCTACGGTTTGGCGAAAGACAATCAGGGCGTGGGTTTCTTGAAAGGGCTTCAGATCCTCTAGCAGTTGGTCAGAGAGGGCGGGGCTGACGATGGTTTTGATTTCGATATTGGTGTTGTAACTCGCAATATCGCCCATGCGTCTGCCGTAGCTACCCGCCCTTTTGGCTCACCATCCGACTACACCCCTGAGGAGATCCCTGAATGAGCTTCTCAGACTCTCGCAGCGACACCGTGCCGGTACAGCTACCCAATAGGCAACGGCGCAACCGTCAAATTTGAGGTCACCCAGACCGGGCGAGAAGACGCCAGCTTTGACGCCAAGCAGTTTCAGCCCGTCGCTGATGCGATTCTCCGCTGGAAAGGCTACGCCAACGAGGGAGTCGTGCAAATGAGCGCCACCCCCATTCAAAAAGCCAGACCCAAAAAGGCGACCGTGAAATTTGGT
>DAIPYU010000045.1:0-34214 GCA_036782635.1 Nodosilinea sp. CTOTU7353
CGTGGGGTGCAGGGTGCAGGGTATACGGCGCACGGCAGTCCTTGAGCCGTATACCCTGCACCGTTAAGCCGTTAGAGCCAGTCACAATGCGGGTGGGCCTCTGTCAACGATGGCAGCTTTGCGGCGCCAGTTTACTATGGGTACCCGCTACCGCTCGGGGTAGACAACAACATCTGGCTAGAACTCTACCGGGAAGCCGAAGCCAAAAGCCTAAAGAGGCTGCGTAGCTTCACTGACCAGGCTACCGCTGCAGGAGTACCCACCGAATTCACCCAAGATCTGGGCAGTCCAGGGCGAGTGATCTGTACCTTAGCCAAAACCTGGGCAGCCGATTTGATTGTGGTCGGTAGTCATAGGCGCAAAGGACTCAGCGAACTGTTTCTCGGCAGTGTCAGTAACTATGTGATGCACCACGCGCCTTGCTCGGTGCTGGTGGTCGATGCCCAAACCTTGTCTGAGGCGACCGTTGAAGCAGCTAGTTTAACGACGGCAAAAGGGCCATGACTCCTGTCTCTACGGTCAAGGCAACGAGTAGCCCTGCCCCGACCCCAGACCAGCGACAGCGGCGGCTAGAGGCTGTGATGAAGCGCCATCAATATCGCCCGGATGCCCTGATTGAGGTGCTACATACGGCTCAGGAACTGTCGGGGCTGAAATGGGCCACTGTGGCCAAAATGCCGCTCGGCCAAAAGTATGTGGTGGGCAACGCCGATGAGGGTGATCCGGGAGCCTATATGGATCGCAGCGTGCTGGAGAGCGACCCCCATCGGGTGCTAGAAGGTATGGCGATCGCCGCCTACGCGGTGGGGGCTAACCAGGGCTACATCTACGTCCGGGGAGAATATCCCCTGACCAATGGCCATCTCCAGACGGCCATTGGTCAGGCCAAGCACCACGGTGTGTTGGGCTTTACAAGTAATCAGTGATCCCCTATTCAGGGCGAGTCTTGCCCATGATGATCATCTGGGACATCGCCGCTAAAGGGTTGCACCCCCGTTTTGGGATAATCGTCATCGCTGGGGCTAAAGAGACGCCCCGCTGCCGTTGCGATCGCATCCATCGGCAGCGGTAAAGCCCGCAGGATGCTTTTGATCTTGACAGATACTCTTCCCTTAATCGAAGTCATGGTTCAACTCCTAAATATGGCCTTATGCCCCTAAAAATCACACCTAATGCCAGACGGCAACTCTGCCGCCCTGAGACGATTCATGGGGGCTTTGCAGCTTGCCAACAGGCTTCTAGGCGTAGACGAAAGATTTCGATTTTATAGTCGATCTGCCAGCAGCGCTCTAAAGCCTGAATTTTGTAGTCTCGTCTGAATTTGAAGGGGTTCAAGCAAACCGGCTTCCCCTTCACAAACAGGGGTTGACTCAAGTAAGCTTCCACAATTTGCCAACGATCAAACTCTGGTTTCCTTTCGTTCATGACTATGCCCTCCTAGCTAAAGAGCAGCCCCCGTAGACAGCAGAGAAATGTCCTCTTTACTCTGACTTAGCAGTCTGTTCAACGGCTTGATCTTGAGCAATTTCGGCTTCTGATCGAAGCTGTAGTGACTGCTGGCGATGCTGTTCTCTTTGACGCTGTTTGGCCAAAGACTCACGGGTTTCGGCTTGGATTTCGGCCCCATCGCCTGCTGCAATTTCAGCTTCACTGCGCTCCAGTATGGCTTGCTGGCGATTTTTCTCCTGCTGCCGCTGCTCGGCAGCCTGTTGACGAGACTTTTCCTCAGTAGACATCTTGGATCCCTCCAATACTCCCTAAACAAGCTGTAGACTACCTTACCGGTTGACGGCACATGGGTAATCCAGGTGAGGGCACCAGAGACCGTCGTCAGGCTTGAATAAAGTCGATGGCTCTTCCCCCACATCTATTAAATTATCGAGAGAGTTTGAGGATGTTGTGAAGATGGCTAGCGCTAACGCTCATGGCCATCCCAAAAAGCCGGAAATTTGGCTGGCCAAGGTCATGGGGTCGAAGGGTTTAGTGATCACGCCCTGGGCCCCTAGGGCGTACAACTGCCGCCGATCGGCGGATTGGGCTTTGGCTGTCATGAAAATAACTGGGATCGTTTGGGTCTGGGACGATTCCTGGAGCAATTTCAACGTTGCCACCCCATCGCGCCCCGGCATCATCACATCTAGCAAAATGGCATCGGGATGCTCTGAGGCGGCAATGTCAATTCCTTCCTCGCCAGACTGGGCGGTCAGTAGTTCCCAGCCGGCCTCCATCATCAGTCCGACTTGGGTGATCCGGTGGATATCAACTTCGTCGTCGATGAGTAAAATGCGTCTCCCCACTGTCCCTCCTGCACTATTGAACATCGGGCAGCGTAAAGAAAATCGTACTCCCCAGACCAGGGGTGCTCTCGGCCCAAATTTTACCGCCGTGTCGCTGCACAATATTTTTGCAAATCGCCAGACCCAACCCGGTGCCCCCCAGTTGTCGAGAGTCTGAGGCATCGACCTGTTGAAAGCGTTTAAAGATCGTGTCTAGCTTGCTGGTAGGAATGCCGCGCCCCTGATCTTTGACCCAGACCAAGATGTCATGCTCCCGCTTGGTCGATCCGATCCAGACGGTGGCCTGGGCTGGTGAGAACTTGATGGCATTGCTGAGCAAATTGGTAAATACCTGGATGATGTGGTCAGCATCGACCCAGACGGTGACCGGTGTGGGCTCTAGGGTAAGCTGGATGGCTTTGGCGTCAGCCATTGACTGCATGGCCTGCACGGCTTGTAAAATCAGGTCTGTCAGGGGGCAAGTCTGCATCGCCATGGTGACTCGACCCGATTCAATCCGCTCTAGATCTAGCACGTCATTGATCAGCCGGGTCAGCCGCTGGGTATTTTTGAGCGAAATCTCTAGAAATTCTTGCGCTTGGGGAGGCATGGTGCCCAGCTTTTGACTGGCCAACAGCACCAGAGAGCCGTGAATCGAGGTCAGGGGAGTGCGCAGTTCGTGCCCGACGACGGAGACGAATTCGTCTTTCATCCGCTCGGCGGCTTTGCGATCGCTGATATCGTTCGTCAGCCCAAAAAAGCCCTTGACCTCGCCCTGCTCATCGATCTCGGGAATGTAAGTCGTCAGCAGACAGCGAGCGTTGCCATCCGGTGTGGTCACATCGGCTTCAAATCTCACCTGCTGGCCCGACAGCGCCGCTTCGATGTGAGGTTTGGCCTGGCTGTAGTAGGCATCGCCAACCACCTCACGTACAGGGCGACCCTGGAGATCATCGAGGGCGATCTGGTACCAGTCGGCGTAGGTCTGGTTATTGAACAGGTAGCGTTGCTGCCGATCGACAGAGCAAATCAGCACCGGCAGGGCATTGGTGGTCAAGCGCAGCTGTGCTTCTCGCTGCCGCAGCGTGGCCTCGGCCCGGCGCTGCTCGGTGACGTCTTTGAGAATGACGGTAAATAGCAGGCCGGTCTTGGTTTGAAGTTTGGATATCGAAGCTTCCGCCGGAAAGGTTTCGCCCGTTTGACGTCGCCCCAGCACATCGCGACTGCGATTGGCTAGCTGTCGGGAGGCCTCTGGGGTTGGAGCAAACCTTTGGACATGCTGCCGATGGATCTGCTGAAAGGCTTCGGGCAATAAAATATCCAGGGGCTGATGGTGAACCTCACTGAGGGCATAGCCAAAGATCTTTTCGGCTCCCCGGTTGTACATGACAATGCGCTGCTGGCTGTCGATGGAAATAATTGCCTCGTCGGCGTTATCGAGAATACCGACGAGTCTTTGCCGACTCTCCCGCAGCGCTTCTTCGGTCTGAATGTGATCGCGAATCTCCTGTCGCAGCTGCTGATTGGTCTGCATCAGTTGCTGAGAGCGCTGCTCTACCTTGGTCTCTAGGCTATCTAAGAGCTGGGCCTGGGCGATCGCCACCCCCATGTGGTTGGCCAACTGCTGCAAGAGCTCGATTTCAAAGGCCTGCCATTGCCGGGGGCGATCGCACTGACTCACCGTCAGCCATCCCCAGAGTTGCTCACCGACATAGACAGCACTTTCAATACCGGCCTTAGCCCCCCACTGCTTCAAAAATGTCAAGCTTTGGAGCGAACTGCCTTCGGCATTGAGATCGTCACACACCGATACCGCAGCCATGGTATCGGTCACGGGTTGCAGCCCCCCGGCTACCCGCTGATGTAGGGCCGAGGCGGCGTTTGTGTCTGGCCGCATCGATTCTTGAATCACCTGGCTAGTTTGCCCAGCGCCAAACTGGATGATGAAGACGCGATCGCAGTCGAGCAGCTGCCGCACTTCCGTCGCAGCGGTGTGTAAAATCTCGCCGATCTCAAGTGATTCGCGAATTCTACGGGTAATGTCGCTCAGCAGTTGGGCCTGCTGATATTGCCGAGCCAGGGTTTGCTCGTTCTGGCGCTGCTCGGTCACGTCAATGCCCGTGCCGATCACGTATTCAACTGCCCCAGTCGCATCCGTCAATAGCGTGTTAGACCAGCTAATCAGCTTGCGGGTGCCATCCTTACAGAGCCAGTGATTCTCATACTGGCTAGGCTTCTGCGTCTGCATAATCTGGTGAAAAACAGCCTTAACGGCGGCCCTTTCCGGCAGCGGAATCAAAACATTCCAGAATTCCCGATGGTAGAGTTCATCGGCGGTGTAGCCCGATGTCTGTTCGCAGGCGTGGTTGACTCTGATCACCTTGCCGCTGCGATCGAGCACTATAACTAACGCTCCCACCGTATCCAGCACAGTGGCAATGAAGTTGCGTTCTTGCCTGAGCGCCTCGTCGGTTTGAACCAGCTGTGCTGCCTGCACGCCAAATCGTTCCTCTAGTGATCGATAGGCGTTTTGTACCACCCGCTCCAGTCGCTGGCGCTCAGCCATTTCTGCTTGCAGCGTTTGATTTGTTGCTTGCAGCTGCTGATTAGCCTGACTTAACTCAGCCGTCTGGGCCTCATTCACCTGCTGGAGTTGCTCAATTTCCGTCAGCATCTCGATCGGGTCGAAGAGTTGCAGCAGGCTAGTCTGGGTCACAACCCCGGCCAGGCCCCCCGCTTCATTGGCTACTACCAACCGGCGAGTCAGCCACTGCTGCATGGCTTGATGGGCCGCCCACAGGGTATCTTGCGGGCGGACCAAAAACAGGGGTGTACTCATGACGGTCTGAGCCAGGGTTTTGGCCAGCGACAGACCCAGGGTGCGAAATTGCACAATGTCTCGTTCGGTCACAATGCCGATCGGCAGGTCAAGCCGCAGGCTGCCCTGCTGTTTTGCCTCGGTGATGACGATGCAGCTCACCCGGTGCTGGGTCATCTGGCGCGCCAGATCGAGCAGGTTTGCCGAAGCTGCCGCCTGCCTGACGGGTTGGGCCATGACTTCGCCGACTCGCCTGAGCTTGAGGAAATTAAACGGCTGTAGCGCTCGGCGAATGCTGGTCTGAGTCACCAGCCCCAGCAGCCCGCCGCGATCGTCGACGATGGGCAATTGGCGAATCTGATGCTGCCTCAGGGTCGCCAGCACGGTAAAAACGTCGTGCACGGCAGATCGCTGGAGCGTGATCAAGGGCTGGGTCATCACCTCGGCTATGGTGATGGCGGTTAAGTTGGCTTCTGCGGCAACCAGGCGCACCACATCTCGCTCGGTAAAGATACCGAGCAGCTGATTGTCACGGGCAACCAGCGCACAGCTAAACTTGGTTTTGGCCTCAGGGTGCATGGCCTCCAGTCCGACCGCAGCCAGGCTACAGCCTTGACCAGAGACCTGACCCATCTGCTCAATCACCACCTCAACTGGCAGATCTGGAGCAACCACTAGGGGATGGGGGTCCAGAATTTGCTCAATAGTCAGGATATGAAAGCCCTGGGAATAGGTCGCTAGCATATTGAGTTAACCCTGGATATTGAGTGGCAGACGTCCCTCACAAGTCCCTCAGATTCTCACCCTAAGATGAGCACCGTAGCAACTGGGAACAGCGCTATGGAATTTCTCTACTGCTTTGCTAACAGTAGCTTGACGCAAAGGGTACTCGACTATTTGCTAAGACAGATGAAGTCACAGGTGGACTTTGTTACCGTCATTTTCTTAAATGATCGCTGGGTTGTGCAACTCAAGCTCAATCTAGCCTCAGACGCTGAGCACTGGGCCAACTGCTGGGCCTATTTGAACGAAAACGGCAGCCCCTATCAACCGACCACCGTCGTAGCGCTAGCTCTCCGGGATCTGGAGGCGGGCTGTTCGCCGATTCAGGTGATGGACCGCCATCACATATCCATCGTGTCCTACGGTCAGCCTCAGCCTGGAGCAGTCGATTGTTTTCAGGAGAAATTTGTTGCGGGCCTGGGCTATTGTCCCCCAAGTCTGCTTTGAAGGTTGGGCTGCTGAGTGATCGACCTCGGAGGTTTGGCGTTGCTGAATTGAGGCATGAATTTAGGCAGGGGCAAACGGCGGTTTGCCCTTGCGAGAGATGTTGATTATTTGATTTTTACCTGTGTTCCGCAACCACGGACGTTTAGATAATTGAACGATTACTGGAGTCGATGCAAAATGCGCTGGGGTAACTCTGTCGCCATAACGGCTTTTGAGACAAAGTCATCGGCCCCCACGTCAAAGGCCTTTTGCAAGGTCCGAGCATCTTCATGCACCGTCAGAAATAAAATTGGCAGGTGTCGCCACCGATCATCGGCGCGCAAGACCTGACACAGTTCCAGGCCGTTGACCGTCGGCATTTCCACATCCAGCACCAGCAGCTGGGGCTGTACTCGCTCCAGGGTGTCCCAGAGCTGAGCCGGATCGCTCAAGGTTGTCAGCCGCATTCCCCAAAGCGAAAGAATGGAGCGGAGCAGATCTAAAACCTGAATATCGTCGTCAACCACCACAATGGTGAACGCCGCGCCGTCTACCCGCAGGGACTGCTGCACCGTCTCAATCACGTGGTGGGGAGACGTGGATGTTGGCAATAGCCTCTCGGCCCCTTGCTGCACCAGGCGCAGCCGCTGCTGAAAATCACGACTGTCGGTCACGATCAGTACCGGAATGCGATCGCAACAGTGGCCGATCGCCTCTAGCAGTTCCATGCCGGCGTCAAAGTCGGCCTCAGTCAGCCACAGTACGACCACCGTTGGTGGTTGAGCCTGAAGCATGGCGTGGGCCTGGGCCAAGTTAGCGGCTACCATGCTGCGGATACCCACGGCGATCGCCTCAGCCGCCAAACTCTCGCCAAACGATTCGCTGGCCCCGGCAATTAACAGCTGGGGCGGGTTTGCGATTGGCCCTGGAGTATGACTGGGGCTCAGCCCCGCAGACAAATTCTGGCGAAGACGCTGCACGAGCTGGTTAACCTGAGACGCCTCTAGATCGTCTAAGAGGGCTGACCGTTGCAGCACTTGCTCCAACTCCCGCGCAATCTGCGACCCTTCCTTAAAGCCATAGCAGCCTAGGGAACCGGCTAACTTGTGGGCCTGAGCGCAGCCTGCTTGCTGCAAATCGGTACTCAGTCGCCCACCCGCCATCGCCGCCGCCGTCGCTTCTAAAACGCTCAACCGCTCTTGCATTGTGCCCTGGTGGGTCTGCCAAGCTTGCGCCAGCGACGCTCTCATGTCCGCCGGGGTCGGCTGGCGAATCTCTGGATCTGAAGGGGCTCTCTCTAGGGTCGTTTCAGGCTCTAGGGGGTGCAGCCGATACCCGACGCCATAGACCGTTTCGATCAGTTTTTTAGGGGCTCCGCCCGCTCTGAGTTTTTGCCGCAGCCCCTTAATATGGGTTCTGACCGCATCGCCACTGGGCGGATCTTCAAAAGACCAGATGTCTTCAATAATGGCATCAAGGCTAAACACCTGGGTCGGGTGACGCAGAAATAGCTCTAGCAGCGCATACTCCTTGGGAGTCGTGTGGATCTGATGATCGTCGTAGAACACCTCGAAGGTGCTTGGATTTAAGCTCAGGCTACCCCAGCGAAGGTCAGGTGTAGCCTGGTGACTATCTCGCCGCAGCAGGGCTCTAATGCGCGCGCACAGCTCCTCAACATCGAAGGGTTTCACCACATAGTCATCGGCCCCAGCATCTAGCGCCTGCACCTTATCGACGCTGCGATCGCGGGCCGTGAGCATCAAAATGGGAGCCGTAATTCCTTGCTGGCGCAATTGCCGGCACAGTGAGATGCCCTCGGCATCGGGTAGCACCCGATCTAAGACAATCAGATCGTAGGGAAAGAGCGCTACAAACTCTTGCGCCATATCACCGTTCGCTGCCATATCCACGGCATAGCGCTGAGCGATTAGGGTCTCCGCTAGGGTTTCCATCAACGCTTCGTCATCATCAACCAGCAGGATTCGCATTGCCCAACCACCGTAATCACGACTTGAATAAGGCGCAAAATGTATCTCTCCCCATGAATAGACCGTTGATCGACCTGAGTTTGAAATCAGCATAAACCCCATACAAGAACTTGACTATCACCAGCCGGGCAAAGGTAGGGGGTAAGTGACCCACACCTTTGCCGCTGCCAACAGCCTCACCGGCCCGCCTCTGCGGGTACCTCGCCTAGAGTAGACCTGCCCAGAGTAGCCCTACCCCAAAGGATCTGGACAGGGTCAGTCTCCTGCCCGGCTGGGGCTCACAAGTTCCTCAACATTATTTGCTTCAATCGGGCTTAGAGTGTTCCAGCTAGATAGCTGCCAGGATCGCACCGCACCCGACCTGCTAGGCCGAGTTCGCGCCCCTAGGTGGGATGGTCTTTTAGGTGGAATGCGCTGAGAGCGAAAGCTCACTCAGACGTATCGAGTGCGAGCAAAGGCAATGCGAGCAAATTACTTGATTGTAGGTAGCGGTCTATCGGCCCTGGTCTTTGGGGCTCTGATGGCCAAAACGGGGCGGTCGGTACAGGTGCTCGAAGCCCATGAGCATCCTGGGGGATTTGGTCACACCTTTACCATGGCTCAGCAGTATCACTTCAATGCCCAACTGCACTACGTTTGGGATTGTGGTGCAGGCCAGACGGTGAACCGGGTCTTAAGGCAGTTGGGCCTAGATCAGGAGGTCACCTTCGAGCGCTACGACCCCAACGGATTTGACCACATGCGCATGCCAGGCTACGCCCTGGATATTCCCGCCGATGCCGATCAGTTGATGCAGCGCTTGACTGAGCTTTTTCCCGATCATGCTCTGCCCATTCAGAGGTTTATCCAGGAAGTCCAGAGGGTGAGCCAGGGGCTGAAATGCCTTTCCCCTCCCCGCCGCCCTGGATTAATGCTTAACCATCTACCCGCTGTGTTAGCCACGCTGCGGTACTACCGCAGCACCCTCCAGGATGTTTTTGATCGGTTTTCGCTGCCCCAGGCAGCCCAGACCTTGCTGGCCCTACAATGGCCAGATTTTTTGCTACCGCCCGATCAGCTCTCGTTTTATGCCTGGGTAATTTTATTCACCGGGTATCAGGCCGGGGCATTTTACCCGACCCAGCATTTCGAGCAGGTGGTCAACGCGTTGGTCAAGGTCATTGAGGCCCAGGGCGGCGAGGTGATCACGGATATGGAAGTGACCAATTTTTTGTTGGATCGCAAAACAGTCATGGGGGTAACGGCGATTGATCGCAACACCCATGAGACCCGCGAATTTTTCGGTGAAACCATTATTTGCAATATTGACCCCAAACGAGCCGCCAAGCTGATCGGTCTGGAGAAGTTTTCTCCTGCCGTGCAGAAACGGCTCGATTACGACTATTCGCCGTCTAACTATGTGGCCTATTGCGTGGTCAGAGGTTTAGATCTGCGCGACTACGGCTTTGGCCCCTGGAACACATTTCACAGTGAAATAGCTGACCTTAACCAAGCCTTTGCGCGGATGTATGAGCAGCATGATTTTTCTCAGCCTAGCTTTGCCATCACCACACCCACCTTATTGACCTCAGCCAGCCGCGACTGTCCAGAAGATTGTCAAATTATCGAATTCCTCACCGTCGCCAACTATGACTATTTCAGCCAGTTATACCATTGTGATCGCAAAGCCTATCGCCGTAAGAAAGATGAGATTTTAGAGACTATGGTGGATGTGGTTGAAAAATACTACGTCCCCAATTTTCGAGAGCACCTGGTTTTTAAGATCACCGGTAGCCCCACAACCAATGAGCATTTTTGCGGGTGTCCCCAGGGCAATTCCTATGGTTCTAGCCTGACGCCTAAAAATATGGGTCTGGGCCGGCTCAATTACGAGACATCCCTCCAGAATTTTTACTTCTGCAATGCCTCCTCCGGCTACCCAGGATTTGCCCCCACCTTTTGGACTGGGGCGAGGCTATATCAGCATCTATCCGGCGATCCGCTACTAACAACTCCCCGATTCCAGGAGGTACAGCGATGAAAATTGCTATTATCGGCGGCGGTGCCAGTGGCATGGTTACGGCCTATTGGCTTGATCGCCAAGGGCATCGAGTCACCCTGTACGAGCGGCAGCCCGTCCTCGGAGGACACATCCGCACCTTGAATAAAAACATCCCTGGCAACCCAGACTGCCCCGAACTTTTAGAGGCGGGGGTGCTGGAATTTCCGGTGGCGTTTACCCATTTTCTTGCGCTTATGCAGGAGTTAGATGTGCCCCTAGAGCCTGTGGAAGTAGGGTCTGGCATCTTCTTTGAGAATGGTCGCCACTTCCTGTCCGCTGGCATGATTACTCATAACTTTTACGGCCTAGAAAAATGGTGTGAAATACTCCATACCGATACCCTCTATGCGCGGGCCCTGGGGCTGTGGATAAAAACTCAACTGGCCCGCCCAGACAGTCTTCAAGGGCAGCCCCTATCGGCGTATTTCACCCCTGAGACAGCCCAGCACATCTGGATGAAGCTGTTGACGATGTACAGCTACTCTATGCCCTACGAAACCATCCATGACTTTCCGGCGGCGCTGGCGATTCCCGCCTTACGCCGTTACGTATTTAGCCACTGGGTGCGCATTCGGGGCGGGGTTTATTCCTATCTTGAAAAAATTCTGGCGCGATTTTCGGGCGAGATAGTTCTCAGTGCCGAAATTGCCGCAGTTCATCGCTCCAATAATGCTGTTCAAATCAATGGAAAGATTCAGGGTAGTCAATCTTTTTATCAACAATTTGACCGGGTGATTTTTGCCACTCCCCCCGATCAAGTTTTGGCCCTACTCGCCGATCCGCGCCCTGACGAAGTGCGCCGTTTCCAGGCCTGGAAGCCCAACCAGGCCATGACAATCCTGCATTGCGATCGCACTCTCTATCAGCCCTACGGCATCCGGCAGGGCTCGGAGTTTGATTTCTTTCAAACAGCCAGCGGCTGGGGCTATAACGCCTACCTCAATCAGCTCTGTGGCATCAAATCAAATCAGACCTATAACCTTGCCTTTAACCTGCAAGACCGCATTGCCCCCGACAAAATCATTCATGTGCAGCACCACCATACGCCGTTCTACGATGTAGCCGCTTTTCAGTATCGCGATGACATCATCGCCACCAATGGGGAGCACAATACCTATCACGTTGGCGCCTATCTAGGCGATGGTTTGCACGAAGGGGCGGTGACATCGGCCATGCATGTCGCCCAGGCGATTGGCCCCGCTGCCACTGAACCAGCGGCCTCCATCAACCACCTCGCCGTTAGTAAGCTGTAGTGACCGGCTCAGTGCTGCCTTTAGCCGAGTTAAAAGTTTCCCCTGAGCGGCGCTTTTGGCCAAATTGAGGGCCACCATCTCAGTGATCTGTTCAACCAATTCGACCCCAGCCGTGGTGCTAGTGGCTACGCCAGTCACCACATCGGGCTGACGTTCAAAGCTCTGACTCATCCCAGAGTGAGCTTGGTACAGTATCTGAATAACAGCTCACCCTGGTGCCCTAGCTCCGCTTGGGCATCCCGGTTTTGCGGCTCTGCCGCCCACTTGAAAAGGCAGAGCCGCCGCCGAGCATTCCAAGCACTGGAACGAGGGGCAGCGAATACTGTACCGGCGTTCTAGGCGTGTTGTTGTCCGCTAAGAGTTTTCCCACAGACATAATTCCTTTTTTAGATTTGCACAGAATATTTTTGTCATAGAGTTCAACGCGTCAAAATCTTTAGTATGGGCAATGGAGAAAAATTTTGGTTAGGGCTGCTGATTGGCAATACCCGCTGGCACTGGGGAGCTTTTGAGGGCGATCGCTGGCTCGGCACCTGGCACACAGCCCCCCTATCGATGGCCCAGGTGCAGCAGCTACAGCGGGATCACTTTGCGATCGCCGCCTGGCGGCAGCTAGGTATCGACTCAGCCTCAGCGGTAGATTTATCCGGCGGGGGCTTCCAGAGCCAGGGGCATTGCGAACTGTGGATGGCCTCGGTGGTGAAACATCCGGTGGCTTGGCTAGCCGACTACCCCGCCCTGCACTGCGTAGACACGGCCCAGGTGCCCCTTCGCAACAGCTACTCCACCCTGGGGGTAGACCGCGCCCTGGCCCTGGTGGGGGCTGGGGAGACCTGGGGCTGGCCGGTGCTGGTGATCGACTGCGGCACGGCGATGACCTTTACCGCTGGCGCTGATGGGGAGTTGATCGGCGGGGCGATTTTGCCAGGGCTGCGATCGCAGTTTCGCGCCCTCCACACCGATACCGATCAGCTCCCGGCCCTGGACACCACCCCCAGCCGCTGGCCCCGGCGCTGGGCTACCGACACCGCCGGGGCGATCGCCAGCGGCATTCTCCATACCCATCTGGCGGGCATGCGTGACTTTATAGTCGCCTGGGAAGCCGACTACCCTGGCGGTGCCGTGGTGCTCACGGGGGGCGATAGCGATTTTGTCATTCACCACATAAAAAAGCAGACCCCGGCCCTGACCCAGCGAATCAACCATGATCCTGACCTGGGGTTTTGGGGCTTGAGGGTCTGCCGTAGGCGATCGCTAGAGTCGCTATAGACCGCTGATGCGGCTGCGGTAGGCGGCAGCATCGGTACCGGCGCCAGCATTGTCGTAGGTGCCAGCGCTATGCATGTTTTGGAGGTTGTTGACTCGGTTGCCGGGGTTGGGGTGGGTGCTGAGAAACTCAGCGGTGTTTCTGCCCTCGAGCTTTTGCATAAAGCTGATGAAACCGGTGGTGTCGTAGCCCGCCCGGCCCAGGTTATGGAACCCCCGGCGATCGGCATCGTGCTCAGCCTCGCGGCTGTTGGGCAACTGGAGGGCGAGCTGCACCCCCAGACCCACCAGGGCATCTTGGCGCACGCCAAGGCTGCCGGCCACGCCGCTGGCCAGAGCCTGCTGTCGCATTTGTTGGAGGGCGTGCCGTCCGGTAATGTGGCCAATTTCGTGGGCCATCACCCCGGCCAGCTCGGCTTCGTTTTCGGCGGCGCGAATCAGCCCGGTTTGAATATAAACAAAGCCACCCATGGTGGCAAAGGCGTTGACGCTGTTGTCGTCAACCACCTGAAAGGTGTAGGGCAAATCGGGGCGATCGCTGGTGGCCGCCAGGCGCTGCCCAATTTCGTTGATATAGCTATTAATAGATGAGTTGCGGTTGTAAATTCGCACCCCCTGCTGGGCCTTGAGCTGTCGGTCGATCTGCGTGCCGAGGTTGACCTCGTCGCGATTAGACATATTGCCCAGCTGCACATAGCGAATGCCCTGAAAAATCAGGTCAAAAATGCTGGCGTGGGAGGGTGTCGGGGTAGCCAAGCCGATGGTGATCGCCATCAGGATGGCCATCAGGCCATACAGCCCGCGCCGCAGCAGAGAATTCTGCTTTAGGTAAGTGAGAGGAGAAAACATGGGAAGGAGCGCCTCACTTGCTGTTGAGGGTCATAACTATTACCATCTTGCCTGGCTCAGCTACTGACGACCACAGGCAGTGGCCAATAATAAATTTGGCCACTGCCTGCTGTACTCATTGCGTGGTGAGCGATCAGATTAGCTCGCTGGCCGACAAGTGCCCCAAAGCAGCCTGCCTGTGGTTCAATGGTATCGACATTCTCCCGCACAAAAAACTCTTACTCCCTTCCTCCGTTGAGGGCACCCTAGCCATGACGCTCATTGACTCTAAAGGCCGCCTGTTTGGCAAAGTCAGCATCCTAGATGTGGCGGCGGCGCTGATCATTCTCATGGTGCTGTTTGGCATTTTTCTCTACCCTGGCACCTCGGGGTCGGTGGCCCAGGTGGGGTCTACCACCAGACCAGTGGAAGTCGATGTCATGGTGCGGGGGCTGACCTCCTCTGACCCAGAGGGGTTGTTTCAGTCCATTCAAAACTCTGAGACCACCAACATCATTATTCGCAATCAGCCCTACGGCCAGGTCAGAGTCAAGAATGTGCAAAAGCTACCCCGCAGCACCGTAGTTCCCCAGCCCGACGGCACTGTGATTTCCCTGCCCGACCCGCGCCCGGAGCTAAACTACACCATTGACATGCTGATCACCCTCGAAGGGGACGCTCAAATCACCTCCACCGGGCCGGTGTTTGGCAACAGCAAGGTCAAGGTGGGCAGTCAGATCGAGCTAGACGGCGACCTCTACAACTTCAACACCAGCACCGTTGGGGTCAGAGTGCTCGAAGATAGCTAGACAGTTCTGCGTTAACCTGCTGGCCAATTCCTGTCTCCCCTTAAAATTCCTTCCCTATGACCGTTACCCCGATTGCACCCGCCCGCGTTGACTGGCAGGCTCTAGCCGATCAGGCTCTGGCCGGAGCGGTGATCAGCCGCGATCAGGCCCACGCCGTGCTCGCCGCCCCCGATAGTGAGCTGCTCGATCAGCTGGCGGCGGCCTACCGAGTTCGACGAGAGTACTGGGGCAACCGGGTGCGGCTGCACTTTTTGCTCAACGCCCAAAGCGGCCTCTGTCCCGAAGACTGTCACTACTGCTCGCAGTCAAAGCTCTCGGTTGCAGAGATCGAAAAATATCCCTTCATGGCCCAGGAGAAAATCTTGGCTGCCGCCGAGCGCGCTAACAGTCTCAAGGCGGGCACTTTTTGTATGGTGATCTCGGGGCGATCGCCCTCGGAGCGCGTTTTTGGCGAAGTGCTCGACGCGGTGCGCCAGGTCAAGGCCCAGTACCCGATGAAAATTTGCGCCTGCCTGGGGCTGCTCGATGAAAGCCAAACTCAGCGGCTGGCGGCGGCGGGGGTTGACCGGGTCAACCACAATCTCAACACCAGCGAAGCCCACTACGGCGACATCTGCACCACCCACACCTTTCAAGACCGCAGAGATACAATCCAGGCGGTGCAGTCAGCTGGCATGACCACCTGCTCGGGGGGCATCTTTGGCCTGGGCGAATCCCACGACGATGTCATCGACATGGCCCTAACGCTGCGGCGACTCGGGGTGACCAGCGTGCCGCTGAATTTTTTGATTCCGATTCCGGGCACCCCCTTTGAGGGGCGGCAGGAGCTAAACCCGCGCCAGTGTCTGCGGATTCTTTGCCTCTACCGGCTGCTGCTGCCCGCCCAAGAAATTCGCATTGCCGGAGGGCGTGAGGTGCAGCTGCGCCAGCTCCAGCCCCTGGGGCTGTACGCGGCCAACTCGATTTTTGTGGGCGACTACCTGACCACCCCCGGTCAGGCGGCCCAGGCCGACTACGCCATGATTCGCGACGCGGGCTTTGTGCTCGAAGGGCCAGACGGCAGCGCCATGGGTCTGCCTGAGGATGTCGCTAGAGCTGAGGCGGCTTCTGGAAAGCTTTCTTCCTAATGGTGGGCAGTGCCCACCCTACAGTGGCTGGGATCTAGGTCTAACCCGCTCCACTGGGACTCGCTTATAGGCGGGCGTCCCGGCCCTTGGCTCAACGTGCGCTTTCATCAGCAGGTTGGCCTCGGGGTAAAACATCAGCGCCGCGCCCGATCGCACCTCCCCAAAATAATCTCAATGCTGTCGGGCTGCCCGGCGTCGCCCCGCCCGCTCACCTGCTGGTGCTGGGCAAAACCCGCCTGCTGGGCCTCCATCTAAAGCGTCTGCAAACTCTTCATGCATCGCTGGAGCGGTTCTTCTAGCTGATTGATAAAGCCGCCATTTTGTCCGCCAGAGCCCCAAGCGCACGACAGACAGACGCTTTTGTGAAACAGCGTTTTCCAGATCTGCGGCCCCTGGGGCGACAGGGGCCTTTGCGCCCAATACTGGATCACCGGCAGCCCCCCGCCGGCGGCGGTTTTGGCGGCGATCACCGCCTGGCCCTGGGTCTGCTCAAGTTGGGGCATGGTCAAAATCTCACAACAGCCGCCCTGTCATCACTATAGCGAGGGGGTCATGAAAACCGGCCAGCAGGCTTTTCTGTTGATCGGGTGCTTCTGTTTCCAGAAGTAAGGATCTACCGGTGGGAAAACTATAGATCCCCATCTGGAGAGATCCCCAGCTGGACTTGGCATAACTACGGCTGCGGCTCGGTTGCCACCACATCTACCGGCGTCTGACCGGCCGCATCGGCTCGCAGGGCGTTGATGATGTGGATATTTGCTTTGGGGAAGGGGTATTCCTCAAGGGTGTCGAGGGTGACCCAGCGCACCTCATCACACTCGATCGGCTGGGGGTCACCGCTGAGGTGGGTGCAGCGGTGTACGTTGAGGGTGACCTTAAAGTGAGAATAAGCATGGGTGACGGTGCAGAGGCGATCGCCCACCGCAATCTCAATCCCCAATTCTTCTTGAATTTCTCTGGCAATGCAAGCTGCTACCGTTTCGCCCGCCTCGATCTTACCGCCGGGGAACTCCCACAGCCCCCCCAGTAGCCCCTCCTGTTTGCGGCGATCAATCAAAATCTGCCCCTGGTGATTCCAGATCACGGCGACGCCGATTTGCTTGTGGGGCAGGGGGCCTTTGGTTTCTGACATGGGCAGCTCCAGTTGAATATTGCGATTATAGGCGCGGCAGTGGGTCTGCCAGGGGCAGCGATCGCAGGCCGGATGGCGCCGCGTACAGAGGGTCGCCCCCAAATCCATGATCGCCTGGTTAAAGTCGCAGGGGTGGTTAGGGTCGAGCAGCGATTCTGACAGCGCCCAAAGATCTTTTAGCGCTCGGGCCGGGGGCACCGGCAGCGCCACCAGCCGGGCCAGCACCCGCTTGACATTGCCGTCGAGAATGGCGTGGGGCAGGTTATAGGCCGAGCTGAGAATGCCCCCAGCAGTGGTTTTGCCAATGCCGGGCAGAGCGCTGAGGGCCTCAAAATCTTGGGGAATCTGGCCGTGATGCTCGCTCACAAGGCGCTGGGCGGCTCGGTGTAGGTTGCGGGCGCGGCTGTAGTAGCCCAGCCCCTCCCAGGCTTTGAGCACCGTTTGCTGGTCGGCGGCGGCCAGCGCCTCCACCGTGGGGAATTGCTCTAGCCAGCGCTGGTAGTAGGGCAACACCGTTTTCACCTGGGTCTGCTGGAGCATAATCTCCGAGATCCAGATGGCGTAGGGCTGGTCAATGTTGCGCCAGGGCAGGGTTCGGCCACAGTCGGCGTACCAGGCCCGCAGCGCCCCCCGCAGCGCCCCCACAGGAAAATCCGGCCAGGGCGGAGTCGCCTGGGCCGGATTGGGGGGAGGAAGGTGCTGGTTTAGAACCCTCGCTGTTCTCGTTGTGCCCGTTTTGCTCGTTGTGTACGAGCCCTCGGTGTCGCGCGCGGTACCGCTACGGTCGAGGGGGCTGGAGGAAATTTGATGGCGTTGGCTCACTCAGTATCGAGGGACGATTCAGCCGACATCAGCGAGTCCTCAAAGGCCATGCGCTGTTCAGCACCCCGCAGAAAATACCCGCTCATCATAGCAGAGGCCAGCAGACGGCCCAGATTTTCGCGGTTGGTGGTAATTTCGACGTCAAAGTGCTGAGAGGGTAGCCCGCCGAGCAGACCAATGATGTTGTGCTCCATCATTTGCTGCACCTCGGTCGAGGCCGGGTTAGAAAGCTGGGCAATGGTCTCAGGGCTCATGCCGTGGACGTATTGCATGAGGGCGTTGGCATGCTCAGAGTTTTTGACGCCGCTGAATAGATCTTGTGCTTTACCGGAAGAATTGCTCACAGTGGATACCTCGTTTGGCTGGCAGTGCTGTTGCGATCGCCTGGGTCTATCGGATTGAGCTGGATAAAAATATTGTGCCCCCTTGGGGCCACAATCTTACTTTTTGTTATCTAAATCACTAATTACTATCTACATCGGCGTGATCGGTGATTCCGTAAAGATCATTCCGTAAACCCATGTGCCCAAGTTAACAGTCTAGGCCTAGCCCCTGGGTAGGTAGAACCGTACTGTTTAAGGAGGGGTTTTGCCCCGCTAAATTGCTCTAGATGCTGTTCTATGGATAGATGCTAGTGCTGAGATTAGCCCGCAAGCTGAGTATCAGACCAAGTTCAAAGGTGAAATTTTGCCCGCAGGCAGCTCCTACAGGCAAAGCTAGATCTCGATTTGAACTTGGTCGCGCCCTCTTAGCCAGGGTTCAGGCAGCTTAAGGCCATCATCGTCTTGCGGTGAGTCATTTCTGTCACAATTGCCAACAATGTCCCTAAAAATCCCAAAATGACCCTTTCTTCCCCAGCGGCCCCGGTTTTAGCTGCCGATCTGGCGAATGCAGATCTAATCGCCCGTTACCAGGCCGTGCGCCTCCTGAGCGCCACCCTCTGCCAGCCGCTCGAAATTGAAGACTACGGCGTGCAGGCCATGGCCGATGTCAGCCCGCCCAAGTGGCATCTAGCTCACACCACCTGGTTTTTTGAAACCTTTCTGCTGCGCCCCCGTTTAGAGGGCTACCAAGAATTTCACCCCGGCTATGGGTACTTGTTTAACTCCTACTATGAGGCAGTGGGCGATCGCCACCCCCGGCCCCAGCGCGGCCTGCTGTCACGGCCCACGGTAGCCGAGGTCTACCAATACCGCGCCCATGTGGATCGGGCGATGGAGCAGCTTTTGCGGCAACAGGCCGATCATCCCGCCGTGGCAGAACTCACCCATCTGGGCCTGCACCACGAACAGCAGCACCAGGAACTGCTGCTCACCGACCTCAAATACAACCTGGCGCTCAACCCCCTGCGCCCCGCCTACCGTCCCGACGTCGCCCTGGCAAAATCTATAACCCCAACGCCGCTGGCGTTTGTAAATTTCCCCGGCGGGCTGTACGACCTGGGCCACCAGGCCCCTGGGTTTGCCTTCGACAACGAAGGCCCCGCCCACCGGGTCTACCTGCAAGACTTTGCCCTGGCCAACCGCCCCGTCACCAACGGCGAATATCTCGAGTTTATCGTCGACGGCGGCTACCAGACCGCTGCCCACTGGCTGGCCGAGGGCTGGGCCACGGTGCAGAGCGAAACCTGGCAAGCCCCCCTCTACTGGGAGCAGCGCGACGGCGACTGGTGGGTGTTTACCCTCGGCGGCATGCAGCCCGTCAACCCAGCCGAACCCGTGTGCCACCTGAGCTACTTCGAGGCCGATGCCTTTGCCACCTGGCGGGGCTGCCGCCTACCCACCGAGGCCGAGTGGGAAGTCGCCGCCTCAGGTGTCCCCATTCAGGGCAACCTGCTGGCCGCCGACCATCTGCACCCCCAGCCCAACCTTAGCAACCAGAAAGTCCAACAGCTCTACGGCGACACCTGGGAATGGACCCAGAGCGCCTACCTGCCCTACCCCGGCTTTCGCCCGGCCCCCGGTGCCGTGGGAGAATACAACGGTAAGTTTATGTGCAACCAAATGGTGCTGCGCGGCGGCTCCTGCGTCACCCCACCGGGCCACATTCGCCCCAGCTACCGCAATTTCTTTCCGCCCAGCGCCCGGTGGCAGTTTAGCGGCCTGAGGCTGGCAAGGATGTAGAAGGTATTGGGTATTGGGTATTGGGTTTCGGGTGTCCGGTATCGGCAAGCTGCCAACCGTGCACCGTGCACCGTAAACCTACTCACCCACCTACTCACCCATCCACCTATCTACTCCCCTACTCACCCACCCATCCACCCATCCACTCCCCATGCCCCTCACTTCTCCCACAAAACCCTCCCCCGTCAAGCTCTACGACTTTCACCCGCCGATGGAAGACTTTCGCAGCGCGGTGCTGCGGGGGCTGAGCCTGCCGCAGAAGGTGCTGTCGCCTCAGTTTCTCTACGACAAACGGGGGTCTGAGCTGTTTGACGCCATCTGCCAGCTGCCGGAGTATTACTTGACCCGCACCGAGATGCAGATTCTTCAGGACAATGCCGGGGAGATGGCGGCGGCGTTGGATCACCGCGCCCTGGTGGAGCTGGGCAGCGGCAGCAGCCAGAAGATTCGCATTTTGCTCAAGGCTGCCCCCCAGGTGACAACCTACGTGGGGGTCGATATTTCGCGGCAGCACCTGCAAGAGGCCTGCGCGGCGTTGATGGGTGACTTTGAGGGGTTGGATGCGATCGCCGTCTGCGCCGACTACACCCAACCCCTGCCCATCGCCGCTATCCCGGAGCTGCAAAACCGGCCTACCATTGGCTTTTTCCCCGGCTCTTCCATCGGCAATCTGGAGCCTGCCGAAGTGATCAACTTTCTCAAAACCGTAGCGGTGCTGGGCGATTTGATTGTTGGGGTAGACCTAAAAAAATCGCCGATGATTCTCGAACCCGCCTATGCCGATGCCCAGGGGGTTTCGGCCGAGTTTGCGCTGAATGTGCTGGCGAGAATTAACCGGGAGCTGGGGGCCGACTTTGACCTAGACCAGTTTGAGTATCGGGCGCACTACAACGAGGCGGAAGGGCGGATCGAGATGGCGATCGCCAGCCTCTGCGACCAAACTGTCCACCTGGGCGATGCCGAGATTCCCTTCTGCAAGGGCGAAACCCTGCGCACCGAGCACTCCTACAAGTACACCATTGACGAGTTTCAGCTGCTGGCAATGGAGGCCGGGTGCCACCCTGTACAAGTGTGGACAGACGAGCAGCAGCTCTTCAGCCTCCACCATCTAAAGCAGATATAGAAAGCTTGGAAGCTCAGCAATGCTGGAGTTGGCCTGCTGAAATACATCGCTGTCCTTATGGATGATGCGGGTTAGCTTCATTGGCGTACTGGGTCACAATGGAGATAGTTTTGTCATTCTTAATTTCCCATGGCCTCTACGGCAACGACCCAGGCGCAGCCTGCCGCATCGACTGCAAAACTCTGGTCCAGGGCGATCTCCCAGCCCGCCACTGAGTTTGCCGCAGCTCCCCTCACCCTGCTAGAGGGCCAGCTGCCCCCCGATTTGCGGGGCACTCTCTACCGCAACGGCCCAGCGCGGTTTGATCGGGGCGGCACCCGAGTCAGCCACTGGTTCGATGGCGATGGGGCGGTGCTGCGGGTCAATTTTGACGGCCAACGTGCCGTGGCCACCTACCGCTACGTGCGCTCCGCTGGGTTTGTGGATGAAGCCGAGGCCGACCAGTTGCTCTACCGAGGCTACGGCAGCCTGGCCCCCGGATCGTTCTGGCAGCAGTGGCAGGCCCAGATCAAAAATGCGGCCAATACCTCGGTGTTGGCCCTGCCTGATCGCCTACTGGCCCTGTGGGAAGGTGGCCTACCCCACCGCCTCGACCTAGAGACCTTGGCGACCGTCGGACTAGACAATCTAGAAGGGTTGGCGGCCAGTGACACCTTTACCGCCCATCCCAAGCGCCATCCCCGCACGGGCAAAATTTTTAGCTTTGGCACGGTGCCCGGCGGCAACGCTACCCTCAAGATCTACCGCTGTAGCGCCACTGGGGCGGTCGAGAAAACCGGCACTATTCCGCTCAGCGGCATCCCGCTGCTGCACGACTTTGTGCTGGCTGATCGCTACTTGGTATTTTGCGTTTCGCCCGTGCGACTCAACCCGCTGCCCGCCTTGTTTGGCCTACAAAGCTTTAGCGATGCCCTCCAATGGCAGCCCAAGCAGGGCACCCAAATCATTGTGGTTGATGCCGAAAGTCTAGAGGCGATTGCCCTCGGCGAAGCCGACCCCTGGTACCAGTGGCACTTTGGCCACAGCTACCTCGATTTTGACGGCAGCATTGTGTTTGACGTGGTGCGCTTCGACGATTTTGCTACTAACCAGTTCCTCAAAGAAGTCGCCTCTGGCCAGATATCGACCGTTGCCGAGGCGCAGCTCTGGCAGTACCGCATCGACCCCAAAACTGCAAAAATTCTCGATCAGCATTGCCTAGTCGACCGCAACTGTGAGCTGCCCGTGGCCCTGGGGCAAAACAACGAAGCCGTTACCTTTATGAACGTGCATGCTACAGCGGTCACGCCACCGGGAGAGCTGTTTGGTGCGATCGCTCGCTTCCATCCTAAGACTGGCCTCACCATTGCTGATACTGGCGAGGGCCGCTACCCATCCGAACCAATTCCCGTCGCCAACGCTAGCCATCCCCAGCGGTCCTGGGTGCTCACCGTGGTCTACGACGGCCACCACCACCGCAGCGAGGTATGGGTTTACCCAGGAGAACAGCTTGAAGCCGGGCCGATCTGTAAGCTACAGCTTCCCAGTGTGGTGCCCCCCAGCTTCCACGGTACCTGGGTAAACTCGTAGTGGTTCTGCGACAAGCTCAGCCTCTATGCCAAGCTGGAAATACTGGAGTTTTGGCGCTACAACGGCAAAATCTGGCGCATTTACCAGCTTGAAAACGAGGTGCATTAAGACGTTGAGCCTAGCCAACGCACCGCAACCCATCCATCAAAACGTTTGCCCCCTACAACCCCAGGGCCAGGTTGACCGCCGCCTCGGCGTGGATGCGGGTGGTGGGAAACAGCGGCACCGTCGCCCGACTGTCACCCACCAGCAGCTCTAGTTCGGTGCAGCCCAGCACGACGCCCTCGGCTCCGGCCTCGGCCAGGTCTTGACCCAGGGCCAAAACCCTCTGGCGCGACTCGGGCGTAAAGCGGCCCTGGCACAGCTCGTCGTAGATGATGCGGTGGACCGCTTCGCGGCCTGGGGCATCGGGGATGATCACCTCTAGGCCGTGGTTCTCGGCCAAACGCTGGCGGTAAAACGCTTCTTCCATGGTGAATTTGGTGCCCAGCAAACCCACCCGGTGCAGCCCCTGGGCCTTGACCGCCTCGGCGGTGGCGTCGGCAATGTGCAGAAATGGAATCGAAATGTGGGCCTCGATGTCGTCGGCTAGGCGGTGCATGGTGTTGGCGCACACCAGCACCATGCTGGCCCCGGCCATTTGCAGCTGCTGGGCCGCTTCGACCAAAATTTCTGAAATGTCATCCCAGCGGCCCTCGTGCTGCATGGCGGCCATGTCGGCAAAGTCGACCGAGAACAGAATGATCTTGGCGGAGTGCAGGCCCCCCAGGCGATCGCGGGTGGTCTGGTTGAGAATGCGGTAGTACTCCAGGGATGACTCCCAGCTCATGCCGCCGATCAGGCCAATGGTTTTCATCGCTGAGTCTGCCTAGGCTAAGGGGGTGCGCCAAAGCCGTCGAGGGGGCGGCTGCGCTTAGGATATCCCACCTTTCCGGGGGGATGGGTTAATGTTGCGTAAAATCTAAGGGTATCTGCGGACTGCGCGATCAGTCTGTCAGACCACAACTGCCCCTGCGCTCCTAAAATCTAGCCCCGAGAATTTAGCCCAAAAATCTAGCCCCTAGAATCTAGCTATGACCGTTTCTTCTGATGCTGCCCCCTATGCCCCCCTCAGCGTTGAGGCCCTGGCCCAGCGCCTGGCCGAGGGTGGGGATACTGTGCAGCTGATCGATGTGCGTGAACCCCAGGAGGTGGAGACTGCCAGCCTGTCTGGGTTCGAGAACCTGCCCCTGAGCGAGTTTGCCGCTTGGTCAGAGACCATTCACAGTCGGTTTGAGGCTGATCGCGAGACTATCGTGCTCTGCCACCACGGCATGCGGTCGGCCCAGATGTGTATGTGGCTGGCCCAGCAGGGCTTTACCCAGCTGAAGAATGTGACCGGCGGCATCGATGCCTATTCGTTAGTGGTTGATCGGTCGGTGCCCCGTTACTAGGTTCGTTACGAGGGTTGGCTCTATGGTTACCAGTACCCTGCGATCGCTGATTCCCGGCCAGGCCCCGGCGGCGGCTGACCTCAAGGCCCTGGCCCAGGTGGTCGGTCGGCAGCTGGCGGCCCACCGAGCAGGGCTGCCCCTGGTGGCCCCGCGCCGCGAGATTCCGATGAACTATCGGGTGTGGGGCATGCAGTTTGGTCGCCAAGACAACCAGGTGCTGACCTCAACCGGGGCGATCGCCGACCTGTGTCGCCGCGACGGCATTGACGGGCGGCTGCTGATTTTGGGCGAGGCGGGGGTTGGCAAAACCCACACCCTGCTGGCGGTGGGCGAGCTGCTGCTGAAGCGGGCTGGGCCGGTGCCAGTGCTGCTCGACGGGTCGGCCTGGGCGGGCGAAACCCTGCGGGAGTGGCTGATTGCTGCCCTGTGGCAAGACTACCGGGTGGCCAAGGCCACGGCGATCGCCTGGGTAGACAACGCCCAGCTCACCTTACTAATCGACGGGTTTGACCACCTCGACACCGCCCAAAAGCGGCGCTTTGTCGCCGCCCTAGAAGCGCTGCTGCGCACCAACCCCAGCCAAACCGCCCTGCTCTGCTGCCGTCGCCAGGTGATCGAGTCGTCGGGGCTGACCTTTGACCAATTTAACGGCGGGGTGCACATCATTCCGCTGGCGGCGCAGCAGGTCAAAGACTATGTGCTCGGCCAAAACCGCCCCGAGCTGTGGCCGGTGATCAAGGGCAGCAAAGTGCTCCAGCAAATCGCTCGGCTGCCCCTGTGTTTGACCATGCTGGTGGCCATGCCCCACCTGACCGTACCCCCGGTGCGCAGCCAGGCCGACCTCATGCAGCGCTACGTCGACGATCGCCTGGGTCATGCCCAGGGCGACCCAGCTCGGCACCGCGCCGCCCTGGGCTGGCTGGCCACGCAGCTAGGGTTGCGCCCCCGCCTGTTTTATATCGACGACCTCCAGCGCAGCTGGCTGCCCGAGCCCCGGCAGCTGCTCTACCGGCTGCTGGTGGGGCTGGCCATTGCCCTGGTGATGGGCCTGGTGGGGGGCAACCTGCTGCTGGGGCTGGCCCTGGGGCTAATGGTCTCGCAGATCGACCTAGAGAGTTTTGCCTACCTGCGGCTGGGGCTGGCGATCGCTCCCCTCAGCCACCTCAGCACCCTGGTGCTGACCACGGGGCTGCTGGCCCTGGGGCTGGGGCTAGGGCTGGGCACCGGGGCGGCGCTGCTGCTGGCCCCCTTTGGGCTCAGCCTCTCGGCCTTTGGCTGGGGTGGGGCAGCGGGTGCCCTAGTCGGCTGGAGCTTGGGCTTGGTGCTGCTGCTGCGCGGCGGGCTACCTGGGTTAACCCAGGGCCGCCAGACTCCAAACCAAGACATTTACCTGGCCCTGCGCAACACAACGCTGCTGACGGCGGTGCTGGGAATCATCATGGTGCTGCTGCTGGTGCTGCCAGCGGTGGTCGCTGGGCAACCGCCCCTGACCCTGCTCACCCTGAGTCGCGCGCGGCTGCTAGTGGCGGGCCTGATCATTGCGGTGCTGTGGCTTGCCTTTGGGCTACAGCACAGTATTGTGCGAGCCCTGCTCGGGGAGCGTCGTGGCCCGCCCCTGGCCGCCCGTCACTGGCTCGATGCCATGGTGGCCACGGGGCTGCTGCGGCGGCTGGGGGGCGGCTACAGCTTTGGCCACGAAAGCCTGCGCCAGACCATAGCGGCAGGGCAGCAGCCGGCCACCCGCTAATAGAACCTGTCCGTTGATAAGAATTTGAGATTTAGCAGGTTATGGGGCGCAGGCGGCTATCTGTATCTTTCAAAGCATCCAATCTACCCCCCTGGTGCGTAGCGTAATTAGACAGAGTTCGGATTTAGTTACCCTGGGCGTCCTGGAGAAACGCCGCCTATCATCCTGTAGTCAGAGGTTGCTCAGGCTGCTCTCAGAGGCATCCGTCAAACTCCCAATGGGCCTAGCGCCCCCCTATGGCTCCTAGGGCCTGCCCCGCCGCTGCTGTCTCCTCTGTCAACTGCACCCTTCCTTGCACTATGGCGTTCTCCTCTCGGTCTGTACCCAAACCCGCCACTAAAGCTAAATCGCGCTCCTCCGTGCGATGGGCCACCCTGGTCATGGGAGGGCTTTTGGGGCTAGCCGCTGCCGTGATCACCGCCTGGTTTTCTGGCGATGCGCGGATCACCACCGCCTTTGACCGGCTTCAGGGGGTGCAAAGTCAGACCCCTGGGTGGCTCGAGCTGCCCAGTGAGGTGGCTCACCACCTGGTGGCCCCGACGGTCGTGCTGCTGGTGGTGGCCTATGCCATTACCCGGCTGTCGCCCCGGCCCCGGCCCTGGTCGCGCCGCCTGGTGATTGTTATTTTGCTGGGGCTGCTGGGGCGCTATCTGGTGTGGCGCTGCCTGACCACCCTCAATTTGGCCTCGCCGCTGGAGGGCACCCTCAGCCTGACGCTGCTGGGGATGGAGCTGTTTGGTCTAGTCACCAGCATGCTCCAGCTGGCGCTGTTGCTGCGGGTGAGCGATCGTCGCCCCCAGGCCGATGCCCTGGAGCAGGACGTGCTCAGCGGGCGCTACCAGCCCTGGGTCGATGTGTTTATTCCCACCTACGACGAGCCGGCCTTTATATTGCGGCGCACCATCATTGGCTGTCAAGCGATGGACTACCGGCGCAAGACCATCTATCTGCTCGACGACACCCGCCGCCCCGAGATCAAGACCCTGGCCGCCGATCTGGGCTGTGAATACGTTACCCGCCCGGACAACCACCACGCCAAGGCGGGCAACCTCAACCACGCCCTGGAGCAGGCGCGGCTCAGTGGCTTTCCCAGGGGCGAGCTGATTGCCTCCTTTGATGCCGACTTTGTGCCCACACGCAACTTTTTGAGCCGCACCGTAGGCTTTTTTCAGCAGCCGACCGTGGGCCTGGTGCAGACTCCCCAGAGCTTTTACAATGCCGACCCGATCGCCCGCAACCTGGGCCTAGAGGGGGTGCTTACCCCCGAAGAAGAAGTGTTTTACCGCCAGATTCAGCCCATGCGCGACGGGGTGGGCAGCGTGGTCTGCTCGGGCACCTCCTTTGTGGTGCGCCGCAGCGCGTTAGAAACGACCGGCGGCTTTGTTACCGAGTCGCTGAGCGAAGACTACTTTACCGCCGTGCGCCTGGCCGCCCAGGGCCACGACGTAATCTACCTCGACGAAAAACTCAGCGCGGGCCTCGCTGCCGAAGACATTGCCGCCCACGCTACCCAGCGGCTGCGCTGGGCCAGGGGCACCCTGCAAGCCTTTTTTATCGAATCAAACCCGCTCACCATTAGCGGGCTCAGCCCCATGCAGCGGCTGGGCCACCTGGAGGGGCTGGTGCACTGGTTTAGCAGCATTCCCCGCATTGGCTTTTTGCTCATGCCCCTGGCCTACTCGTTTTTTAACGTGGTGCCGATCAACACCACCGGCCTGGAGCTGCTCTACTACTTCGTGCCCTATTACCTCATGCAGCTGACCGTGTTTGCCTGGCTCAACGAGCGATCGCGCTCAGCCCTGCTGTCAGACATTTACTCGCTGGTGCTGGTGTTTCCCCTGGCGGCGACGGTGGTGCAGGCCATGGTGCGCCCCTTCTCGCGGGGCTTTAAAGTCACCCCCAAGGGCACCTCTAGCCAGCGGTTTTTGTTTAACTGGCGGCTGGGCTGGCCCCTGGTGCTGCTGTTTGGGCTAACCGCCGTCAGCCTGTGGTATAGCATCGGGTTGGCCAGCAGCGGCGCTGAGCATGAGGGGATGGCCCTAGGCTGGATCTGGAGTGCCTATAACCTGGTTATGATCGCCATCGCCCTGCTGATTTTGCTGGATGTACCCCGCCCCGACACCCACGCTTGGTTTGACCTGCGCCGGGTGATTAAGCTCTCCCCCAAGCTATTTCAGGCGGAGCTAGATTGTGGCCCGGCGCTAAAGCCCAAAACCTGGTGGGGCACCACTACCCTAATGTCAGAGGCCGGGGTTGAAGTGGCCCTCACCCAGGGGGTGACCCCCGACTGTCCGCTGGCGGTGGGCATGGCGGTCGATATAGAAATTGCTGAGGAGGCGATCGCCCTCGAAGGCATCATCACCGCCGTCGATCATCGCCAAGACTGCCCCCACATTCGCGTGCAGTTTGGCCCCATGGCCCCCGCCAGCTACCGAGCCTTGGTCACCACTTTGTTCTGTCGCCCCGGCCAGTGGAAGCGGTGGAACAGCCCCGGCGAACTACAATCCATCGGGCTGCTGCTGCAGGTGCTGTTTTGGCCCCGACAGTTTAACCACCTCAGACCCAGCCCAGTGCCTGTGGTCAAGGGGTAAGCCATTCGGGCCGAAACACTCTATGATGGCGGCAATTAAACTACCCGCTAGACGCCGTCGCCCATTGCCTATGCAGATTACCTACGATCCCAATCGCGACATCCTGCAAATCGCCTTCAACCAGCGCGAGGTCGATGAAACCGCCCGCGTTTCGCCCAATCTCATTCTCGACTACGACGAAGATGGGCTAATTGTGGGGCTAGAACTGCGCCAAGCCTCTAAGCGGGTCGATAACCCCCTGTCATTTACCTTTACCGTCGGCGACGCCGACATCGAAAAACCTCAGCCCTAAGCGATTTTAGCGAGTAGTTTGCCAGGGAGGGGGGGTATACGGTTCACGGTGTAAGGTTCACGGCATACGGCTAACGGCCCGCCGTGAACCGTATACCGTACACCGTATACCCAAACTGTTAGAGCTTGTCGCAATCAGCTTCGTCAAGTACTTGTTCTGCTATCTCAGCACCGTGCTGGCCAGCACAAAAAAGGGGAGGCAATGCCTCCCCAGTAATCATGACTTACTCTCGGACCTCAACTGCTCGGGTTGGGACTATCTAGACCTCGCCTGCTTCAATGGCAGGGGCTTCGGTGCCGCCGAGGCTGATTTTGACCACTTTGTTGCGGGCCTCAACCACCTTGGGCAAGGTCAAGGTCAGCACGCCGTGGCTAAAGTCGGCCACCACCTGGTCGTTTTGCACCGCGTCGGGCAGGTTAACCATACGCTGGAAGCTACCGTAGCGGGTGTCGTCGTAGAGCACATTGGCCTCTTCTTCAGCTGGGGCTTCGGGTGCTGTGCGGGTGCCCGAGATCGACACCACGTCGGCACTCACCTGCACGTCCAGATCGGCGGCAGTAACGCCCACCAGGTGGGCTGTGAGCACAAACTCATGGCCACGATCAACCAGGCGAATGGCTGGTGCCCAGTCGGTCTTAGCCAGGGCCTCGGTGGTGAGGTCGCCGAAGGCATCGTTAATTTGGCGGCGAATGGCGTTGATTTCAGTAATCGGGTCTAGGTAACGACGAATAATCATAGGTTTCTAACCTCCTGGTACTTGCTCTTCCAAACATTCGAAGTGAGTCAGGTTAAGCGTTTGAGCTTTCGCTCTCTACAGTTACTATGGTGCGTCAATACAGCGGGTTTCCCTAGTGGTAGGAACCCTACTGCGATGGCGAATTTCCCTCCCGTACTGAGGTGTGGGGTGAACCGTACAGGGTGCGATCGCCCCCAAGTTATCGTGATGGGGGCGGCAGCAAGTCTTGGCATGGCGCCTCAGTTTCCTTTGCTCTACCCTTAAATAGATTGGCTTTCGCCGCAGAGTACTTAGGTACGTGGTCACTCGTTAGGCTCAACCAGACTGGCTACCGCTATCGATCTAGGGGTTTATTTCCAGGGATCTACTTCTAAATGCGTAACCCTGGCGAAAAACAGATAGTTGACATTGGGGTTAAGGCATAATGAAATTAACGGAGTTTCTGCCCCATGCCCCGAAGAATTTTCATTGGTGATATCCACGGTCACTACGACGGTCTTAAACGGTTGTGGGATGCGATCGCCCCCGAACCCGACGATCAAATTTACTGTGTTGGCGACCTGATTGATCGCGGCCCTAAGAGTGCCGATGTGGTCGATTTTGTGCGCCGCCACGCCACTGGTTGCGTACGGGGCAACCACGAGCAACTCATTCTCGACACCTTTGTCGACGGCAAGATCAACCCACCCACCCTCCAAGGTTGGATCTTCAGCGGTGGCCAGGCCACCCTCAGCAGCTACAACGGTTCCGCTGCCACCCTCGAAGACCACCTCGAATGGCTGCGCCAGCTGCCCCTCTACATTGACTTGGGCGACCTGTGGCTGGTGCATGCCGGGGTCAACCCCATGCTGCCCGTCGCCGAGCAGAGCAGTTACGAAATGTGCTGGATTCGCGAAACCTTCCACAGCAGCCTGACGCCGTTTTTCTCTGACAAGCTGATTATCACTGGGCACACCATCACCTTTACCTTCCCCGGTGTAGACCCCGGCCAAATCGTCGCCGGCCGCGGCTGGCTCGACATTGACACGGGCGTCTACCACCCCCGCAGCGGCTGGCTCACCGCCCTCGACTGGGACAACCAGATCGTCTACCAGGTGAATGTGTTTGAGCCGATAGAACGGGTGCGATCATGCGCCGAAGCGACCACCTACCTCGACCCCACGCTGATCAAGAAGCGCCCCCGCGATCTGGCCACCCGCGCTGCTTATTAAGGTATCCCTAACAGGAACATAACTGGTGGGCAGAAACAAGCTTTATCACAAGCAGCTAGAGGGGCAGAAGCAAGCACTAGCAGAGCATTTAGACAAAATTGCCAAAGAGCGGAAGAAATCTTCAGCCCAGCAAGACCAAGGCCTAATCATTCACTGGGAAAAGACGGTGGCGAACTGCCGACAGCAAATTACCAAACTCGACAGGAGGCTAAACCCATGACTCAAGCAGTCTCTAACCTGTCTTTAGTCAGGCTTAAGCGCCATTTAGGAGAATATCGCCCTCAGCTTGAGAAGGCGTTGCTGGCGATTCAGGTTCTAGAAACCAGTAGCTCAGAGTCAGAAGAATTTGCCCAAGCTTTGGCAGATTTGCAGGTCTGTGCAACGGTTTTAGAACCCTACTCTGAGGGGTTAGTCAACACCATTGAGCAATTTACAGCAGACCAACCTGACAATTGAAGAAGTTTTTGAGGCGCTGTACACCAAGGAGAGCAGGCGCAGCACCTTTGCAAAGGCAAGAAGGCAAGAAGGCAAGAGGGTAAAGGGCAGCACCCAGTGTTTTCACAAATCCTTTAAAAAGGGAGCAGGCTTATCAGTGGCTCTAGCTGCCCAGAGACCATGGCCACCGCTGATCGCGTCACCGGCCAGCTATCCACCACCATGCCTGCCGACAGCAGCATCATATAGAGAATCGAGAACTTAAACAGGCCTTTGGCCAGATCGCGATCGCTCGGTTCTTTTAGCAGTGCCCAAGCCCGCTGCATAAACATGCCGCCTAAAACGAGGGCGATCGCCGCATACACCGCTCCAGTGGCCCCTAGGGGGTAGCTCATCATCAGCGTCAGCGGCACCAGCACCAGGGTGTAGTACCAGATCTGCCGGGCCGTAGCCTGATCGCCCGCCACCACCGGCATCATCGGCACATTGACCTTGGCATAGTCATCTTGAATCAGCATCGCCAGACCCCAAAAGTGGGGCGGCGTCCAGATAAACACAATGGCAAAAAACAGCCAGGCCGCCAGGGGCAGATTGCCCGTCACCGCCGCCCAGCCCACCAGGGGTGGAATCGCCCCCGCCGCGCCGCCAATCACAATATTTTGCGGCGAAGACCGCTTCAGCCAGTAGGTGTAGACCCCCACATAGATAGCTAGGCCCACCATCGAGAGCACAGCGCTGAGCAGATTGGCCACCAGGGTCTGGAGGGTAAACGACAGCACCGCCAGCACCGCCGCAAACACCAGCGCATCGCGCACCTGAATGCGCCCCGACGGCAGCGGACGGTGGCGGGTGCGCTCCATGTCGTAGTCAATGTCGCGATCATAGACGCAGTTGATGGTCTGGGCCGAGGCCGCCGCCAGGGTGCCGGTCAGCAGCGTCACCAGCAGCAGCACCGGGTCAACTCGGCCCTGGCCCGCCACCCACATCGCCGCCGCTGTCTCAATCAGCAGCAGCGGAATGATGCGGGGCTTGGTCAGCTGCACGTAGCTCTGAACCACAGCCTTAAAGGAGTCATGGTGCCGGGTGGGGGCATTCCAGGTGGTGGTCTGATTCATGCAAAAATCCTAAGGGGGCTAAAAATAGCAAATGTTGGCTGAATATAGCTGAATATATTCAAGCGTGACGTTCAAGCGCGACATTCAAATGTGATTGAGATACCAAGTCCACCTCGAAATCTGTGGTTTTTCACGGGTAAAACTTCACGTCTGGACTTGGGTAGGGATTACCCAAACTGGGTTGAGACCCAAAGCAGCAGCTGCCTAGGTCTCAGCGGTAGGCAGTCTGGGGTCGGCGAGGCCGTCGGCCGCACCCAGGCGATCGCGCCAGGCCAGCACCGTAAAGCACACCAGCGTGCCCACCAGCGCGGCCCCCAGGGTGTGGTGGGCCACGGTCAGCGGCTCCACCTGAAGCCGTAGCCGATAGGTGGCGATGCCCATCACCAGCTGAAACACCAGCAGCACGCTGGCCAAGCTGCCCAACCGCCGCAGCGGGTAGGTCAGGGCGGGGGTGCGCCACACCGTCCAGGTCAACACCACCACCGCTGTGGAGGCGGGCACAATGCCCAACAGGTGGCTGTTCATCACCTGGCACAGCTCGTTAAGACCCAGGCACTGGTGGGCGGCCCAGCGCGACCCCACCAGCCCCCCCAGCAGACATTGGGCGTAGACAATGCCAGCGGCCCACAGCCCCAGCCAGGGCAGTCGCTGCACAGTGCCGGTGCTGCGGTAGGGCAGCAGGCAGCAGGCCAGGGTCAGCATGACGCTAAAAAACAGCAGCGCCGTCCCCAAATGGGCCGTCACAATGTCGAAGCGCAGCAGCTGCGTCACCGTCAGCCCACCGATCGCCCCCTGCAAGCCAATCAGCGCCAGGGCACCCACCGCCGCCCAGGGTAGCCAGCCGGGCACCTGGCGGCGATACCAAACGCTCAGACCGACCAGCCACAGGGTGCTGAGGCCAATGATGGCGGCATCGAGCCGATGAAACCACTCCAAAAAAACCTGGAGATTCATCTGCTGCTGGGGCACCAGCTGGCCGTAGCACAGGGGCCAATCGGGGCAGGCGAGGCCCGCATTCATCACCCGAGTGGCGCTGCCCACGGCCATCAGGGCCAGGGTGGCAAAGGCAATTTTCCACACCAGCCGCCGAATGCGGTCAACCGGTGTGGGGGCAGTGGTTGAGGAGGGCCACAGCGGCTCACGCACCGTAGCCTGAGATAAAAGCGAAGGCAAATTTGCGGCCATGCCATTTCCAGTATTGTATCTATAGGCTAAACGGAAATTTTAGCCCCAACAATTTAGATTGCTGTCTTCTACTTTAGGGAGGGCAACCCCTGATCTGGCAAAGCTTTAGGGTTTTCTTTGGTATTGGGTTGCCGGAGCGATCGCCCCGGCAGCCCAATACCAGCTCGGGATCTGGCGTTTCCCTAGGTAAAATGCCCCCTCTGGACTGGCCGCTTCTAGACGGGCCACTTCTGGATTTAGATGAGCTTAAGACAGTCCCGAGGGGGCCTTGACGAGACACACAACTTAACTTGGCGTCACCGTTGGCGATGATTCGTTGCCTTGGGTGCGGGGCAGCGCCAGGGGCTGCGGGGTGCGCCCCAATGTCGTATTCTGACCATAGCCGCCGTAGGTCAATGTCCACCATTGGGAAATTACTTTCTAGAACGCCGGTACAGAAACCCGGTTTCTGGGCCAAAAGGCTAGTCCTGTCGTTAGAGCAGCGACGAAGAAACCGGGTTTTTAGTCATACTGTACCGATGCTCTAGAAGACACCCCAGATCTACACCTAACATCTATGTCTCGATCAGCGCATTGCTTTGGCTGCTTGATCTGAGGCACTAGGCTAGAACCCTCAATCTTTGCCCCCCGGCACCCTGTCCACCGATCGCAGTGAGCCTGTCTACCATGAGCGCCCCCATCACCCTCAACCTGCCCCAGGGTTCGCTGCGGTTTGCCTTTTCCCCCGAGGCGGCCCTGGCCCTCAAGGCGGCCCTCGATGGGCTGATGACTACGCTCAAGGCGGCGGCAGCCCAAGGGGCAGAATCCGCCCGCCGCACTCCCCAGCCCCCCATGGAGTATCGCCACACCGGGGAGGTGTTTTTAGAGGTTTTTTGCAACCCCAACATCTGGCCTAGCCCCTTTGCTGCTAAGGCGTTGGTGACGCTGCGAGATGAGCGCATTCGAGTGACGACCGAGGCGGAGCTATCGCAGCTGTTTGAGGATGTGAGCGCCTACCTCAGCCAAAATTAAACTGGTTCTGGTCTCGGGCTCTGGTCTCGGGCTCTGGTCTCGGGCTCTGGTCCCGGCCTCTGGTCTCGGCGTGG